>JAHFQA010000027.1 GCA_023266475.1 Candidatus Woesearchaeota archaeon | reverse complement strand
TTTAATTCCCAATCCTGCAAAATAAGTCACAATTCTGTCCATTAATGAATGAGAATGTCCTTGTGCATATCCTAACCATGCGCTCATTGAACTTTTATCAGTAATTGAACTTCCTCTTGCACAAATTAATGCACTATCTATACAAGACTGAACTCTTTCAGGTTCTTTTTCTTTGTAAATATTCCAAATATATGTTTTAAGAACTCCTACAGGCATTGAAGATGCTTCTTCCATTTCTGCTAAAGCTCTTTCTAAATATCCTTTACTCAAGATACTTAAATATCTAGCAGATCTCAATGCTTTTTTTGCAGCAACATATTTTTGATTCATATTACATATGAAGATAATATCTAGTATTTAAATCTTTTGATTTTGTAACCATTATTAAGTAATTAAAATAATCCGTAATGAACACCAAAGCCCCTTGATTATTGTCCCAGATGTATCGCTTCGCTATTTTGATAGGACGAGGACTTCAAATTTATTTTTCGGACGAAATTTTCCATAACTGCGTAGCTGGAAAAGAGTTTAACAGCGATTAAGCTGTTCGCAGGGTCGCTTTGCTAAAACTCTAAGAAACTCGCAGTGGAAATAAATATAACTTAAATTCACCCAAACGTAAAAGTATAAATCTTAAACCCTTTTCCAAAAACATTAATATCTATGATGTGAATGCCATAATTCTGTGCAGAGGCAATATTGTAGAGCTTAAATTCCTTTATATGTGACACGCTTTTGTTTTGCTCAATCACAACTTCTGAGCCTTTGTTCTTGTCGTTTTCCTTCTCATTGTCCAAAAATATATAAGATTCTGAGTCATTTTCGGACCCTGCAACAATGTTTACGTTCTTTGCCTGATAAATCAGCATTATCTCGCCATCATCGCTTACAAGCTCCATATTATCTGCATTGTTTCTCCACTTGCCTTCCAAGTAAACATTATTGGCGCTAATTGAAACAGGTAGTTTGTAATCAATGACCTCATCCTGCTTGATACCCTCTTTGTTGCCAAAATTTCCTCTAGAATATTGGTAACCAAAATAAATTTCAGGAGTTTTTACGTCAATTGAGCTAACTTCAACTGCTTCTTTTGGCTTGCTTACATTTGTGTTAACCCCGTTTTTCTTGTTCAGCCGCTCCATTCTTTCCTTTAGTAATTCTTGTATCATTTTCTCTGTATCGTCATAATTGCCTTCTCCTATATGGTCATATCTAATATAACCATCTATATCAACCAGGAATTTGTGAGGCCAGAATCTATTCTGGTAAGAATTCCACGTTGCATAGCTGTTGTCTTGCGCAACAGCATACTTAATTTGATAATCGTTTACAGCCTTCAGCACATTTTCATATTTTTTCTCAAACTCAAATTCTGGTGTATGGACACCAACAATTACCAGCCCATTATCGCTGTACTTCTTGTCCCATTCTTTTAAGTAAGGCAAGGTTCTTATGCAGTTAATGCAAGTATAAGTCCAGAAATCTACAAGCACAACCTTTCCATTTAGTTGCTCTATTTTCAAGGGCGCTGAATTAATCCATTTTTCAATGCCAACAAATTCAGGCGCTCTTGGGTATTCTGAATTTTTCTTGCTAAAATTTTTTCCATCAATTTTTGGATTTGGGTTGGCTTTTAATGATTGAAAATAAATTATTGATAATACAACAAAAACTAAAACAAGAAGCGTTAAGAACGGCTTTTTGATAAAACTTTTAGTTTTCATAATGTGGAATAAATAGAATTAATTTATATTATTATTCATTTTTTTATTGATTTCAACATTTGCTGTTGTTGTTGCAAGGTAAGATAAGAATCCTGGAACCAATGGAAGTACACATGGGCTAAGGAATGATGCTAGCCCTGCAATGAAAGTTACGCCAATGCCGAGCTTATTTCCAAAATCAATTTTTTCGCCTTGTGCTGATATCAGCAAATTCGTCAAGAATGGGGCATTCGCAATTTTGCTCAGCTGCTGTGTAAAAACAAGAATTCCAATAATAATTAAAATTACTCCGAATACATAATTTACATACTTAAGCCAGTTGCCTGCTTTTTCAATTAATTTGCTTGCCTGCGAAGTGAAAAGCCCAACTAAAAGAAAAGGAGCACCCAAACCAAAGGAATATGAAAGCAAGAATTTAAACGCGCTTGCGGGGTTAGTTGCTGCCAAAGTAAGTATAGAGCCCAAAACAGCGCCAACGCAAGGTGTCCAGCCAACAGCAAAAGCAGCACCAAATACAAAAGAGGTTACATAGGAATACTTAAATTTTCTTTTTACTTTTAGTTTATGCTCTCTGTCAAGAAAACTGACTTTGATAAGTCCTAAAAGATATAATCCAAAAATTATAATTACTGCACCACCGATGTAACTCAACCAATTTTGCACAGTATAAGCAACATTTGAAAGTAAGCTCTGCAAAAGAACTCCAACAATTGAAAACACTATGCTAAATCCCAAAACAAAAAATAAAGTGTTAATAAAAATTGACCATCTTCTGCTTTCCATCTTAGACCTTTGCCAATTCCTCAAGATATCTTTTTTTGTCCCAAGAATCAGGCCATTTGCCAATCTTTTGCCCATCTTTTAAAATAATCTTTGTATGTTGGTAACTGACTCCAAATTCTTTTGCCAGAGATTCCTCGTCAGCATCTGTATCAGAATCCCTGTAATTAACCCTAAAGCCAATCACATCAGGATTATTAAGGTCGTTAAACGCGGCAAAAGTTTCCGGCTGCTCTGCCTTGCATGTTGGGCACCAGTTTGCAAAAAAATATAATAGAATTTTCTTTTTATCCTTCAAGGCTTTTCCATAGTCGGCTTTGTTGAATTCTAGATATTTAGTTGTTCCAGTTCCTGCAAGAACCTTTCCAGTGTAGGCTGAACTGGACATCATAGACTCCTTTTCGTTGCTTTCCATCATTTCGCCAGCTTTCATGAATGAGTCATCCATCCATATTGATTCACCTTCCTTTAATGTGAAAATTGTTCCATTTGTTCTTATAATTTTTCCATTGGTCATCACCTTTGTCCCATCATTAAGGATTGCATCCATTTCCATATTTAAGTGAATTTTTGTCTTCTCGTTGACCATCATCATCTTGCCATTAATCATTTCATAACCCTCTTCAGCCATCATGGACTCTTTTCCTTCCATGGATTTCTTTTCCATAGCTTCGCATTTCTCAATCAATTGTTTTTCATCTTCTGTCCATTGAGTGAGTCCAGATTTTTCCAATTTTTCAAGAGCTTCACATTTTTGTTTCTCGCTCATGGAAGTAGCAGATGCCTTATCGACATGCGTTGTAGCATTTTTTTGACAGCCTAAAACAACAACACTAAATACTGCTAGTAATATGAGCAAATAACTGATTAACTTCATTTTTCTTCGCCTCATTCCCACGTTATTTTTAATAATACCAAAAATCCAATTGATTGCAGCAGAGTCAAAATGAACACGTGAATTTCCACTTCAGGGGCATAATATTTCATCATAGTGATATAATAATACAATGAAACTAGATTCTGAATTAAAAATAAAAGCGCAAAAATAAATAATCCAATCGTAAACTTTGATTTTGCCCTTCTTAAATTCTTGAAATAGACATACAACAAGCCTGATATAGCCAATGTAGATAAAGCAGTCAATATCGTGGTAATGTTCATTATCATTGATTCCATAAAGTTAATGGATAACTCCTTATTTATCTACTTTTTCCCAAATTTAGCCCAAATCTCATTAAAAGTCTCTAGATTGATCTTCATGATTTCTGACAAGAAATAAACTGCTCCATAATTGCCTTTGTTTACCGCTGTTATTATATTATTTTTCTCCAAGACTTCCAAATGATGTCGCACTGTTTTGTAGTCAAGCATTAGAATTTCAGCAATTTTATTGGCATTTGAAGGTTTATCCTTTAGCAATTGGATTATCCTTCCTCTTGTTTCGCCGCCTTTAGTGCCTGCCACCAAGTACCATAAAAGATTTTTCATCAAGAAAATAGTTTATTGAGAGTTTTTATAGTTTGCGTAAAAATAACCTATTCCTGTATTGATAGGAAAGAAAACGAATATTGTACACTTATTTTTAAATTAAAATAAAAAGCAGAACCTGCTGGTACTGTTGAACGTGCACCTCAAGGTACACTGACCAACAGGTTTTACCTGCTAATTGCACATTACACAGATATAATATATATAGTTTGTTATAGAATTATTTGTATTTTGTCTTTTCCTGAAATTATTTTCTTTTCTTCTTCAGTCATTCCATACAATTGGTGGACTAATTCGTCTATTTAGTAATCAATCTTTTTAGGACTTATCAAAGTCATCTATTTCTCTGCTTGCCCCTTGGGCATAATGATTAATTGGTAAATGTTGAAAGTCATAAAACCTAAATGAATGCATTTGTAAGCGTTATAATAAGAAGCATTACCAAAACTGGTTGGAGTGAACCCCATTAAGTTTACGGTAAGTTAAGAGACTGTTTATTTAAAATTTCCTATTCAACCACTTACCTTCAATTTAGAACTCCCTATTCTCTTATAAACATAAAATATCCCTATTAAATAAGTAACATAAGCAGCCAATTCAAGCAGGCTTGGTGCAGGATTGTAGCCAAACATTCCCTTCAAAAAGCTTCCAAGCAAGCTGCTGTCACTCAAAATATTGCTTAAGTCAAACAAAGGATTTGCCAAAGGCAGTATTTTTGCCTCCTGAAGTTCGTGCACTCCATGTGCAACCAGCCCAGCTGCAAACAAAATCAATAAAATGCTGCTGACATTAAATAATTTTTTTAGGTTAATTTTTTTAGTGCTGACAAAGAAAATATATCCCACAATAACAGCTGCAACAATTCCTAAAGATCCTCCAATAAAGTTTATTCCGCTCGCATAATTGAGCGCATTTAGGAAGATAACTGTTTCGATGCCTTCCCTTATAATCGCAACGAAAATCAGCATGAAAATTCCAATATGAGAAAGTATTGGCTGAGTATTCAACAAATGCTTTTGCACCTTGCCTTCAATCTCTTGCGAAATGTGCCTTTGCTGCATCATCCACAAAATCATTGTTGTAAGCAAAAAAGCGCCTATAAGCATTGTCGCGCCTTCAAAAATGTTTTCTGCAGCTCCTTGAAAGTCACCAGCAACATAAGTGAAAGTAAAAGCTGTAAGAATGCTCGCGAGTATTCCAAAAACAATTCCATAATACACAGTCTGCTTGTAGTCTTGGTTGTTTGATTTATTTAAGTAAGCAAGAACTATTCCAACAACAAGGCTTGCTTCCAAAGTTTCTCTTGATGTGACTAAAAATGATTCAATCATTTAATTGCCTCTTTTTATTAATGACCTTTACCACCATTATACAAGGCACCTGTTAATCCACCAGCTGCAAGTGCCCCTGTCACTCCAGTTGCTACATATTTAAGACCCGCGTATAATCCATAATAAGGTCCAAAAAATGCTGTCGCTGCAACTGAACCAAAACCCGCAACAAGTGCAACAGCAGCAACCTTTCCATCTAAACTCATATAAATTCACCTTAACTTAACAATTGTTAATTCAGCAATAATAAGCTATATTTAAAGCTTTCTAGAGGATATACGAATTTGCACTTAAAATAGTACGAAAATCGTTATATTGATTATAGAATTCAATCACAAGTTTCCCTTCAAAGTATCCTTAATAATAGCTGGGCATATCCTTGTAACACCATCAATGCCTTTTATCTTTTCAGAAACAGCCCTTAATCCATCAGCATTCTTTGACCATACTTCCAGCATAAACATATGGTCTCCGGTTGAAGAAGCAACATATTTGATTTCATCAAACTCTGTCAGCTTTTTTGCAACATCCAAGTATTTTTCAGAAGAAACATCAACTCCGATTAATGCAATATTTTCAAAGCCTATTTTACTTGTGTCAACAACTAATGAGAATTTTTTGATGGATCCATTTTCTTTCAAATTCGCAACCCTCTTTCTTATTGTTGATTCTGATACCTTTAGCTTTTTAGCTATTTGCAAAAATGCAGTTCTCGAATCCTTAGACAAAATCTCAATTATATTTAAATCTAATTTATCCATTAAGCCACCAAAACTTAATTAAGCGCTATGCCTAAACAAGATATATTTTTTTTCGATGTTGATATATTCTGATTTTGTTTTTGAATCAAGCTTATCAAGCAAAGTGTTCAATACAATGAATGAAACGGCGATTCCTGCTGCAAACAGGATTCTTTCAAAAATAACTATGGGTATGAGTGCATTCCACGCTGCCGGCGTCATCTTGACAGTGTAATTCCACATCGCGCCTCCAACAGCGTGCGCTGTGAATGTTGCACCAAGGCTTCTTGATGAAATGCCTGAGAAATTATAAGACAAGGCAATGGCTGCTGCAAATGCCGCTCCAAACCATAATGTTCTGAAAGCAGGAGTCAACAAAAACATTACGATTCCCAATACAGCAACAACTCCGCTTACGGCATACTTCGAGTATTTTTCATTCACATATTTCAATATTAGAGGTATTGTCCAGAACAATGTGAAATACCAAACCTGCCTGCCAACAGGATGGATCACAAATGCGAAAATTGCAATTAAGGGAACTATGAAGCTTAATTTGTCTTTTTTTGTTCCAAAATACCATGCTGCAAATAGCATAGGCGTTAATCTTAATATTGTCACCAAATCAAATGCCGAATGAGTTGAAATCTTACTGGCAACTTCTGCGATTAAAACAGACAAGACGCCAACAACAGGGCCCAAAAAGGCTCCTGCAACAGGGCCAAAGAACTGAAACAAAGTAAAGAACTGGTTTTGCGCTCCAACTAATCTTGAAAAATTTATCCTGTCTCCGATAAAAACCAAGATACTGAATATTAAAAGGAACATCAAACCTTTTGTCGTGATTAGTTTGTTTAGTTTCATAATACCGCCAAAAAAAGTTAATTAAGTTGCTTTATATAGTTTTCTGTCAATTCGATTTTAAATTTTCAAAAAAGACAATCCAAAAAAAAATCTATAATAACAATCAATTATCCAATCGCCGCAAGTGGTGGGATAAAGTTAGTTAAATGTCAAAAACCACCCATCAGAGATGGGTGGCATGTTTGCATTATTGATAATAAGCCAGTGGTTTTTGATGCTCGGAATTACACCATCTGATGTGTGGTTCATCGAAAATTCGTTGAATTTTCGGGGTGCTCAAAAATCTTTGATTTTTGACATTCGAGCACTACTCACTCCACCATTCAAAGAATTGGTGGAATTCCGTTGTTTAAAATAGAAAATAAAACTCAAAGAAATTAAATCTAGAAATTCTCAGCTAGATAAACAGCATATGTCTTTCCTTTTGCCTCTCTTTTGACAAGATGCTTTTTCTCAAAATCTGTCAAGATCTGGCTTACCTTTGCTTTTGACAAGTCAGTCCTGAATTTTAATGTAGACTGGGTTATGCCTTCCTGCTCTTTTATTGCCTTGAGAACATTTTTCTCATTATCATCCATTGCCTTCAAAATCAATTCAAACCTGTCATGGCCTATCTTTATGTTTTTATCCTGCTCAAGCCTTGTTAATATAGCTTCCTCGCTTGTGCTGAAAAATAATAGATAGATTCCCAAAGCGCCTATGAACGAGATTAATCCGACTGCAATGTGTGATAATCCAAGCAATGACTCGACTCTTTGGCATTCATTTGTTGGATAACACTGCAATGATGATGTCTGCCTTCCAAGAATTCCCATAAAGCCAAATGCCAGAACACTTGCAACTATGCTGATTGATAAAATAACAAATCCAAGCTTCTTGTTTTCCATTTTAATACGGCTCTAAGCACCCTTAAATATTATATTGTCATTCCAAGTATTTAAATGTTTTTATAAGTTTTTGAGATTGTTTAGTACCGTAATTGGTTTACATTTTAGCTTGTTTTTAAAGAAGGCTTTTATTTTGCTCAAATTTTCCATTTCTGAGGTGGTTTTATGCCAAAAATAAACGAAAAAAAAGAAAATGGATTGTTAGACAGATAAAGAAAGGAATGCCAAAGAAGGACATAGCTTTGGCAATGAAAATAAGTAGATTCAGGAAGTGCTAAAAGAGCTGGAAATAATATTTGTACCATCGAAGAGAAGGCATCCACAAACGAATGGCAAGATGGAAAAATTCTTCCATATTCTGGATACAGAATTTGATGAAAGATTTGAGACTTTGGAAGAATTTTTTTATTACTACAACAATGAAAGACCGAGCGAGGCAGTGGATTATATGACTCCAAACCAAGCGTACAAAAAGCGCCTTTAAAAAGGCGCCAGAATGTAAACCAATTTCGATGCACGTAAACTTAAATCGATACTATAGGTTTTATCGTCTATAAGAAAAGTGATGGTTACGATTTAGGTTTACATTTTGACAGATTGATGTGTAGTGGTGTTTATTGTCAAATTTTTGTATATTGGAATAGTGATTATTGTTTAAGAATTAATGTAAACTTAATTCGGTACTATACAATAAGTTTTTGAGATGATAAGCTAAGTGACTATATTTGCGTACTTGACTAATAATAAAATAAAGCTTAAACCATAAAAACAACAATATTTTTAAATACTATATTCATTTAGTTTATTGGTGACAAAATTCAGAAAAGCGAAGTTCAAAATCCTTGTAACAAGTGCCCTACCCTATAGTAACGGGCCGATCCATCTTGGCCATCTAGTCGAATACATACAAACTGATATTTTTGTTAGATTTCTAAGGTTAATTGGTAAAGATGTTATTTATGTTTGCGCAGACGATGCCCACGGCGCTCCAATTGAAATTAAAGCTTCAGAGCTTGGAATTGCTCCTGAAAAACTTGTTGCAGACATTTACAAGGAGCATGTAAAAGATTTTAATGACTTTTCAATAAGCTTTGACAATTACTACACGACAAATAGTCCTGAAAATAAATACTATAGTGATTTGATTTTTGAAAGATTAAGAAAAAAGAATTTGATTTATACAAAAGACATTGAAGTGACTTATTGCGAGCATTGCAAAAGAACCTTGCCTGACAGGTATGTAAAAGGAAAATGCCCAAAATGCGGCACTCCTGACCAATATGGAGATGTTTGCGAGAATTGCAACGCAGCCTACAAAACGATAGATTTGATAGACCCCTATTGCGTAATCTGCAAAAACAAGCCAATAAGAAAAACATCAAAGCATTATTTCTTCAGGCTAAGCAAATTTTCAAGCAAGCTTGATTCTTGGCTGAGGAAAAATGAGAACCTGCAGCCTGAGATTAAGAATTTTGTTTTCAGCTGGATAAAAAATGGGCTGGAAGACTGGAATATAAGCAGAGATGGTCCTTATTTTGGATTCAGGATTCCTGGAGAAGAAGACAAATATTACTATGTTTGGCTTGATGCCCCTATCGGCTACATTGCAAGCACCGAGAATTACTGCAAAAAAATTGGATTGAAAACAGAAGATTACTGGAATGATAAAAATTGCAGAATTTATCATTTCATTGGCAAGGATATAATTTACTTTCATTTTCTTTTTTGGCCTGCAGTGCTTATTGGAGCTGGCTTTGAATTGCCGCACGACATTGTTGTACATGGGTTCCTGACTGTCAATGGCGAGAAAATGTCCAAGAGCAGGGGAACTTTCTTGACTGCAAGGGAATTTTTACAAAAGCATAATCCTGAATACCTCAGGTTTTATTATGCGCACTTCCTAAGCAAGAGAATGTCTGATATCGACTTGAGCTTTGAAGATTTTAAGAATAAAGTGAATAATGAGCTTGCTGCGAATTTAGGAAATTTTTGCTACAGGGTTTTAAATTTTTTAAATAAAAATTTTGATGGATATGTAGAAAATATTGACAAGAATAAGGAATTAATTGACGAAATAAATGAAAAAATTAAAATTATCGAGAAAAATTATCAGGAGCTGAATTTCAATGAAGCTTTGATGGAAATTCTTCATATTTCTTCCCTTGGAAACAAATATTTTCAAGATAATGAACCGTGGAAATTAATTAAAGAGGATAAGGAAAAAGCGCACAAGATACTTGGCTTGAATTTTAATATTGTGAAGAATTTAAGCATCTTGATGTCCCCGATATTGCCTAATTTTTCGCTGAATCTGCAAAAGCAATTAAACCTTGAACATCTTAAATGGGATAATATAAATTTTGGATTAAAAAACCATAAAATTGGAAAAGAGGAAATTTTGATAAAGAAAATGGAAGAGGAAGCAGAAGCAACGCAGTTTCCCTTGAATTTAAAAGTCGCAAAAATAATTGAAGTCAAAGAGCATCCGAATGCAGACAAGCTTTATGTTTTACAAATTGATTTGGGGAATGAAAAAAGGCAATTAGTCGCTGGATTAAAGGAGCATTATTCTGCCGATGAATTATTAAACAAAATAATAGTAGTAATAACCAACCTGAAATATGCAAAATTAAGAGGTGTTGAAAGCCAGGGAATGCTGCTGGCAGGGGATGATGGAACTCATGTCGGAGTTTTAACGCTTGATAAATCAAACATGGGCGACAAAGTTTATTTTGAAGGCTATGAGAACATTAACAAAGAATTAAGTTACGATGAGTTTGCTAAGCTCAAAATGGAAGTAAAAGAGGGAAGAGTTTATTTTGAAAATAGAGAATTGAAAACTGACAAAGAGATTGTTAAAGTTGAGAAGGTGAAGGACGGAGCGAAGGTTAGATGAAAACCTTTAAATACTCCAATCTTAACAATAGTTAACTATCAAATGGAGTGATCACAATGGAGCAAAAAACAGAAGTTAAGCAATTAATAACAAAAGAAATGACAATTGGCGATGTCGTTGCTAAATATCCATCTTGCATTGAGACACTGCAGTCTGCAGGCGTTCATTGCGTTGGATGCCATGTTTCCTACTCTGAAACTTTGGAGCAGGGATTCAAAGGCCATGGGATGTCAGATGAAGATGTTGACATGGTAATTACACAAATGAACAAGGCAGTTGAAGAAGGCAAGCTAGATGAAGGAAAAGATTTGATTATCACAAACAAGGCAGCTGAAAAGCTAAAGGCAGTTCTTAAGGAAAATAATAAGGAAGGAAGTGGATTAAGGGTTGAAATTATCCCAGGTGGATGCTCTGGATTCCAGTATGGATTGGAGCTGGATGACAACACAACAGATTTGGATTTGACATTTGAAGAAAAAGGCGTGAAAATCATCGTAAGCAAGGAAAACATGCAATTCTTGAAAGGCGCAAAGCTTGATTATGTTGACAGCTTGCAAGGCGGCGGATTCAAAATAAGCAATCCAAATGCTCACAGCTCATGCGGCTGCGGCCAGAGTTTTGAATACTGATTTTTATTAATTTTATTTTTTTGAAATTTTAAATTGGATCTGCCCTATTGTCTAGGCAAACATTTGGAAAAATATTTAATTTAGAAAATAATTAACAGAAAAATTAATCCGTCCTTCGGACCAATTTTACTGCTCGGCTTCGCTATTTTACACACACTCAGCCTCGCCAATTAATTCAATAATTTGATCTTAACTTCAAAATGCCAGAAATAAACGAACAAGCTCCTGATTTTACTTTGCCGGATCAGGATGGAAATGAAAGAAAATTAAGTGAATTTAGGGGAAAAAATGTTCTTATTGCTTTTTATCCGTTTGACTTTTCTCCGGTTTGTACTGTTGAGTTTGGCTGCTTTGAGCAGGACTTGAGCACATTAAACAACCTAAATGCTCAAGTCCTTGGGATAAGTGTTGACAGCAAATATTCGCATAAGGAATTCTCGCAAAAATTAAAATTGAATTTTCCCTTACTGAGTGACTTCAACAAAGAAGTCTGCAAAATTTATGGAACTCTTAGAAAAGGAGGGTTCAGCGAAAGGGCCTATTTCATAATAGACAAGAATGGCAACATAAGATTTAAGTATCTAATGCCCACCCCCAAAGACAGGCTGGAGAACAATCAATTGATTGAAAATCTAAAAACACTAAGGTGATTATAATGGGACAAAAAGGAAGGGAAATAGCAAAAATAGACCATAAATGGCTTGTGAAGGAATTGAGCACAGCGTATGCCTTTGAATGGGTTGTGCATTATTATGCAAACATAGCTGCCAGCATTTTATCAGGGCACAGGACTACTGTTTATTCTGAGATCTTTAAAAAAGCGGCAGAAGGAGAACTTGGGCATGCAAACAGGATTGCTAAAAGAATTTCAGAATTAGGTGGTGAACCACCATTATCTATGGCAGAAATTGAAAAAATTGCGGGATTTGGCAAAGTTGAATTTCCAAAGAAAAGAAGTGATACATCAGGTTATCTCAGAGTTTTCTTAAAGATGGAGCAGCATGCTATAGCATTGTACAACGACTTAGCAACAAAAACTCATGGAAAAGATTTAGTTACTCATGAGCTTGCAGAAGATTTGCTTTCGGAAGAAGTCGCTGAAGAGGAAGAGTATGAGAATATGCTGAAGGAATGAGATTATTGTTGTTTTATTAATTTTATTTTGTATTTTTCTGCAATTTCTGGATTGTCAGTTGCAATGTATAGCTCTTCGTGCCCAGCTACATCCCTCATTGCCTGATTTAGAGGTACATAAACAAATTCTTTTATTCCAGTCCTGTATGTAGCTACAATCACTTCTAATAGTGCCGCAGGTTTCAGCTGGTTTATGCTTTCAACTTCTATTCTTCTGACTACATGAACTGCAAATGATTCTGGCTTTTTATTTGAGTGATTGAACATTTTAAGAAATAATTTTTAATGTTGGTACCTGATTCCATCTACATAAATCTCGCCAGAATAAATATTTGTTAAAGCTCTAACAGCTTTTCTAATTCTTTATTCAGCGCCTATTACAAGCATGTCAAGGTGGCTTGAGCCATTTATAGGGTAGATTGTAATAATTAGCTCATTTCTGAGGTTATAAGTTGATGATGTGCTTTCTATACTTGGCTCTTGAGATTTTTTCCTGTCTAGGTATTTTATTATTCTCCCTTCTAGCTCTTTAAGATTTAGTCCATTTTTTGGACTTTCACGAATTTCTATTTTGCTTATCATTTTTGCACCTCCAATATTATCAATCATCTTCCATTAAAAAAATGGGATTCTCAAAGCAGCCAGTTATGTTCCTCTCCCTACCTTCTCTGAATTCTTTGTCTGTTTTTATCCTGCGTACTAAATCACTTGGATTATATTTTGGGAATAGTCTTTCTCTGGCTATTGGCAATTGCTTTTTATAAAAATCAATAACACCATCCACTAATACGTCTAAAGTATCGATTTTCGGAATATCAACATTTTTAAGCATAACTGCAGGTTCTGTGCATGCAAGCAATATTACATCAGCACCAATTGCTAAATATTTCCTTGCTATAGATTCAACAGTCTGTTTTTGCAAATCTCTATTTTCGCCTTTGTTATACTTAAAGATAGCAGAACTTAAGATTTCAATATCCTGTTCTGATAAGTCGATATAATTAATGCCATCAAATCTGTACAATTCATTTCTTATTGTGCTGGGCGTCCCCAGAACTGTGATTTTTTCAATTCCGTCTCTCAGAATTCTTTCTTTTACTTTTTGTCTTAGATTTATTATAGGCAATCTTATGCCTGTTTGGAACTCTGAATGGTAAAGATGTATTGTATTGCATACCATTACAATTGAGTCCACTTCGAGCCTTTCAAGTTCTCTCAATCCTGCAACATATGGGCGCAATTGTTCGTAAGAAATTGATTTGCCTACTAATTCAGGCGCTGGAATACTATTGATAAATATTTGAGGATAATCTCTATTATCTTTGATTAATCCTGTTTCTTGCAGTCCCCTAATTAGTTTTAGGTAAAATTCACCTGTAGCTTCCGGACCTATACCTCCTAAAACCCCTATCCTTACATTGCCACCGAAAATCACCACGGTTTGTGTTCATCTTATTGTCCTCCATGTTTAAATCAACATATTTAATCAACCTTGTGTACTTTGTATCTTTGGAAAGTACTTAAAATTATTGTCACAAAACCAATAAATTTATAAAAAAAGACTTATTTGTGTCTTTTATGACAAATATAGCAGAACAGGTAAAGGTATTTTTGGACAACGATTTCATAATAAGGAAGTGCCTATTTAGGAATATAATCAGTTTCAGGGCACTTTCTAGATATATAATAAAGATATTAGATTTGGAAGAAAAAAACCTTGACGCTGTAATGAGCGCAATAAGGCGCTACAAAAGGGAAGAAAGGCAAAAATCAGAAGCAGAATTGAAAAAAATATTCTTGAAAGTTGCAGTAAAGACAAGAAGCAACATAGTTGATATTTGTTTAAAGAAAAATAAAAGGATAATAGAGCATTTGGACAAAGTCAACTCCATTGTTGATATAGAAAAGGGTGATGTCATAAGGATTATACAATCTGAAGAGGGCATACGGGTAATTATTGACGAAAAAAATCTGGATAAATTTTTCAATTATTTCTCAAAAAATGACTGCCTCTTAATAGAAAAAAATCTGGTTGAGATAAATCTTGGCTTTTCTCCTGCAGCGTCTAATACCAAAGGAATAATATCTTTGATAACATCAAGCCTGAATTCGGAGGATATTAACATTGTTGAAATCATGAGTGGTGCTCCTGAATTATTAATATTCATAAAAAAGGAGGATTTGTTAAAAGGATTGAATGTTATTGACAATCTGGAAAAAATCTTCAAACGTTAGCTTTCTTTTTAAGATATTAATAGTTTAAATATCTTTCTAAAGAAATCGAAAGCTTTATAAATAATAATTTTTAATATCAAAAGATATGAAGAAGATTGAAATCGTATACAGGGAACTCCTTTTCAACGCAATAGAGAAGGAAAACAGGCATTTAACGCAGTCTTATCTAGCCCAAGCTCTAAATATTTCATTGAGCACTGTCAATTTGGCATTAAGGCCATTGGCAAGGATGAATTCCGTCAGAATAAAAAAGATGGGTTTTGATATAATTGATGTTAAAAAAATCCTTTACTATTGGGCGTCAATAAGGAATGTTGAAAAAGATATCATTTATAAAACGCGAGTTGAAGCTCCAGTCAGGGAAATAGAAAAACATATGTCTAACGATATCGTATTTACAGCTTTTACAGCATATAAATTCAAATTTAAGGATGTGCCAGCTGATTATTCGGAAGTTTATTGCTACGGCAATTACAATATTAAAAAGAGATTTAAGGAGAATAATGGGACCCAGAATATTTTTATTTTACGAAAAGATGAAATTATAGAAAAATACGGAAAAACAGTGACGATAGCAAATTTATTTGTTGATTTATGGAACTTAAAGCAATGGTATGCTAATGATTTTTTGAAAGCATTGGAGGCAAAAATTGGAAGATTTCTGGAATAGCTTATTGACAGAGAAAAGCTGGAGTTTGCTCATTAAAATATCCAAAGAGCCATTTAAATTTATAGTGATAGGAGGCTGGGCGACATATCTCTGGACTAAGCTTCACAAAAGCAAAGACATAGATATAGCCATAACTGATATAAGGGAATTAGACTACCTAAGGCGAAATTATCAGCTTAAGAAAAATGACAACCTAAAAAAATATGAAATAAGCTTTGACGAAATTGATTTGGACATTTATGTTGCATATTTTTCAAAACTTCCGATACCAGTAGAGCACTTGTCACAATTCACAACTAAAATTGAGGGGCTTAATGTTCTGAAGCCAGAGGCATTGCTAATTTTAAAGCAAGGAGCTGAATTACAGAGAAAAGAATCTACTAAAGGAGCAAAAGACCAGATTGATATAATGGCTCTTCTGTTCTATTCTAACATAAATACGAATCTTTATTTTGATTTGTTAAAAAAATATAATCTGGAGAATTATTTTTTACGATTGAAAAGTGTTATAAACAGCTTTAAGGATTACAATTACTTGAATTTAAATCCAAGACAATTTAAGCTGAAGAAAAAGGAGATATTAGGAAAATTAACCAAAACCTTTAAATAAATTCTTTTTGTTCATAATATTGGGGTTATTAAATTACTATGAAATTCAAGACAATAAATCCTTCCACAGAGGAAGTTATAGCTGAATATGAGTTAATGGAGAAAGAAAAAGTTATTGAGTCTGCTAAAGAATCCAGAGCCGCTTTTGATGAATGGAAGAATCTTGATATTTCTGAAAGAAGTAATTATTTTAGAAAATTGGCGCAAGTTCTTAGGAACAATAAAGAAAAATATGCAAGAATTATCTCCATAGAAATGGGCAAGCCGATAAAACAGGCTCTTGCAGAAGTTGAGAAATGCGCGAACACTGCGGAAGTTTATGCCGATAATGCAGGAAAATGGCTTGAAGAAGAAGTTGTTCAAGCCGATGGAAAAAAGCATATTGTTGAGTTTGAGCCGTTGGGAACAATCCTTTCGATAATGCCATGGAATTTCCCTTTTTGGCAGGCATTTCGCTTTGGAATACCTTCATTGATTTCTGGCAACACAACAATTTTGAAGCACTCAAATCAGGTACCTCAATGCGCTTTGGCAATTGAAGAATCTTTTAGAGAAGCGGGATTTCCAGAAAATGTTTTCAAAGCTGTGATAACAGACCATGAATCTGTCGGGGAATTATTAAAATCCTATTTAATTCAAGGGGTTTCATTAACAGGAAGCACTTCAGCAGGCTCAAGAATTGCAGAGATTGCAGGAAGAAATCTAAAAAAAGTGGTTCTTGAACTTGGCGGCTCTGACCCATTTATTGTTTTGGACGATGCTGATGTTGAATTTACAGCAAGAAATGCTGTAGCGGGAAGAACAGTGAATGCTGGACAAAGCTGCATTGCAGCAAAGAGGTTTATTGTTGGAAAAAATATTGCAGAAGAATTCTCAAAAAAATTTGCTAAACTTACAAATGTGTTAATTGTTGGCGATCCAATTGACATGAAAACAGATGTCGGGCCTTTGGTAAATAAAGAAAGCTTGATCCAAATCGAATCTCAAGTTCAAGATGCAATTTCAAAAGGCGCAAAAGTCTTAACAGGCGGCAAAAAGCTGGAAAGAAAAGGCTATTTTTTCACGCCGACTGTTCTAGCAAATACAAAAAATGACATGAAAGTCGTGACAGAAGAGGTTTTTGGCCCAGTTGCCCCAATCATTGTTGTTAAGGATGAAGAAGAAGCAATCAAAGTTGCAAATAATTCTGAATATGGATTGGGAGCAAGCATTTGGACAAAAGATGAAGAAAAAGGATTTGAAATTGCAAAAAAACTTGAGGCAGGATGTGTGTTTATCAACTCTATAGTAAAATCTGATGCAAGGATGCCTTTTGGAGGAATAAAGAAAAGCGGATTTGGAAGGGAATTATCAAAGTATGGGTTGAAGGAGTTTGTTAATGTGAAAGGGATAAATGTTTACGAGCAGAAGAAATGAAAAACAAAATGATTTGAAAAAATGTTTGAATTATTAAAAGAAAGTTAGATTAAAAAATTAAAGGCTTATGATTTTTTTCCTGAAGCAGTGGAAAAATTTCTAAACGGAAAATTAAAAGGACAGCATTTGGTAGAATTTCTAAGTGATTTCAGGGCTTATAAGGATGATTTTGTTCCAAATTTTTTATCAAATAATGAATTTAATTATGTAATTGCCCAATTTTTATCTCAGAATTTTCTAGA
>JAHFQA010000065.1 GCA_023266475.1 Candidatus Woesearchaeota archaeon | reverse complement strand
TATCTTTACATGCTTGTCGTTCCACAACTCAGTCTTTAGGACATTGCATAATGTATGATCTGCACCTTTAACTTCAAGAATTATCTTGTTTTTTTTGTCGTCGAGAATTTTTATTTCCATTTTATTTATGAATAGGGAGGTATATATTATTTAAAAACCTTTTGTTGCCAGAAGCATGTAATTGCATTATAATTGTCGACGATAAAATTTATTTTGATTTCTCGAACCTGAAGCAGCTTACATTAATTCTATGGATTTGTCGTCGATGAAATTCAAAAGTCGCCTTTAGCGGGAATTTAAAGTCCCAAATATGGGTGATTTTAGCATGTTTTTGAGCTGAAAACCGCTCCAGAAATGCCTTAGTCTCACTTTTGTGGAAAGAATATACGATAGGCGCAATTTCCAAGGCTCTTTCAAGAAATAAAGAGTCCTTATGCTTCAGTTTGGTGCCAAAAGGTGGATTCTCAATTACTACATCCGATTTGGTAGTAACCACCAAAATATCTGAATGTAAATAATTTACCTCTCCAAGAGTATAACCCTCACTTTTCACCTTTGAAATGTTATTTTTGGCTATCTCCAGACTTTTTTTATCAGAGTCCACCAAAAATAAAGCCTTTGCTCCCAATAATAAGGCTCCTACGCCAAGGAGCCCTGTTCCGCATCCAAGATCAGCAATCACTTTTTTACCTATGTCACCAAGCAAATAAGCGTTCCAAAGTACAGATGCACCTATTTCGCTGTCCATCAAGTACTGCTCCTGGCTTACCTTTGGCTGCTTAAATCCCTGCAAACGGGACAAAACAATTGCAAGGGCTGATTTTGATCTAATCTCGTTCATTTTTAACTCTCACTTTTCATGAGTAAGTATTTATTTATTACTTTATTTCAATATGGAAATGAATAGTTTAACTTTTTATATGACTATTACTTCCAAACTTCAAAAACCCTACTTCATACCAATTAAATTAGGAAAAGCCTTCGCTTTTATTTATTTTGCTAAAAAACTACTGATTTTTGTAACCAATATTATTCTTTTTTTGAGACATGGTTTTGAACTAATTTTCTAGAAATGATTCAGGAGTTACAACCAAAATTTCAATTTCACTTGTAGCAAAATTCATTCCAAATTTATCAAATTCAAATTCCCAAATTAGTCTTAATACATTCCCAAGATTATCTCATTTCAGTCTCAATTCTATAGTTCTATAGACAATAAACATTCCCTAAATAGTCTTATATTAGTCCTATTTTATTCCCAAAAATGAAAAGATTTAAATAATTGGGACTAATTATTTCAATTATGTTTTGGAAAAGGGAAAATGAGAATGAGAAAAAGCTAAAGCAGATTAACGAGATTCTGAAAAAATCCTTTGCCAATGTAAAAAGGGACACATCCAATATATTCCAGTGGCTTAACTATTTTCACAGAAAAAATATCGAGCAAAGTCAGATAATTGAGCGGCTTCAGCTTGAGCTTTCTTACATGCCAAAGACAAGAGAGGAAATCAGAAGAATTATGGATGGTTATTACTCATTTGAAAGCATTTTGTCAAGGATTAGAGAATTAGACCACAAATTAAATGAATTGACGGCAAAACAGGCAAGAGTTGAGTATCCACAGCAGCAAATTGTGAGGGAAGAGCCTACAGAGCTTAATATTGAATTAAACAATATTGAAAAGAGGCTGGAGAAGCTGGAGCAGAAGAAATTGTCTGTTAAGGAAAAAATAATGAAAAGACTTACAAGAAACTCTAAAGAATATGTTAAGGGCATAATTATTTCTTACATAAAAAAGTATGGAAAAATATCCGCAATGCAGTTAAAGGAAATAGTTGTTGATGAGCAGAATTTTTGCTCCAAAAGCTCATTTTATCGTCTATTAGAGGAAATAGAGCAGTCAGAGGAAATAGGTGTAATAAAGAAGGGGAAGGAAAACCTTTACATTTCAAAAGTATTGAGGCAGATTTAGCAGAATAGAAAGCTATTTAAATCAGCGTTTTCCTCATTTTTTTGTGGGGTGATTAATATTTTTGGAAAAAATTTTCTTAGAGGGATTAGTCTAAAATCTAAAATGTTGAGTAAGTCATTCAAAGTTGAATTTACAAAGATAAGGCATGAATTTGAAGAACATCTGCAGACTATTAATGAAAATACGAATGAAATTGCGGCAAATTATGAATATATATGCGAGTTAGAAGGCAAACTGGAGAGGTTGAGTGAAAGAGTTGATCAACTCCAAATGTTTTTAGAGGCTAATTGCAATTTTGCAATTGCAAAAGGAAATGAATTTGATGTGAAAAAGTTGAACAGGAGGGAACAGGAAGTTTTTTTGGTAATTTATACGCTTGAGGAAGAGAAGGGAAGCATTACTTATCTGGATATTGCTAACAAGCTTGGCATATCGGAACAATTAGCAGGCAGCTACGTTACAGCGTTGATTGAGAAAGGAGTTCCAATATTAAAAAGATACATTAATTCCAGGCCGCACATTAGTCTAGATCCTGTGTTTAAGACTTTGCAAGTCAAGGAGAACATATTGCAATTGAGCTTACAAGAGTTTGGTTTTTGAAACTTTTTATTATTGATTAAAAGTTCTAAGCGAAAGTAATTTCCCAATATTTTTTATGTTAAATTTCCAACAGATTTTTATATAACTTCATATAGGTTATAAGCAGAGGTGATTCACATCAGTTTTTTCGGAATTCTTTCAGCAGTTTGGCTTTTTGTATGGCATCTATTTTCGCATTGGCTTTCAATTTTTTCAGCGCCCGTCAAAGAGCCTGAAATGTTTTGGATCATAATTCCGATTTGGATAAACTGGTTCTTTGCAGAGTTCTTTCAGGAAAAGTATGGAACATCTTTTGGAAATGCTGTCAGCAATGGGGCAATAGCAATTTTAGCAAGTGTTGATTGGACACGATATATGTACCGCCTTTTAGTAGACGGAATCATTAGATTTACTTTTGGCGTTTTCATCAAATTTCTTGTAGCAATTGCTGTTTTGCTATTCGGAGTTTATATTATAATCTTAGGTATAAGAACCAATAAAATGGCGCATTTTATAGGAAAAATTCGATGGGTTACTTATGTCTTGGTTATGTTCACTCCAGTTTTCTATAATATCATTAAGATTGAATTGGATACAGTCTTGGCAATTGTTTTATTCTTTCCGTTATATTACTGGACTATAGAATTCTTTGATAGGATGACTCCAGAGCCCAAGGTTTTTAGAAAGGAATCATAGATCATCAAGTGGGCTTTTTACTTTTTTGAGTTGCTGTGTTGAAACTTTTGTATAAATTTGAGTTGTTGACAAGTCAGAGTGGCCAAGAAGCTCCTGTATAACTCTAATGTCAGTTCCTGCCTCCAAAAGGTGCGTTGCAAAACTGCTTCTCAGAGCATGGCAAAAAACCCTTTTCTTGATGCCTGCTCTCTTAGCAGCTTCCTTTACAACTTTTTGGGCTTGCCTTATTGTTATTGGCCTGCCCTTGATAGAGAAAATATAGGGGCTAACATCTTTTTTAGTTCTTAGGAACTCACTTAAGTGCTGAATCAAGTTGTCCGATAAAATAATGTAGCGTTCCTTATTCCCTTTTCCATGCTTTACTTTACCAATTTTCTCTTGAAAGTCTAAGTCATCAATTTTTAAACTTACACATTCGCTGACGCGTAATCCAGATGAATACAGGAATTCGATCAGTAGTCTGTGCTTTGGGTTTTCCACCGCATTCAACATTTTCTTAATTTCATCTTTTGTCAGGACTGTCGGCAGCTTCTTCTCACGCTTTGGTGCCTTGACATCATTAAACGCCCTGTTTTGCAAAATTTCATTATAAAAGAACTTTAGCGAGCTTAAAGCAAGACTAATGCTGCTTGGTCTGTACTTATTGTTTGCCATTAAATGAGCAACGTACTTTTTCGCATCTTCTTCAGTAGCAGAATTAGCCTCCTTTTTTATAAAATCCAGGAATTTTCTTGCATGGAAAATGTAAGTGTCAATGGTTCTCCTGCTGAAACCCCTTATTTTGAGCTCTGTATCCAGCTTATCAAGCATTTTTTCACCTTTTAACGTAATTTGTAGGATGTATCTTTTCTGAATTATGCCCTTTCTTTTTTAGTGCTTCTTTAATTTCTTCATAATATTGATAAGTATGTATCATTTTATGGCAGTTAGGACATAGTCCAACAAGATTTTTATCATCATCATTTTTTTTATTTCCATCCAGATGATGCAATTTAATCAACTTATTAAAACCGCAAGATGCACAGACTTTTGTAATTTCTCTTAATTTATCCAAGCTAATGTTGTGCCACTTCTTGGCGTTGTAACTTTTAGTTAAGTCATAGTGATGCAGCCTAACGTGACAGCCGGCACACAAACCAAAGGCTTTATGTGGCCTGATTCTTCCACAGCTTTTGCATTTAATTTCCTTGCTTTTCCACACAAACTTTTTGTAGCATTTATAGCAATAACCTCGGGCATGGTACTCTTTTCTTTCTTTGCATCCAGTACAATCAATCAAATCTCTCCCATTTTGATTAGGATTTGAATATCTTTTTACATTCGTTATAACCATAAACGCTTTTTGACCAAAGGAAATATATAAATGTTCGTTTTTCTTGATGTGCTAACTTCTTAGAATGTGTATTATACGAACTTTCTCTGTGCCCCG
This sequence comes from Candidatus Woesearchaeota archaeon, assembly GCA_023266475.1. Lineage (GTDB taxonomy): Archaea > Nanobdellota > Nanobdellia > Woesearchaeales > GW2011-AR4. The sequence continues at coordinate 1,303 of JAHFQA010000065.1, read as the reverse complement.
ATTAATTTTAACTAAGAAACCGTCATAAAAATCGCTTGGATACGATTGATTTCCATTAACTTATGTGTTTTTTGATGTATAAGCCTACCTTTTTGCTTAAAACTTTGCATTTTCTGCATAAATTGAGAATGCTCCATTAACAAAATCAATAAAAAAATAAAAAATAGACCCGCCGCCACTCTCCCCACCACCCACCCTTTGCTGTAGCACTTGATTTACTACTTGATTGTGGCAAAAAAGCGAAAGATTTATAAATAGTTAAGAATTTCTAAAATACATGAATCCAGTTGAGCCAATTTGTGCAGATATAGCAAGAGCACGAGGAGAATTAGCATTGCTTGTTTATTTCGACCAAAGATTATATTCCAATCCTTCTGAAATGCAAGCTGAACAAGAAAGATTTAGAGGGCAAGTAAGTTCTTATCAACATCCGAGTTTAGTTGGAAAAGATGTTAAACCTACTGAAGCAGTTTTAAGGTTGAATTCTCCAGAGGCTGTTCAACAAGTCATAGGTGAAGTTTCTCAAGGATATAAAGGTATGGTATATGACGTGTTTTTAACAGACGACAAAGGTCAGATGGTGGGTAAAGCGTGGAAGTTATATGATTTTTTAGGAAGAATAGACCCTGTTGAAGGAATTCTTACATTTACACAAGAAGTAGCTTTAACCGGATTAGTTCCTGAATCTGTAAGACCTCAAATAAAGGATTTTGTAAAAACCGAAGGTACTGCAAGACTTAAAGAAAGAGGGCTTGAAGATAAAGTAGCAGAATGGGAAGCAATTTTTGCATAAATCAAGTTCACCTAATGCCCATCACGAATTCTAGTATCCGAGCGATTTTTATTCTTTGAGGCTTCGTCTAATCTCAATAGATTAGACAAACTTTTTTTTAAAAAGTACGCCTCAAACATTTTTGGGCACAGAGAAAGTTTAGAACCCTATCGGGCGTATAATACTCGCAAGGCGGTTCGCAAAATTGTGGGTTGCCTCAATTTTGCTCATAACAGTCTGGGGCGGACGTATAATTAATACGTAGTAGTGGGTTGTCAGTTGAGAGTTTTCAGAAATTCTTCTGGCGAAGCTATCTTGATGCCTCTAAATTCTTTCAGATTTAGTAAATGGTTGTCTTGGCTTACAATATAGTCTGCATTACAAGCTAATGCACAATCCAGAATTTTATCGTCTTTTGGATCATCTTTGATAACTGTAACGGATTCTTTGGGCTCAATTAAATGTGTAAAATAAAGCACGGCATTTACAATATCCTCAATTTCTTGTTTTTCGAGGTTAAAATCTCTAACT
>JAHFQA010000026.1 GCA_023266475.1 Candidatus Woesearchaeota archaeon | reverse complement strand
TAACTGCCTTTTTTCCATTAGAATAATCTATGTTGACTTTCTCTGCTAAGCCAATGACAACTTTCCCGCCCAAAATCCTATAACCACCCATAAACACACAGAAACAAAAAAGGTTTATTAAATTTGCGGTTAATAAGTAAAAAAATCACATTTTGGGGCTGTATATCTTATAAACTTCAACCATCCTTTCAAAAATGGGAGCAAAATTAGCGCCTAAATCCCTCTTTAGATGTTTAAAATATTTACCTAATTGAGCTCGAACTTCTTCGTCTATGTAAAAATGTTGGTTCACTTCTTGTTTACCAACACTAACTAATCGACCATACTGATCAAAATTTATTATCACATCTAGATGGTCTGGAGTCACTTGTAGAGAAGCCTCAAACATTGCTGGAAATTCTACTACTTCGTCAATCGTCACAATCCTATTCATAGGCAGATCTTCATCGGGAGTGACTTTGATATCGCTAATATAGCTGCTTAAAAATAAACCAGCAAATTTTGTGCTTGGCAGGTTATACTTAATTCCCGAGTAACCAAAAACCTCATCTACATCTATATTTCGTTCAAGTTTATTCCACAACCTATGTTTTCTTAATATTTGTTCAATAATTCTCGGCGCTTCGTCCGCACCAACGTTTTGAATAAGTTTTCCCATTACAAAAACTCGTAAAGCTGTCTTTTATTTAAATGTATCTATCTATAAGTAGTAATCTATCAAAGCAAAAAACTTATTCCAAAATCAACTCCGCTTCCTTAACTCCTTCAGTTTCATCGATCTTTTTCAATAATTTTTTAATCCTTTCAATTTTTCCTTTCACAACAATCAATTCCAAGCAAGTATGGTGGTCAAGGTATATGTGCATTGAAGAGACAATCTGGCAGTGGTAGTCATGCTGCAAATTTGAAACATTCTTGCTGTAATGCCCGACTCTTTGGTCGTAATTAACTTTTATAGTGCCGACAATCTCATTTTCATGATGATGGGCTAATTTGTCACGAATAATATCATTGATTGCTTCTGACCTGTTGCTGTAGCCTTTTTCTTTGATGAACTTATCAAATAATTTCAGCAATTTCGGCTCAAAGCTTATTCCTGTTCTTGTGACATTATCCATTGTAAGAATTTGTACTTTAAATTTGGTTTATTTTGGAATTTAGTAATGTAATATCAAGTGTCCTTATCCTCCTTTCAAAGGATGAAAAGTCTGTTCACCTTGGTAAGGGGGTATTTCAATTGGTGGATATGTGCCTTTTTCATGCGGTGGGATTGGAATTACCAAAGGGATTGGTAATGGCAAATCTGATCCTAATCCGATATTAGCCTCTAGATTTAACTTTCCAGGTTCTTGATTTAACATCTTATAGAATTCCTGAGTGCGTTTTTCAGCAGCTTCGTTTATTTCATCAAGCCTTGATTTATGTTTGTCAACTATTTTTTTTACATGGGCTATGGATTCAGTAGTGCGTCGGTCATAGTAACCATCAATCAAATATACCTCTATCCCAATTGCAGCAATTCCAGATGCAAGCACTATCATCGGAGCATACTTCCGGCTGCTTTTATAGGCATTCTTAACTTACTAACAATATAATCAATCGCCATAAATTAATAATTGTTTTACTAATATTTAAATTTATGTATGTACTTAAATGAAAATTTTCCTCCCAAAGAACTTATGAAATATAGAATTCTTCCTCCGAAATAAGGAACATTCATTCGTAACACTTTCATAAAAAGCGTAATATTTATATAAACTTAATTTATACTTAGTTTCATGCTGGATTTGGCTTCATTTATGGTTCTTGCTCTGGTGCTGGGGTTCAAGCATAGCTATGGCTCAGACCATCTGATAGCAGTTTCAAATATATTAAGGAAAGTTGATTCAATTAAATCCTCTGTAAAACTTGGATTCAGCTGGGCTGTTGGCCATATGTTGACTGCAGCTCTCATAGCAATAACACTTTTCATTTTTAAGGAATCCTTTTTGCATACAATACTGCCTAATTTTGAAAGGATTGTTGGAGTAATGTTGATAGTGCTTGGAGTTTTAAGTTTTAGAGACTTTTTTAGATTCCACTCGCATAAGCATTCTCATGGAATTATAGTTCATGCCCATCCGCACGTTCATCTTAAAACTAAGCAAGATAAAAAACATTTCCATGCCCATATGTTTGGAATTGGAATTGTGCACGGTCTTGCAAGCAATGGCGAGCTTTTGCTGCTTCTTGCTTCATCCCTTGCGGTGACTTCTCTTGGAGGCCTTTTGCTTGGAATCAGCATTTTCAGCCTTGGAGTAGTTCTTGGCATGGTTGTTTTTGCAATTGCCTTTTCGTACCCATTGGTAAAAGTGCAAAGCGAAAAAATAAACAAATTTATCTCATGCGGCACAGGATTGACTAGCATAGTCTATGGAATATTGATTTTATCTGCGCTTGTGTAAAATGGAATACCAATTAATTCAAAAATATGAAAGCTTGAAAGAGCAAATCAAGAAATTGGATTCAGCTATAGTTGCATTCTCAGGAGGAATAGACAGCACTTTAGTTCTCAAAATTGCATTTGATGTCTTAGGTCAAAACGTTGTTGCAGTCACTGCAGACAGCCCTTCATTGCCTAGAAATGAGCTTGATGAGACAAAAAAAATTGCGCGGAAAATCGGTGCAAATCATTTGATAATAAACACAGAAGAGACTAAAAATGAAAATTACCTGAAAAATCCAAGTGACAGATGTTACCATTGCAAGTCAGAGCTTTATTCCAAATTAAAGGAAGTTTCTCAGGAATTAAAAATAAAACATATTTTGAATGGGACAAACCTCGATGATTTGGGAGATTATAGGCCAGGTTTAATGGCAGCAGTAGAATTTAATGTAATTAGCCCGTTAAAAGAAGCAAAATTCACAAAGAATGATGTTAGGCAGCTTGCAAAGCACCTTGAGCTGGAAATATGGAACAAGCCGAGCAGCCCATGCCTGTCATCAAGAGTTCCTTTTGGACAGGAAATAACAATGAAAAAACTTGCCATGATAGAAGATGCTGAAAATTTTCTGAAAGAATTTGGAATTAAGGAATTAAGAGTTAGGCATTTCAACAGCAAAGCAAGGATAGAGGTAAGCGAATTAGATAAGGCAACTATTAATGCAAATCTAATTCAAATTGAAAAAAGATTCAACGAAATTGGATTTGCCTCAATAGAAGTTGCAAATTTTAAAAGCGGAAATATGAATTTGATGATTCATGCAGGAACACGAAATTAAGGAAATAATGGAAAATGTGGCTAACAAAAAGCTTAAAGTAGAAGAAGCCATAACAAAATTGAAATTTCTTCCATTTGAAGACTTGGGATTTGCGAAAATCGACCACCACAGGGCATTGAGAAAGGGCTTTCCAGAAGTGGTTTACTGCCAGAATAAGACAAAGGAGCAGGTAGCTTATATTGTGAAAAGAATGGCAAAAAACAACTCAACAGTATTGGCAACAAGAGCCACTGAGGAAATGTTTAATGAGGTTGAAAACTCAGTAAAAAATGCCGAATACAATAAAATTTCGAAGACAATAATAATAAATAAAATTAAAAAAATAAAAAATGGCAGGATTTTAGTATTAAGTGCTGGTACCTCCGACATGCCTGTTGCTGAAGAAGCAGCAGTTGTCGCAGAGACAATGGGTAATCAAGTAGAAAGGATTTATGATGTTGGGGTTGCAGGTTTACATAGGTTATTGAAAAACAAAGAAAAAATATCTGAAGCGAATGTTCTTGTGGTTGTTGCAGGAATGGATGGGGTGCTGCCAAGCGTTGTTTCAGGATTGTTTGACAAGCCAATCATTGCAGTTCCTACTTCAGTTGGCTATGGCGCTTCTTTCAAGGGAATTGCCCCATTGCTGACGATGCTCAACTCATGCTCTCCAGGAGTTGTTGTAGTTAATATCGACAATGGCTTCGGAGCAGGGTATTTTGCAAGTTTGATTAATAAATAGCTTAGATTTTTTATTGTTTTTTGAAATTTAATATTGCGCTGGGAAAGCATGACAAAATAATTATAAAAACATTTTGCTTGCATTTAGAAAAATATTTCAAAATTATTATTGGAACAATATCCAAACTAGACGCTATGACAATTTAGCACAAAGAAATCCAATTAATATGTGAAGAAATAAATAAAACAAATTAAATATATAAAAGATAAAAATGAAAATTGCGTATTTTGACTGCTTTAGTGGAATAAGTGGCGACATGATTTTAGGGGCTTTGCTGGATGTGGGCTTGGATTTTAAATTTCTAGACAAACAGCTAAATAAATTAAAATTAAAAGGCTATAATCTTAATGCAAGAAAATTAGTCAAGAATGGGATTTCTGCAACTAAATTTGATATAAAGGTAAAAGATATCCATCATAATTATGAGCGCAATTTAAAAGCAATTAATAAAATAGTTGAAAAATCTGAACTTGATGGGGCGTCAAAGCATGCCATAAAAAGTATATTTCTGAAAATTGCTGCTGCAGAGTCAAAAATCCATAACAAGCCACTTGACAAAATACATTTTCATGAAATTGGCGCAATTGATACAATAATTGACATTGCTGGTGCAGTAATGGGGCTCAAAAAATTGGGAATAGAGAAGATTCATTGCTCAAAATTAAATGTCGGCACCGGCATTGTGGAGTTTTCTCATGGAAAGTTTCCAGTCCCTGCGCCAGCTACAGCTGAAATCATCAAAAATATTCCGGTATATCACAATAATATTGCCGCTGAATTAGTTACCCCTACTGGAGCTGCAATTATTTCAGAGCTTGCAGAGAATTTCGGGGAAATGCCACCCATGAAAGTTAAAAAAATAGGATATGGGGCGGGTGCAAAAGATTTGGAGCAGCCGAATGTTCTAAGGGTTTTTGTTGGAGAAGCTTGTGAAATTGACAATGAAACAATAAACATTATTGAAACAAACATTGATAACATGAACCCAGAGATTTATCCTTATGTTGTTGACAAATTAATGGAAAACGGCGCTTTGGACGCTTATCTTACAAATATAATAATGAAAAAAGGAAGGCCAGCAATTAAATTGACGGTTCTTGCAGAGCCAGAAAATACAGATAAGCTCTGCAGCATAATTTTTGACGAAACTACAACGCTTGGAGTTAGAATTTATGCCGCAACTAGAAGAAAACTTGAAAGAGAGACTAAAACAATAAAAACAAAATACGGAAGCATAAGAGTTAAAATATCAAAATTCAATGGTGATGTAAAAAATGCGGTACCAGAATATGAAGACTGTAAAAAAGCTGCTGAAAGCTGTAAAGTGCCTTTAAAGAAGGTTTACAATGAAGTCAGGAAATAATATTAGGAACTTCTAGCAATTTTTTCTAGTTGAGGCGGTGCAGTTTGGGTTGTTTGGTGCTCCCCTAGTCCATAAATTGTCTTTGCTGAGAGATATGTATACCCAATATGCCATAAACCCTTTTCAAGTGCTTCTCTGGCTCCTATTCTATGCTCTTCGCCATTAGGTGGCCTTGCCAAATCATATGCACTTAAAACATTAATTAATGGGCTTACTTTAGTATCCGGCCATCCTTTAAGAGCTTTTTGATTAATTCTAAAAAATTCAGCAGTTACTTGCTTTTTTAATTTATCTAAGGCACCATTCGTGAATTCTGTCATTTGGTGATTTTCCGATTTAAGATATTTTAACAACTCATCCATTTCCATCAATGTCCAGAAATTAATAAGTGCAATTGCGCTCTGGTGGTGATTCCCCTCTATCAAGTAAGCATATGAAGCAGCCGTATGAACATCCGAAAGGGAATGAACCATTGTACTGTTTCCAGCATGCTGGGCCACAATATCATTATACTTATCCCTTAGCCTTTCAACGCCACCAGACAGTTGGTAAGTATTAATAAGTCTTGACCATGAATCTTGAGGAAAATGTAGGCCTGCAGCATTTTGAGGCAATGAGATACCTATACCTTCAAGAGCATGCCTTTGATAAAGAAGATGTTTCAGAGATTGTTCCATCAGTATAACCATTTAATCTGTTTATATAATTTATATATAAAATATCTGACAAAAATAATTAATTTTATAAATATTAGGCAAATTTCAGGTCTTTATGACAAATTTAACCCATGAAATATGGAATTTTTTGGATTCTGAGCCAAGCATCAGGAGGGAACTTAGCAGGGGAATAGTGAATACGATGGCGCTTGCTAAGTATATAATTAAAGCCAAAAATCTTGATTGCTCTGTTGACGCACTTATAAGCTCAATCAGGCGGTATGTTAGCGAAGGAAAGCATAACCTGAAATTTTACAATGTTGAAAATATCATAAAGTCATCAAGAATTTCAACTAAAAACAAGATTGCGCTGATAGCAATGAAGCGCGACCCTATTATAATTGAAGCTCTTCCAAAAGTTTTTCCATTGATTGAGTTGAACAGAGGCGATGTTATGAGGCTGTCAGAAGGAAAGGAGTCCATCAAGCTCCTAATTGATGAAAAAAACCTCCAGAGAATTGTGGATATTTTTCCGAAAAATAAAATTATTGGCGTAACGAGAAATTTGAGCGAACTAAGCATTTCCTTCGGCCTAGGGGCAGCTGAAACTGTTGGGGTTCTTGCAACGATAATAAATGAGATTGCAGTAAACGACATAAACATAGTTGAGTCAATCGGCTGCATTCCTGAATACATGATTTTCGTCGACACAAAGGATATTTTGAAAGCGCATGAGATAATGATTAGGTTGTGCGGGTAAATTTATAAAAAGATTTATAAATTGGTTTACATTACTTGTGTCTAATAATTGGAGGGAGACTATGGCAATCACATCTAGGAAATTAAAGGAACAGCCTTATAATTATACCGTTGTTGGTATCGGGCCAGATGTTAAAAGTGCATTAGCCGATGCTGAATCAAAACTTCCGCATCCGCTTAACAAGCCACAATTGTATGGGAGATTAAATACCCAGGAACCTATTCAAATAAAAGATGGGTTTAAAGTAGCAATAATGTATGATCTACTTGAAGATACAGTCCAAACAAGAGGACGATCTCAGCAGGCAAGGGCCAGGTCAAGCAGTTATGGTCCAACAGATTCTTTTGCTGTAATAAGGGACATTTCAGACATTCTTTAAATGGATTTTCCAAAACCAACAAAAGATTTGGCAGAAAAAGTCGCTGCTGAATTAAGGCGTCAGCGAGGTTCTGATAGTTTTGAATTGGCTAGAGGTGTTTACGAGTTTCTCAATAATAGATTTGATTATGGTTTTTTAGAGGGTTTATACCAAGGCCTTTTCATTCGTTATCCTCACGAAATAGTTGGGGAGTGGGAATGTATAGAGTCAGCAGTCTACACTTATGCCTTAACAGAAGCCCTTTGTTTAGAGCCAAGAATGATGAAAGTAAAAAAATGGATGAATTTCAATACAGGTCACGAGACAGTAGATGTTAAAGTTAATGGTGATAGGGTGTTAATAGACCCATTGAATGATATGTTTGGTAGAGTTTCATATACGGATGGGGGAATTGTAGTTGAGGATAATCCAATAACAAGAAGATGTATCATGCCTTGTAGCAGAATTGAAGAAATACCCAAAAACTTAATATTGGCCAGAATGGAATATTACAGAAGTGATGAAGGAATTCTTAATCTTTTAATTTCAGGACAAAAATTTTCTGTGGGTCTTCCACCTGATAAGATATTTGTTTTTTATAATCCTAACACTCAAGTTTTTGAGTTGCAGCTAAGACAAAATCCGCCTTTTTTAGAGCCAGCCTACATTAACCAGCAATATCATATTTCTCGAAATGGGTTGAGGAGCATGTCACTTGAGCATGGCATTTATGATAGAGAGGACTGGTTAGGGCTTATTGGACAGGAGCCATTTTGGAAAGTAACAACTCAAGATGGACACGAAAAAGTTGAGTGGTTTGTACTGAGGCAATATGGATTAGCTTATTTATTGCGGGATTTACTTTATGAAGAATTAATAGATAAAGGATTCCGAGATAAAATAGAAGGTCTTTATTTGTTTGATCACAGAGAAAGGCCATTGGAAAAACTATCTCGCAAGATTGATGAGATTCAAGCAAAGGGAATTAGTGCTGATAACAAACACATATATTTCGATTTAAGGAGGGCATATATCAGTGCAATAATGTTAGACCAGGATATGCACACAATTTTTCAAATATGGATGGATAGAGCCACTCTTAATTCTTATGTCAAAATGGCGGCAAAAGAAAATGGTATGTCTATTGTTGCAATGTATAAAAAAATTTTGGAAAGAATAGGATCTGGAAGAGAAGATTATACTGGACCTTCATTTGTTGAAGAGGGAATATTACAAAGACCGCTTAATGAATTTGAACTTTTCAAGTCAACATATGAATCTCTCAGACCATTCTTTGATAGATTAACGACAAGAGGCATGGTAAGATAGGGTTACAAATAAATTAAATTTTTGGTAATATTATTATCCTCTAAGGAACTAAACAATAAAAAGATTTAAGAATTGATTAGTATTACATTGTGTTATGTATTCCTACCTTGAAGTATTCCAGGCTATAAGCCCTTATGATATAAGGACGCTAAACCAAATAGTTGCAGAACTGGCAAGAATCAGAGGTGTGGGCGTCTCAGAATTACATCCCACTGTGGTACAGGGAGATTTGCATACAATGCTTTCTGACAAATTTGCGAAACAGGGAAGGACAATGGACAGTAGTAGAAACTATGTAGGTGGGTTTGTTCTAACTGAAACCGGTTTAAAAAAAAGGACTAGTTTAATCAAAGCTAACCAGTTACATGGACCAACAGGGATCGATAGTTTTTTCTTTCAAGCTTAGGCTTGTTAAGTAATTACACAGACTCAATTAATTTTGCCACCTGTTCCTGCCCAAGCGCCAAAATAAAAGGCGCTAATTTTGGCCCCCTTTCTTTGTTCAATAAAACTTTATAAGCTGCTTTGAAAAAATCCTGAGGCTTTAGTTCTAATTTGTTAGAAACATTATAAAATTCTTCAAACAACGATTTTTCATCATATTCTTTCTCCTTAAGCAGCCCAGCAATTATATGCAATGCTTCTTTTTCTTTGCCAGTTAATTTGATATCCTTTGGGGCCTGATTCTGAACTTCAAACTTAACATCTTCCGGGGCATATTTTTTAAGCCATATTTTAGCTTTATGCAATCTATCAAAAATCGCATCATGCTCTTTTTTATCATAATGGCCTGTCTTTTCAAGCCCTTCAACAGCTTTTTTCTCGTCAGGAAATATCTGGGCGATGACTGCAGCATGCGAGAAGCTCATCTCAACTGGTTTTTTGACATCTGCTCCATTGCTAACCTCAAATAATCTTTTGTAATGCATTTCTTCTTTTTTATTTTCTATTTTTATATCCCCAAGATAAATTTTAGCAGTCTTGTCATACTCGTCATACAACTTTGGCAAATCCTTCCAAGAAAAGCTTCTTGTTGTCATCAGTCTTTTGTTGTAGAATAACCTTAATAATTCAGCAGGAGCAACTTCCAGCCAATCTTTTGGATAAACAACATTTCCTACAGATGCTGACATTTTTTGATTGTCAATTATTATATGCTCGTAAAAAATCGGCACAGGCATTGGAAATTCAAGAACCCTTTCAGCTATTTCCCCATTAACCCACCATGCGCTGTTAGGCACCTGGTATTCCTTTCCGGCGCCCTCGCTTACAACCTTCCATCGTGCCCATTGCGAAGCCCATTCCGACTTCCACAATAATTTTCCATTCCCTTTTAATGGGTTATTTTCCCCCTTAAATCCGCATCCTTGAGCAGTTGCAGTTTCAAATTGATAATCCTTGCATTCATACTCAACTATTCCATTTTCAAAATTAATAACTTTTGGAGTAACTATTTTGCCGCAATTTTCGCATATGGGTGTCCATGGCGACCATTCTTCTTTTAATGGATTTGTCCTGTACTTGTTTTGAATCTCTCTAATCTCGTTAATCTTCTCCAGAATTTTTTTTATAAAAGGATTAAAATTGCCTTTTTTATATTCCTCTCTCATGGAAAATTTTTCCATATCGGTTATAACAAACTCATCCACTACCTTAAAATATTCCTCCATATGGTGGTCTGCATAGGAACTATGACATTTTTTTGGGTCCGGAATGTCTGTGACAGGCATACCAATATATTTTTCAAAATTACTTGGGACATTTTTTGGAACTTTTCTCAATGGATCCATATTTTCCGCAACCCAGATAAATTTTGTCTTGACTCCAGTATCCTTCAATGCTATGGCAACAGATTCGCCTCTTATTGTGTCGCTTAACCTTCCAATATGCAGAACTCCGGAAAGAGACGCTGATGTTTTAACAGTATATTCATCAAATTTTTGAATTTTGGCACCAGTATAATGAAATTTTTCTCTTGCAATTATTTGCTTTGCCAGCTGGTCCGCCCAGAAAAGCTCGTCAAGATTTTTACCTTTGTCTTTATTTTCCATAACAGGAAAAAAGAATGAATATTATATAAAGATTGTGGAAAAGGTTTGCACAGAAACAATTCAGTAAATTACTCAGTAATTTCGAAACATATATAAATTATAATTCAATTCTTAAAATAATTTTAACTATATATCGATAGTATCATGGGGGAAAAATGTCTTATTCAAGTTCGAATCCATCTTTGGTTTTAATTGGTCCCGGTAATGTTGGTTCTGGAGTTTTGGAACAATTAGCATTGAATGGTAATATCAGCGGGTACAATCACATTACGGTTGTGGACGATGGAGGTGTTGTTTCTCGTTTGAAAAGGGCTGAGGAGTTATTGGGATTACTGCAGGCAAAAAGGGAAGCAAAAGAAAGGGGCTTGCATTTGGACTCTGTAATTGGCGGGGTGCCATTTAAGTATGAGGATTTTGGTAACTATTTTAGCGATGGAGACATAATTGTTAATGTGCTTCCAACAAAATTCGTAGCTAGTGGGGGTGGTCAACATGCTAGTGTTAGATATGACGAAGCAGCCTTATCACATGGAGCTCACGTTGTTGCAGCTCATAAATCTGCATTTGGGGGGAATGGATATTACAGAGATTTGATGAATATTGCATTTTCTAATGGAGTATTTTATGTTCCTGCAGGCGCCTTGATGGGCCCTACTAGAGCTGCTGAATTCCTGCAACACCTTAGAAGTTATGGTAGTTTATCAGTAGTTAAGGTGGAAGGAGTTCTAAATGGAACTACAAACTATATTCTTTCTAACATGTTTGAGGGTATGAGTTTTGAAGATGCATTGGGGGAGGCAAAGACCAATAAGATTGCAGAACCAGATCCGACAGATGATATTAGAGGATATGATGCATTGAGTAAGGCCATGGTAATTCCTATTATGTTTCAGAATTTGAAAGGTTCAGAAGTGTATGGAATAAATGACTCAAGGAGCAGATTGTCAACACAGGATAGTCATTTAATAAAGGGTCGTGAGAATCTCGGTATAGAAGGAATAACAACTAAGCTTTTAGAGAAATTAAAACGCAAAGGACAAACGATTAAGCTAATAGGCTCTTATGATGCTTCTAGTGGCCTTGTTGTTGTTGGGCCTCAAGTCTTGAATCTTGATCATCCTTTATCTGGACTAAAAGGAACCACAAATATGCTGGTTCTAAAATTAGAAGGCACAGTACAACTTGATAACATTCTTAGAAATTTATATGGGAATCATAACGTATTTACAGAACGTTATGGTAAAACTGACAGGTATACTATCAGTATTCACTATTCAGCCCTTGACCTTTCAGGCAAAATCCAAAAGGAAGGATTTAAAACAATTTATACATACGATAGAAAAAATAATCAAATAACTATATCTGGTCCAGGTGCAGGAGATTCTAATACCGCAGCTGGCTTGTTAGGGGCTGTGGATAAAATTAGGAGTACACCTGATTGGCTGAAATCTTCATTAGCAAAACGCAATGCTCAACCAAGTTTGGCAGATTATCATTAATATTCAAAATATTTTACAAATACCCTTTAGCTTTCAATAACTCTGCATTTAATATTCCGCCGCCTGCTGCGCCTCTGATTGTGTTGTGGCTTAAGCCAACAAACCTCCATTGCAAAACATTGCAGTCTCTTAGCCTTCCAACTGTTACTGCCATGCCTTTGTCATTGTTTCTGTCCAGTCTTGTCTGCGGCCTGTTTTCTTCTTCCCGGTAAATTATAGGCTGCTTGGGCGCAAATGGCAGCTTTAATTCCTGCGGCAGGCTCCTGAAATTTTTCCAGATTTTCAAAATCTCCTCCTCATCTGGCTTTTTCTCAAACTCAACAGAAACACAAGCCATATGACCGTCGATAGTATTGACTCTGTTGCAATGTGCAGAAATCTTAAATGAATCGTCGTAAACAAATTTATTACCTTGTATTTTTCCCAGAATTTTTTTCGGCTCATTTTCAGACTTTGCTTCCTCACCTCCTATATAAGGGATTACATTGTCATCAATGTCAAATGATGAAACTCCCGGGTGCCCAGCTCCTGAAACAGCCTGCATTGTGGTAATTATCGCTTTCTTTAGATTAAACTTCTCATGCAATGCAAACAAAGGGGCCATATAGCTCTGCAATGAGCAGTTTGGCTTTACAACAATAAATCCTTTTTTCCATCCCCGGTTTTTTCTCTGGATGTCTATCATTCTTAAATGCTCGTGATTTATTTCTGGAATGAGCATCGGTACGTCTGGCGTATGCCTATGCGCAGATGCATTTGAAACTACTGGAATTCCAGCTTGTGCATATTTTTCCTCCCATTCTATTGCAACATCAGAGTCAAGAGCAGAAAAGACAAAGTCACAGTTCTTCCTTGCATTTTCCAGATCATTGATCGCAGCGACCTTCAGCTTTTTTACAATATCCGGAATGTCTTTCTGCATGTGCCATCTTCCAGCTACAGATTCTTTGTAGGTCTTCCCTGCAGATGATTGGCTTGCAATCACTAAGCTGGATTCAAACCACGGATGGCCGTCTAGCAATGATATATAATTCTGCCCAACCATACCTGTTGCTCCCAAAACTCCAACTTTTAGCTTCTTCATTATATTCACCCAAAAAATTCTTTATGCAGCGTTTGTACAGCTTTATCAGCAATGCTTTCATCAACTATAAATGTAACATTTATTGCTGATGCGCCTTGTGAAATCATCCCTACATTTATATTATTATTGCCTAAAACGCTGAAAATCCTGCCTGCAATTCCCTTGACCTGCTTCATTCCTTCTCCCACAGCACAGATTATTGCCTTGTTTTTCTCAATCTGCACAGTTCCTATTTCGCCTAGCTCTTCCATTATGCCTTCAAGGCCGTCGTCATTATCCACAGTTAAAGATACACTGACTTCTGATGTTGAAACCACATCAACGCTCTTTCTATGATCATCAAAAATATCAAATACTCTTGCAAGGAATCCAAATGCCCCGAGCATTCTTGAAGATCCTACATTGATCATTGTTATTTTTTTCTTGCACGCAATTGCTTTAATAATACTCCTTCTCTTTTCTATGGTTTTGTAAATTGTAGTTCCGCTGTTTCCAGGCTCAAATGAATTCAGAACCCTTACTGGAATATTTTTATCCATAGCCGGCAGCAAGGTCTTTGGATGCAATACTTTGGCTCCGAAATATGCAAGCTCTGAAGCTTCAGCAAATGATACTCTTTCCATTGTATGCGTATTTTGCACTATTTTTGGGTCTGCAGATAAAATTCCATTTACGTCTGTCCAAATTTCAATTTCCTCTGCGTTGATTGCAGCGCCGACAATTGCCGCAGTGTAATCTGATCCGCCCCTGCCCAGAGTTGTGATTTCGCCGTTTTCAGTTTTTCCTATAAAACCAGTAATAACTGGAACAACATGCTGTTTTTTTATATTTTTTTTTAGATTATCATAAGTATCTTCAAGCGGCTCTGCATTTCCAAATTCAGAGTCAGTCAAAAATCCAAGCTCCCATGAATTGAATGCTTTGGCTGTTATTCCGATTTTATTGAGCTGTGCCGCAACAATCTTTGACGACATTCTCTCTCCAAAAGACTGAAACTTATCAAGTGCTGCAAGGTCAATGCTGCTATTTATCTTCGCGTTGTCAGCAAGGGCAGCCAGTTCCTTGATATCCTCATCAAGGAGCGTTTTTTCTATTCCAAGCCCTTTAATTACCTGCATATGCGTTTTTATTATGTGTTTTATCATTTGACTTGATTTTATCTTATCCTTTGCCCTTGCCATTTCTATTAACGCGTCTGTTATCTTTGACACTGCTGATACAACAACAACAGGATTCTTATTTATTCTTGACTTTATAATATCAGCAACATTCTTTATTCTTTCCGCATTACCGACCGAAGTGCCGCCAAATTTCATTACTATCATTTTAAGTGCCTCGTTATTTTCTCAGCAGCTTCTTTTGTCTCTTCCAAAGTAGGAACCAAAGCAAACCTTACATAATTCTCTCCGGGGTTCAATCCATTGAATTTTGTTGAAATCCAGGCCCCTGGAGTTACTACAACGGCAATCTCTTTTTGAAGTAATTTTTTTGCAAATCCCACAGAATCCATATCTTGAGGAACCTTCTGCCAAATGTAAAGAGTTGCATCAGGTGCACAGTCATCCAATCCAATTGAAGTTAATGCTTTAACTAGAATATCCCTTTTCTGCTGATAGTCATTTCTCATTTTTTCAACGTGCTTTTCGTCTTTCAATGCTGTAATTGCTGCATCCTGAATGAATGCCGGTGTTCCTGAATCAATGTTTGTCTTTAATTTCTTGAATGCTGAAATTATATTTTCATCTCCAGCAATCCACCCGATTCTGTATCCAGTCATTGCGCTTCTTTTTGAAAGAGACTGGATTGCAACAGCGCCTTCTTTGGAAAACTCCAGAATTGAATGAGGTTTTTCATTAAAATATATCTCAGTGTAACACTCGTCACTGGCGATGATTATGTTGTTGTCATTCCCAAAATCAATCACTTCCTTGAAAAATTTTTTGGATGCAATTACGCCTGTCGGGTTGTTTGGGTAATCAATCCAGAGGATTTTTGATTTTTTTACGACATCCTTCGGAATGCTTTCTAAGTCCATTAAAAAGCGGTTTTCCTTTAGTAGTGGGACAAAATACGGCCTTCCTTCAGCAAATAAGGTCCCTCTTTCATAAGGCGGATAGCATGGGTTAGGCATAATCGCATAGTCTCCTGGATTCAAAAACGCTTCTGGAAAATTAAATACTGCTTCCTTTGCACCAATTGTTGAAGTTACTTCCCTTTGAAAGTCTAAATTTATTCCGAATCTTTTCCTGCACCATTTTGCTATTTCCTGGCGGTAGTCCTCTGTTCCAACATAGCTTGGATACCCTGAGCTTTTTCTTGCATCAACAGCTTTCTTAATTTCCTCCCTGATTAATTCAGGAGTCGGCTCCTTTGGGTCACCAACACCAAAGTCAATTGGAGTTATGCCTAGGTTTTTCAACTTAACAAATTCATTGTCCACTTCTGCAAAAGCATAGCCTGTCAAGCTGCTTAGCCTGTTTGAGACTTGTATTTTCATTTTTATTTACTTAAAATTAATTGCGCTTTCAAAGTCCAATGTTGCAAAATAATCATCAACCGTTTCGGCTCTTCTTATTTTCAGCACGCTTCCATCTGACCTGAGCAAAAGCTCGGCAGAGCGCAGCTTTCCATTGTAGTTGAATCCCATTGCAAATCCATGAGCTCCTGTGTCATGTATAACCAAAATATCTTCTGGCACAACTTCTGGAAGTTTCCTGTTTATTGCAAACTTGTCATTGTTCTCGCATAATGAGCCTGTAACATCATAAACATAATCTTTAGGCATGCTTTCCTTGCCCAGCACTGTTATATGATGGTAGGCGCCATAAAGTGCTGGCCTCATAAAATTAGCCATACATGCATCAGTTCCAACATAATCCTTGTAAATATGTTTGATGTGAATTGCTTTTGTAACCAAATATCCATAAGGTCCTGTTATAACTCTGCCGCATTCCGTGAATATCTTTACTGGCTGCAGGTTATTTTTTTCGATTATATTTTTATAATGTTTTTTTACGCCATCTGCTATTGTTGAGTATGATGCAGGATTTTCTTCTGGTTTCTGAGGAATTCCAATTCCGCCGCCGAGATTAATAAACTCAACTTTAATGCCTGTTTTGTTATAAACCTCAACAGCGAGATCAAACATCATTCTGGCTGTTTCAACAAAGTAATCTTCATGCAGTTCATTTGACACAATCATTGTGTGCATTCCGAATCTTTTTGCGCCTTTTTTTTTGCAAATTTCGTATGCCTCTAGCATCTGCTCTCTTGTCAATCCATACTTTGCTTCTTCTGGCTTTCCTATGATTGCATTTCCCTTCCTTGCAGGGCCAGGATTATACCTAAAGCATATCAAGTCAGGAATTCCAGCAGTCTTTTCAAGGAATTCAATGTGGCTTATGTCGTCCAGGTTTATAATTGCCCCTAGTTCCCTTGCCTTTCTAAAATCCTCTGCAGGCGTGTCATTTGAGCTGAACATAATTTCTTCTCCCTTAAATCCGACATTTTCTGCCATGACGAGCTCTGCAAAGGAGCTGCAATCAACACCAAAACTTTCCTGCTTCATAATTTTAAGGAGATAAGGGTTGGGTGTTGCTTTTACTGCAAAAAACTGCTTGAATCCATAAAGTACTTTGAAAGCTTTCAAAAATTCGTTTGCATTCTGCCGAATAGCCTTTTCATCGTAAATGTGAAAAGGCGTTGGACACTTTTTTATTATTTCAAGTATCTTTTCTTTTGTAAACGGTAATTTTTTTTGATTCATTTTTGTTTTTTATTCGTATAATGGATTGTTTATTGTTCGGCCGTTAATGGAATTTTTAATGTTTATTTAGCATTGTTTTTTGCACTTCTTGCCCATGACAATAGGGTAACTCAACTGAATTTCAATTAAACAACAATTAATTCTTAATAATATGTAAAAAATTAAGAACTTAAATTATCTTTAAGTCCGACAAAACTTTCTTCAGTTTTTCCTTATTGTCTGATTTCATTTCGCACATGGGCAGCCTGTAAGATTCTTTAATCATTCCTTTCATAGCCAAAGCAGCTTTTATTGGGATTGGGTTAGTTTCAATGAAAATCCCTTTAAACAAAGGAAGCATTTCGTAATGCAATTTCTGGGCTTTTTCAAATTGTCCGCTTAATGCAAATTCTGTCAAGTCATGCATTTGCTTTGGGATTATGTTGCTTGCGACTGAAATAACCCCTTTGCCGCCGACAGACATCAAGGGCAATGCCAAATTATCGTCGCCTGACAAAACATCAAACTCTTTTGGCAAAAGGCTTATTACTTCCATCATTTGTGCAATATTTCCAGATGCTTCTTTGACAGCAATTATGCTGGAATGTTCTTTTGCAAGCTTAGCAAGCGTAGCTGTTTCCAAATTAACCCCTGTCCTTCCTTGTATGTTGTAGATTACCATTGGAATATCAACAACCTTTGCAATTGCGCTGAAATGCCTATAAAGGCCTTCTTGAGTTGGCTTGTTGTAATAAGGGCATACCTGAAGAGATGCATCTGCTCCCAAATCTGCTGCCTTTTTTGATTTTTCAATTGCCTCTTTTGTTGAATACGAGCCAGCTCCTGCTATGACAGGCACTTTTCCATTTGCAGCT
>JAHFQA010000025.1 GCA_023266475.1 Candidatus Woesearchaeota archaeon | reverse complement strand
TTGTGGTTTTATGAAAATCCTACTAATTGGAAATGGGGCAAGGGAGCATGTTATAGCAGAAACTCTAAGAAAAAATGAGCAAACAATTCTATATTCTTACTTAAAATCAAAAAATCCCGGCATTATCTCATTGTCAAAAGGGTTTGAGATTGGAAACTATAATGATTTAGAAAGGGTGAAAAGCTATGTCCAAAAAATTAAGCCAGATTTTGTTTTTATCGGGCCTGAAGAGCCTTTAAGCAATGGTGTTGTTGACTTATTCAATTCAATGAGTATTGATGCAATTGGCCCAACTAAAAATCTCGCAAGGCTCGAGACAAGCAAATCCTTTACAAGGAATTTGCTGAGAAAATATAAAATTGATGGCAATCCTAAATTTGAAATATTTGACAAAAGCAATATTGAAGATTCAAAAAAATTCATAGATAGCCTGGAAATGTGTGTTATAAAGCCCGATGGGCTGACTGGCGGCAAAGGTGTAAAAGTACAAGGCGACCATTTCACTACAAGAAAAGAAGCATTAGATTATTGCAATGAAATCCTTGAGGCTCATCCAGTTGTTATTGTTGAGGAAAAGCTTGAAGGAGAGGAATTTTCACTGCAATGTTTGACAGATGGAAAAACAGTTGTTCCAACCCCTCCAGTGCAAGACCATAAAAGGGCCTATGCTGATGACAAAGGTCCTAACACCGGCGGAATGGGTTCTTATTCATGTGAAGACCATTCATTGCCGTTCCTTACAAAAAAAGATATTAAGAAAGGATTGGAAATAACAAAAAAAGTCGCTGATGCACTTTACAAAGAGACAGGGGATTTTTTCAGAGGCGTGATGTACGCAGGGCTTATAGTAACAAAAAATGGCCTAAAGCTTGTCGAGTACAATGCAAGGTTTGGTGACCCTGAAGCCATGAATGTATTGCCATTAATGGAAGTAGATTTTTCTGATGTATGCAAAGCAATAATAAGCCAGCAATTGCATAAGATAAAAATAAAATTTCAAAATAAAGCGACTGTGTGTAAATATGTTGTGCCAAGTGGATACCCTGACAATCCAGCAAGAAATGAAAAAATTGAAATTGGGGAAATTCCAAGAAGCGCAAAGCTCTATTACG
The DNA here is from genome assembly GCA_023266475.1 of Candidatus Woesearchaeota archaeon. Lineage (GTDB taxonomy): Archaea > Nanobdellota > Nanobdellia > Woesearchaeales > GW2011-AR4. The sequence continues at coordinate 16,910 of JAHFQA010000025.1, read as the reverse complement.
CGTCTGTTGACCAGAAGCAGGATGGGTTGTACTTAACTGCTTCAAGGGGCATTGCCTGCCTTGGAATTGCTTATAATATTAAGGAAGCGGAAAAAATTGCAGAAGATGCAACAAAATCGATCAAAGGAAATGTTTTTCACAGGAAGGATATTGGAACAAAAAAGCTGATTGAGAAAAGAATAAGGCATATAAAAGATATTTTTGGTAGCTTGCCTTAAAACAAAAAAATTTAAATATTATAGGTTATATAGTGCAATCATGGCAAAAAAAAGAGGCAAATCAAAAAGTAAACATGTTTCTAAGAAGGCTATTAAAAAAATAAAGTCCCAAAAGGTAATTGTGCAGAAAATTCCAAAAGCCCCAAAGCCAATGAAGGACGCTTTGAGAGAGCTTGAGATTCTTGCTGAAGAAAAAAAGGTTGAAAATAAGGCTACTGAGATTGAGAAAAAAGAGGATTCGATAGAAAAAAAAGAGAATATTATTGTTGCAGAAGAGAAAAAAATTGAAAGCGAGACCAAGCATGTTGAAAAGCTTGAAAAAGAGATTAAAAAAGAAGTATCAGAGAAGCCTTTGACCAAATTAAGTTTTAGGGATGTAAACAAAGGCATTATCGGGGCATTTATTGGAGTTGTTGCCCATTTTGCTTTCATTTACGGCAAAGAGATATCGAAGGATATAAGTGTCGCACGAGCAAGTGTTCTTATAGTATTTTCTTATTTGCTTATAATGCTTCTAATGTACGAAACGGGCTACAGGGAAATTAAGGATAAGAAATTGGCAGGGATAATCCCCATAAGAGCAACTGTAATATTTGTAACAGCAATAATAGTAATAGTGGCTATTTTCTTCTTGTTCAACCAAATAAATTTTGCAGATCTTTCAGCTCTATATAAGCAGATTGCGGTTACATCAGTCCTTGCATCATTGGGTGCAGGCACAGCTGATTTAATCGGCAGGGATTAAGTTTTTAAATTTCTGACTATTTCCATTAAGTATGGTATTACAAAGCCTCGGTAAGATTGCAAACGAAGCGCAGGGATTAGGCTATCACCTAATTGTAAATGAAACGACTTTTGTGATTGATTATATTCTGGATAATAAAAAAAATTTACAAGAAAATTTGGAGCGTTATTATACGTTTGTGAATAGGGATAAGGTAGTTTTCCTCCCGCTTGTCCATTATGGGGGCGTTGATAAATCTGAATTTAAGAGGCTTGAATCATTGATTCATAATATAAACTCGTTTAGATTGCCTAAAAGAGAGAGGACAACAATATTTGACCAATTAAAAAGTTTGTTTTTGGGCAAAAACCTCGGCGCAGAGGCCATTAGTGGAGGCATTTCTGAGCCATTGGTTGGTGATGTAAATGCACTGCTGGTACAGTGGGATTCAATAGTCAAAATTATTAGTGGCAAGGAATTTGACCCAAACTTCTTTAATGAAAACTACGTTAAAAAAAATTTGGGCAATGGTGATACTGTAGCTTACTCAAGGCTTGAGCGGGTAGCAAGAGAATTTAGATACAATGGTGGGATGCAAGTTCAGAAATCATTTGCAGATTTATTGTCTGCAGCAGCGTATATCTCTATTGCAACAGGCAAGCCAGCGTATATTGCTGTGAACATGGTAGGCTTGGAAGATTTCTTTCCATTATTTTTCCAGCAAATGCAAGGGCTTGACATTGAAAAACATGGAAAAATTGTTAAATTGTTTAAGGATGATGGACTCCCTAATCGTCCAAGAATTCAATTGTATCAATTTAGAGAAGCTAACGGCAGTTTTGAAAGAATTCAGCCTTATGAAAAACCAACTAAAGCAATTAATCCTGGAAAATCGTAATTCTTTAACTAAAGATGAAATTATAGAAAAAAGCAGGCAAATAGAAGAAAGATTATTCAATTTTAACAAATACAAAGAATCAAAAGCAATAATGTTCTATGTTTCTATTAACAGCGAAGTTCATACTCATGAAATGATACAAAAAGCATTATTAGACAAAAGAGTTATTGTTCCAAAAGTAGTCCATCACGAAATTGAGCCTTCAATTGTTTTGGATTTTGATAGCTTGATTCCATCCGGAAAGTTTGGAATTCTTGAGCCGATTGAAGCTATGAAAATTGCATACAAAAATATTGATTTAGTTTTGGTTCCTGGAATTGCATTTGACAAACAAGGCCACAGAATTGGATACGGATTTGGATATTATGACAAGTTTCTTGCAAAAGTTCCAAAGGCAATTAAGATTGGCTTGGCTTATGATTTCCAAATCATTGATGATGTGCCAAAAGAAGAACATGATGTTCCTGTGGATTTTATTGTGACAGAGAAAAGGATTATAGAGTGCGAGAAATAATAATTTCAAGAGATATGCGCGAGCCGAGATTCGAACTCGGGTCACAGCCTCTTTGCATTCAATGGCAAGGCCGTATCTTAACCACTGGACTACTCGCGCAAAATAAGTGGGCCTGACCAGATTCGAACTGGTGACCTACACCTTACTCAGATTTCTTGTAAGGGTGTCGTCATTTGCGGCAAATTTGAAACCGCTAGACCACAGGCCCAAAATAGTATTTTGAATACGTAAATGGTATAAAAAGGTTTTGTAAAAAAATCATGCTCTATTTTAATGATTTATCCAGCAATGTTTAACCGTTATGATATTTTTATTTACTATAGAATTAAACTGTAACCAAGGCCTTTGAATTGCCACAGTAGAAATAACTCCCTGCATTCTCCAGTTTTAGGTATCTTTTCATTCTATCTAGCTGTTTCTTAGCCTTCAAAATCCTGAAGGAGCATTTAACCTCATATAAATCAAACCTATTGCCTTTCTTCGCAATTATGTCAATTTCTCCAAGAGAACGCTTGTAATGCTTTATTGGTACATTCAAAGAAATAGAATCATAATTGTGCCTTATTTTATTGCTTAGCTCTAAAATATACTTATCATGTTTAGATAGTTTGGGAGTTCTCATCACAAACAGTATGATTTTAGTAATGCTTGTTAATAAAGTTTTTGTTTTTCACTCTTAAATGAATAAATTTATATATTATAATCCCTAATATTTATACAAAATGGATCCCCATGAAAGAATATTTAGCATAATCTTCTCAAAGGCTGATGAAGTCACTTGGCAGAGCATAATCTATGAGCTTGTCAAAAGCGAGCAGATGGACCCATGGGACATTGATGTCAGTATTCTAACCCAAAAATACATGGGTATGCTAAAGACACTGAAAGAACACGACTTCAGGGTTTCAGGCAAGGTATTGCTTGCTGCTGCAATCCTGCTTAAGATTAAGTCCAACAAGCTTGTTGGCGATGACTTAAGCGAGCTTGACAGGCTCCTAATAGGAGTTGAAGAAGAGATGGAAGAGCTTGGATTTGACGAGAGAGGTGATATACAAAAGCTCACAGAAATCCCAGCCTTGATTCCAAGAACTCCGCAGCCAAGAAAAAGAAAAGTTTCAATATTTGACCTTGTTGAAGCGCTTGAAAGGGCATTGGAAGTCAAAAAAAGAAGGCTGCTGAATTCTATTCCGCCTCTAAATCTTGAAGCGCCGAAGAAAAAAAAGGATATAACTGAGATAATTCGAGAAGTCTATGGAAAAATAAAGTCATTTTTCATAAGCACTTTAAAGGACAAGCTGACGTTTTCAAAATTATTGCCATCGGAATCAAAGGATGACAAAGTTCACACTTTTATCCCTCTTTTGCATCTTGCACAGCAAAATAAGATAGAGCTTTTGCAGCAATCTCATTTTGGAGAGATTGAGATTTTGCTTAAGAAGAAGGAAGAATAGAATTGGGAAAACAACAAAGTTCCACAATGAATTATTTTAAATCAAAATATTTATAAGCAGTGATATACTACTTTAAAAAATGTTAAACCTAAAAACTTCCTCACAAAATTTAGGTAATTTAGTAAGAAATTCTTCTGCACTAAATGGCACACATAAAATACCATTAGAGGCAACAATAGCATCATTTTATGAGCAACCTATTCCTATGGCTTCTCGTTCAGAGCCGGGATTGACTTTGAAGCTTAATTTTTTAAATGCCAACTCAAATTATCATTACTCTTTTTCATTCCTGCATCTTAATCTAAATCTGCCCCTGGTTAGAGAATTGTATGAAGCACTTAAGTATGAAGCACTTAAAATGGGAGAAAGTGCAAAAATAAATGGAAATATAGAGATAGAGGATGTAGAAAACCGATGGTGGAGGTCATATAAATCGTCAAGAGAATTCTATGGACATTTGGAAGGTACATTGGTAGTGGGAGACAACCAATACTACACTATATTTGTTTTGGATGATGCAGGGCCTATTTATCCACATCTTGAAGTTATAATCCCAGAAAATGTATACAAAACATTTCTAGCAAAACCCCGAGTAAAGTCAAGTTAAGTGTGTTTTGATTTTATTTTTTCTTCGCCAACAACAATGGCGGCTGTCGTCGCTTCGCTCCTCGTCGTACACCCCGTAAGGGACAATCCCTGTCCGACCAGCGCTTTTGTTGGCTAGATATTTTTCCCACTTAACTTGACAGCACCAAAACCCCGAAATCTTTTTAAAGTAAGTCCATTCTTGAATACTTAAGTAGGGTGGTTTTTTGTTAAAAGAACATTTCAAGTTAATATCAGGAACTGCTAATAGAAAGCTTGCTGAAGAAGTCGCAAAATTACTGAAAGTTCCATTAACGCCAGTTGAAATAAAAAGATTTCATGACGGAGAAATTTACTGCAGGGTTCTTGAAAGTGTTAGAGGGGCAGATGTTTTTATAATACAGCCGACATCGCCTGATGCAAGCTTAAATTTGATGGAATTGTTAATTTTGGTTGATGCTTTGCAGAGGTCTTCACCATCCTGCATAACAGCAGTAATCCCTTATTATGGGTATTGCAGGCAGGATAAAAAAACTAAGGCAAGAGAGCCGATAACTGCAAAACTAGTTGCAAACATGATTGAAGTAGCTGGCGTAAAAAGAGTAATTATGTTTGATTTGCACGTTGCCCAAGTTCAGGGGTTTTTTGATATTCCAAGCGACAACCTTGATGCTATACCATTATTTGCTGATTACATAGCGAACAAAAAGCTAAAAAACATTGTCATTGTAAGCCCTGATGCAGGAGGCGCAACACGAGCAAGGTCATACGCAAAAGTATTGAATGCACCGATTGCAATTGTTGACAAAAGACGCCCAGAGCCCAATGTTGCTGAGGTTGAAAATGTCATAGGAGATGTGAAAGGAAAAACTGCGATCTTAATTGATGATATCATAGATACAGCAGGCTCAATTACAGAATCTGCAAAAATCCTGCTTAAATTTGGAGCAAAGGAAGTTTATTCATTTGCAACTCACGGCCTGTTGTCAAAACCAGCAGCAGAGAGGCTTGAAAAGAGCCCTATAAAAGAGGTAGTTGTCACCAATACAATTGATATTCCAAAGGAAAAAATGATAAGCAAGCTTAAGATAATGTCTATAGCCCCTTTGCTGGCTGAAGACATAAAGAGAACTCATGAAGGGTTGCCGATGGGTGTTGTATATGAAGGCATGTATAAAAAGCTGGAGAAAAAAGTGAAGTAAATGGATGACAAGGAAAATAAGGCCCAAGATATGTATATGGAATACCAGATGCTGGACCAGCAAATCAAGCAGTTGCAAAAGCACCTTGAGGTTGTAACTAGCCAGCTCATGGAGCTTAGCGTGACAAGCAATAGTTTGGATGAATTTGAGAAAATTAAATCAGGAAAGGAAATTTTTGTCCCACTGAGTTCAGGAATCTTTGCAAAAGCCAGCATTGACAGCACATCAGAATTGCTAGTAAATGTTGGCGCAAATGTTGTTGTGCAAAAAGATGTCCCTTCAACAAAAAAACTAATTCACAACCAGATTGGGGAGATTAAAAAAATACATGAGCAGCTGGTCGACGATTTGGAAAAGCTGACAAGCAAGGCCGGGCAGCTGGAAACAGAATTGCAGAAGTTTATGCCTCAAGGATAAAATTTGATAATTCTGATTTTATTCGAAATAATTTTTATTTTTTTGATGATTAGTTGTTGGAAGCGCTTTAATGTGAAAAGCAAGAAGAACTAAATGACTTAACTAAAGGAGATCTTTAACAAAAACATTTCAATACGTCCTTTGGACAAGAATAAACCTACAACATAAAAATTAATAAACAATCAAATTAAACTGATTATATGTTTAACAGATTTACAAAAGAAAAAAATGACTTTCTGAAAAAGGAGGACAAGAGCAAGAAAGGCTCAATAGACAAAGATGCTATCAAAGTTGTTAAACTTATAAATTCAAAAAAAGACTTCTACACGACAAGCAGCTGTGCTGGAAGAATCGTTTTGCTGGAGATGAAATCCAAGAAGAAGAACGAATGCAATTGGATATTATCTAAACACGGCACCATAAATTACAATGAAATCATTAAGACAATAAAAAACAATCAAGAAAATAGAATAAAATATGAAGTATGGTTTAAGCAGCAGCCGCTTATTCTTCATATTGCATGCAGAAATCTTAATTATGCAAGTAAATTGCTTGATAAAACAAGAAAGATATTCAGAAGAGCAGGAATAATTGCATTAAGCAGCAAAAAGGTTGTTCTTGAAATTATTGGAGACGAAAGGCTTGAAACAATTGTCGCTGACGAGAAATTTGTTGCCGATGAAAAATATCTGAAAGAATTGGTTAAATACGCCAACAGGAATTTTGCAGACAACAAGAAGAAGATTGGAAGATTTTTGAAAATTTTAATCAAACTTTAAATAAAAGTTCTACTTCAACAACTTTAGCCAAGCAACTACTTGCATGGCTGTAAGCCAGCATTCAACAATAAGCAGATGGTGCAATCTGTTTGACAAAAAATATCACAGATAATCTCTTAAACCCCAACCATCGCATCAGTTAATCCCTTTCTGTTCTTAATGTCCTGCACGACTTTCGTCTGCAATTCTCCTGGCAGCCTTTCAAAGCTCTGGTCTACAAGAGACGAAATTCCTCGTCCTTCAGTTGCTGACCTTAATTCTGAGCTCCAGCCGAGCATATTCATGACAGGAAGCTTTGCTTTCACAAAAACAAGAGAGCCTTCTTGTGTTATGTCTAACAATTGTCCCCGCATGCTAGAGACTAATTTTGTAATGCTTCCCATATATTCATTCGGCGCTTCAATCAGCATTACCTGCATTGGCTCAAGCATGATTGGACCAGCTAAAATCATTGCCCCCCTTATGCCTTCTCTTATTGCGGGATAAACTTGAGCAGGCCCACGATGAATAGCGTCTTCATGCAGCGTCATGTCCATCAAATTCACTCTCACTCCAGCGCATGGCTCTCTAGCCAGCGGGCCCTTCCTCATTACCTCTTCAAACATGTCAAATATCATTTCCAAAACTTCTCCAAGATGAACTTGCCCCCTTGTCTTGTCCAAGAAAATATTTCCCTTGTAAATATTTTTAACCTGCTCAGCTTCTTTTGATTCCATGCCGGAATCCATAAATGCCTGCCTTATCTCAAGATTCTTTTTCTTCAATCGGCCCTCAGGGATAGTGCCTTCTTTAATCATCTTGTAAGCTGCAGGGCTTAACGGCTCAACGATAAAATAAAATTTATTATGCTTGTTCGGGGTTTTTCCTTCGACTTCCGGCGATATTTTTGTTATAGATTCCCTGTAAACAACAATCGGAGGTGACGTCTTGACTTCAACCCCTTTTTCGGTTATAATTCTGTTTTCAATAATTTCCAGATGAAGTTCGCCCATGCCTGATAGCAGATTTTCACCTGTTTCTTCATTAATTTCAATTACAACCGAAGGATCTTCCCTTCCAACTTTCCTTAATACTTCAATAAGCTTAGGCAAATCACTTGGCTTTTTCGGCTCGATTGATTTAGTAATTACGGGCTCAAAAATATGCTTCAGCTCCTCAAAGGGCTGCTCTTCATCAATTGTTATAGTTTCGCCTGCATTTCCAAGAACACCTGAAATTGCCAATACATTTCCAGCAGGAATGCTGTCTATAAGTTCAGGCTTCACCCCATTGTAAATGTAAAGGTTCTGTATCCTTTGATGCTGCTTCGCATTGTTCAAGTAAACTTCTGTTCCGCTCGTCAGCGTTCCTGAAAATAATCTGCCTGCTGAAATATCCTTTCCTGATTTTGGGTCAACAACAATTCTTGTTATGACAAATGCAATCTTTCCGTTAGGATTGCAGGACAGCAAATCCTTTCCAAACTCGCTTTCCAAGTCACCATGCCATACCTTCGGAATTCTGTATTCCTGCGATTGGATCGGATCAGGATGGTGCTTAATAACCATGTCTAATATAACTTCATGCAAAGGTGCATTGCCCCAAACCCATTCTTTTCTCTCTTCCTCACCCATTTCATAAATTTTTAAGATGTCCTTGAAAGAAATATTTTTTTTCTGCATAAATGCAAAAGACAATGCCCAGTTTTCTCTGGCTGAGCCAAAAGTTACAGAGCCGTCCATAATATTAACCTTCCAAGCTTCTTTGTATTGAGGCTCTGCTATGTCTTCTATTAATTTGTTAAAACTATTGATTAATTTAACAAACCTTTCCTGTATTTTTTCTGGTGTAAGGTGGAGCTCTTTTACCAGCCTGTCCACCTTGTTGATGAAGAGAACTGGCTTAACCCTCTCACGAAGAGCTTGCTTAAGAACTGTTTCAGTTTGCGGCATTATGCCCTCGACAGCGCATATCAATACGATAGTGCCGTCAATCGCCCGCATAGCTCTTGTAACATTGCCTCCAAAGTCAACATGGCCGGGAGTATCGATTAAATTTATTAAGTATTCATGGCCTTGGAATTCATGGACCATTGAAACGTTTGCTGCATCCACCGTCATCAATCTTTCCTGCTCATCCTTGTGCTGCCACGTCGTCATTCCCTCTTCCAAGTCGCCCGCATATTTTGTAGCCATTAATCCAGCAGCTGCTATTAGATTGTCAGTCATTGCCGTATTGTGAATTACTATCCCTTCTGCTATGAAATTATGGTTTTGAGGCACAGTAAAGTCATAGACTGTTTCTTCAAAGCCTGCTTCAATTTTCTCAACTTCTATGAAAGCAAGGTCATTATTAGATATTTCTTTTATTGATTTTTCTATAAGCATTAATTGATGTCCTTTGCCTACCGTATCACAAACATAGCTTCCTGAAACTTTCCCAACCAAAATTCTTAATTTCTCAGCCTTTTCTTGTAAGCCAAAACCAATTTCATTTTGAAAATTAACTGCTGAAGCGCCGGATATCGAGATTGAATTGTCCTTTTCTTTAATAGAGATACACCCAAATCTCAGCAAAAGCAAATGCAAATCATCAATCATTTTTTTGCTTGCAGAGCTAATTGTTATTGCTCTTCTCGATTTCTCCACACATCCATCTGTATCAAAATATCCCATTAAAAATTTAGCTAAATTCTCATTGCCACTTTTCCACAAAAATTCCGAAACTCTAATATTGTGAGATTTCTGTCGTAATGGGTAATCAAACAATGCATTAAAAAGCGCGACCAGCGACAAGTTGGTATGTATTTCTGGTGTCCTGTTTTTTGGATAAACTTTCTTAACTTTTATTCTAAGGTTTTTGCAAATCTCCTCAACCCTGACAGCAAGTTGTTTTTTCCCGACAATAAATTTCCTCCCAGAACCATCTCCAAAGAAAAGGCCCGCAAGGTAGAAAATCTCGTTAAAGTCCTTAGGCAATTTCATTGGAAGTGAATTTCCTCCTCGCTGTTTTCCAGTTCTGAAGAAAATTGTTTCAATCTTATCATACAAAATATTAAAGTCAATAGAAAAAGTTTCAGCTATATTAATTAAATCCTTCAAATTATACCTATTTTGCCATATTCCATGATAAAAGGATTTAGGTTTAATTGTTAATGAGAAGTTTTTAATTCCATAAATAATAATTCTTTCCTTTAAAATAATTGAAAAATCTTGGTCGAGCTTTACATAGAAATTCTTTTTGGAAAGATTTTTCAGAATTTTTCCTTTAATATCTTCGTCAGGTGATACGTTAATTTCCAATTTTCTAGCACAAACTACCCTATCACCTATTCTTAAATTTCTTGCTTCTACATCGACAAATCCATCTCTATATATAATATACTTATGATCTGGAGTTGTGGTTATTTCGAATCCGTTTCTTAGGCCTATTCTTATAGTCTTACCGCCACACAGGCGCCATACATACTGAACTGGTTTCTTTTCCAGTTTTCCGGTATTCTTGTTAAGCGAAAAGATTATTATTTCATCCTTAGGCATAAAAATAGTATGTTCTTCATTTTCCTCATATACTTCGCTGTTGTTAGAAACTTTCTCATAAATCTCTCTTGCAGTTTTTATATTACCATCGGCCAAAGCAACTCTTGAATCGCCGCTTATGCACTTTCCGTGGTGTATATGCGCAGAAGTGCAGATATTCCTGATAAATTTTGGATTTTTGGTAATCCTTGCAACTTTGTCAGCCATTCGCTCTGCCATTATGAATACACCCAACTAGAACACATGCTTCTCATGAACTGTTGTATAAGAATGAATCTCGTCTTTTTTAAACCAGAGCTTTATTTCCTCATCAGCTTCTTTTTTGCTTCCTGAAGCATGAATAACATTTTTTCCGCCAGAGCCTATTTTGGAAGCATACGCCATGCTCAGATGCGCAAAATCTCCCCTTATGGTACCAGGTGGAGATTCATGAGGAGATGTAGTTCCAACCAACCTTCTTACATTGTCAACAGCGTGGACGCCTTCAAGAATGAATGTCACAACAGGGCCTTCTGTTATGAAATCAACCAATTCCCTGAAAAAGGGCTTTGATTTATGTGCTTTATAATGCTGTTCTGCAAATTTCTTATCTATCCAAACCATTTTCATTCCAACAATTTTTAAGCCCGTATTCTCAAATCTCTTTATAATCTCGCCAACTAGGCATCTTTCAACTCCATCGGGCTTAATTATCACAAGGCTTCTTTCAATCATTCCGTACCCTCTTGCTTTTCCCGCTTGAATTTCTTGCTCCATCTTGTCTCAAGGAACTTTCTCCCCAGCTTTATGTGGTTTTTTTCACACTTTGATGAGCAGAAATATAAAACTTTGCCATCTTTCTGCACATAGATCTTCCCAGTTCCTCTTTCAATATTATTGCCGCAAAAAGTGCATTTAACCATTTTATCTTGATTATTTTCTAAATTTTTATTTTATACTATTGAACTTTTTGTTTAATGTTCACTTGTAATTGGATTTGTATTCAATATTAGTTTTTGAAATCTTTTTAAGTAATGTGAAATTTATCTTTTGGTTATGTTTTGTTTCCCACATGACGCATTTTACGTCTTTGCCATTAAATTTCAACTTAAAAAAATAAATATAAAAATGCTATCCAGAACCTCTGCCGCCTTTTGTCAGTTGGCTTGCCTCGAATTCTGTTTCTCTTAGCATCAAAATGTCACCGATCTGGATTGGGCCTTTTACATTCCTTCGCAATATCTTGTTTTTGTCCCTGCCATCAATTACCCTGCATCTGATCTGTATTGCTTCGCCTCTTGCCCCTGTTCTTCCAATAATTTCCTCAACTTTTGCAGGCGTTGCAAATGAAAATTGGACAGAGCCCTTTACCTGCTCTTCCTGCTGCGGCCTGGAGGGTTTTCTTTTAACCTGGCCCCTTGACTCTTCTTTCAAATGCTTTGTTGGATCTTCCTTGGCCATTTTATTTCTTCATTGAATCGACTATTTCCTTTATTACCTGCTTTGCATCGCCTTCCTGGACTATGACAACAGTCCCAGTGCCAACATCTATGCCTGCTGCTGCGCCAAGCTCTTCCTTGCTAGGCACTTGAACACATGGAATTCCTTTTTCTTCTGCAAGAAGCGGAATATGCATAGTTATTTCAGGTGGGTTGACATCCTTTGCAATTGCAACAAACTTTGCAATGCCTTTTTCAATAAGTTTTGTAGCCTCGTTTGTGCCTTTCCTGATCTTTCCAGTAGCTTTGGCAACTTCAATTGCTTCATAAACCTTGTCTACCAATTCCTTCGGTACTTCATAAACCATGTAAATCTCCTCCGCTATTTTTATTGAGGATAAACAAATAGAATTGTCTTCCTCCTTCAGCCAAAATATTAATTCTGGCTTCATCAATCATAGGTAAGATATTTGGAATAAAGTGGTATTTATAAGCGTTTCTATGGGTTAAGATTTGAAAGTTGTTGCGATAGGAGTAAAGAACAAAATTTAAAAGATAATATAGTTTTCCTCTAGGATATGGTAGAATTTATTGGTAATGTTATGAGACTCTCCTTAGTAAGAGTTATAGACGATTCTCACGATATTGTTTTTGGAGCTGGGTTATTCCCGCAGATTGCGAGGGATTTGAAAGAAAAGCCACTTGGTTCGAAATACGCTATTGTTACCATATAAATTTATAAACAATTTTATTTTTATCAAAATAATGTTATACAACTGGCCCGGATCAAATCTTGTACCATCATTCATAACCTATTTTCTATCATTTATAGTCTTATTAATCGGTTCTATCACAGACTTGAAGACAAGAGAAGTTCCTGACTGGGTTAATTATGGCTTGATATTATCAGGCATAGGCATTAACTTATTGTTTTCAGCAATTTATTCAAATCCAAGCTTCATAATAAACAGCATAGTTGGCTTGGCTATATTTTTCGGAATTGCCTACATGATGTTTTACGCCGGGCAGTGGGGCGGCGGCGACAGCAAGATGCTTATGGGAATTGGAGCAATGATAGGAATAGATGTCAGCCAGAAGGCAAACCAGTTTTTGGCTGCTTTTTTCATTAACGCATTATTTGCTGGCGCAGTCTATGGATTGCTTTATAGCATTTTCTTAGTGTTCAAAAATAAGGAGAAATTTTGGAAAGAATTTAAGAGAATAATATCTGAAAAAAGCGTTGTCAATGCAAAAAAATATCTTTTGGCCATATTTGCATTGCTAGTTATTGCCTTTTTCCTTATTAAATTGTATTATATCAGGATTTTGATGCTATCCTTCATGCTTGTAATTTTGGTTGCGTTTTACTTATGGAATTTCGTCAAGGCAATTGAAAAATCAGCAATGTTCAAGCTCGTGGAGCCAGCAAAGCTTACAGAAGGAGACTGGATTGTCAGAGATGTTTATGTTGGTAGGGAATACATTTGCGGCCCTAAAGACTTGGGGATTGAGAAAAAACAAATACGTAAATTGATTAAACTAAACAGACAAGGAAAAGTCAAGAAAATTCTAATCAAGGAAGGAATTCCATTTGTGCCAAGCTTTTTAATTGCCTTTATAGCTACTTTTATATTTGGGAACCCATTGCTATGGTTTATTTGATTATAGAAAATAAAAAGGTTTAAAAATAGACTAATAAAACATTAAAAAATGGTTAATTTAACAGGTCGTATTGATTATGAAGCATTTAAAGAGGCAGAAAAAATTGCTGATGCCCTAATCAGTTATTATCTTCCAAGACTATACGGAAAGGTGGTGTACGTGCTGAGGAGATCGCATGGTTCTGCACATTTTCATATTAAGCCTAAGGAAATGGTAGAAGGTGATATTGGTGGAGTATTGCAATTTTGTGAAAGATCTGCAGATTCTGTTTTCAGATCATCTTGGAATCCCAATGCACTGTATCGTAAAGTTCTACCAGATTACAGCTTGAGACTGCCGAAAGCTATTACGGCAGCCTCCTCATCTGTTTAGAAAAATATTCTTCTTCGTCTTCTGACAAAGCAACTGGCTTCGGAGTTGGAATTCTTGGCTTTTTTTCCTCCTTTTCAAAATGTCCTATGTTTTTTGTCTGTTCATTTAGCTTGAGCTCAATTGTTGAAATCTCCTCTTCACTCATTTGTTTTGGCTGCCATTGAAGGTTTATGCCGTCATTTTCTTTCCTGGGTATAACATTAATTGCAAAATGCGCAACTATCTGGCCTGCTGGAATGCCGTTCGCTACAAAGATATTAGTGCCCTGAGCGCCCAGTGACTCGAATATAGCGCTTGATACCCTGTTTGAAACCTGAAATAATCTTCCTATTTCCATGTCCGGCACCTGCTCTATTATGGGATAATGATTTTTCGGCAATATGAAGCAATGGCCCGGATTTGCTCCGTTAACGTCAAGAATTGCAAGCACTAGTTCATCCTCATAAACTTTTTTTGAGGGAATTTGATTGCCAACTATCTGGCACAAAATGCAGCCTTGTTTCAAGTTGTCTGCCATTATTTAACACCTAAGAATTTTGCAATATCATCAAGATCTATGCCGCTTTTGCCTTTCTCTGCTTCCTTCTTATCTGCTGGTTGTTTCTCTTTGAATGGAGCAGGGCTTTTCACCTCAAGCATTTTATCGGCAACTTTCGAAATTGGCATTTGCTCGTCGTTTACAATATTTCCTAAAGCCGCAATAAGCTTATTTCCAATTGATTCAATTTCTCCAAGGTCCATTGACTTCTGCGGCAAAGTAAAATTGACTCCGTCATTCGCCTTTCGCGGAATTACGTGGACCATAAAATGCTGGGCGCGCTGTCCTGCAGCAACGCCATTGGCAACTATTATATTGGTGCCCTGCGCATCAATGCCCCTCAGCATAGAATTTGACAAAGACTTGGCAGCCATGAAAATATGCGCAACCTCATCATCAGGAACTTGGGGCATAATTGAATAATGCTCTTTAGTCAACAAAAGTATATGCCCTGGGTTTGCGGGGTTTATGTCCAAGATGGCAACAATTTTATCATCTTCGTACACTTTTCTAGACTGTATTTTGCCTTCTACTATTTGGCAGAATATGCACTGCTTTTTCTGGAACTCCTTTAACTCCTCAGGACTCATCTGCTTTATTTTCTCCTGCAAAGCTTTAAGTTGCTCAGGGCTTATGTTTTGTTCAGCCATTTCTAAGTCAAATTCGATTTTTAATATAAAATTTCTTAATTTTCTGTAATTCCCAGTCCATTTATTTTTGACATGCAATCCTCATCAATTCGCTGCCTTAAAATGTATTTCTGATTTTTCGGATTTGAAATACTGGTTTCATACTTCCATATTATTAGCGGGTCACTTTTAACAATTACTTCAAAATCCTCGGTTTTTCTAGCAGTTTGCAGAATTTTTTCAAGCTCAATAATGCACTCTTTTGGGAAAGATTCTATATATATAAATTTTCCAAGTATCCTCTTTGGAGTAATCGTTATTAAAACTTCCGTAAGATTTGCCTTTATTTGAATTTGCCTGTCAATTATGAAGTCTTCCTTGAAAACTTCGATGTTAGATGTTATTATATCCTTATCAGGAATTCTGGTGAATTCAGCAGCTTCTTCAAATATATTTCTGCCTTCATCATTGCTTGCATTAACCCTGGTTATTGTGCATTCCGGCTGGTCTGCAGCGCTCTCTATTTTGGCTGAAGTTCCAGTGCCTTCAGCAAGAAAATACATTCTGCCGAATTTTGGCATTAGACATTTGTAATAGGGCTGCACAATATCCAAATTTTGTATGCTAAATGAACGCTTGACCTGCCCATTTTTAATTAAAAATATATTATTGCCTCCGCTCTCAAGGGAGTCCTTCATCAATGGGAATTCATTGAAGATAGCTGTATTTACGCGCCCTTTTTTGTCGAATATGTAAATTCTGTCAGCACCGCACGGCACATCAAAAGTTTGCTGCTCCTTTTCCCCGTATCTCAAGCTCTTGCCAAGATTTCCTAATTCAATTTCAAACTCCGTAATTTCTGTCATGCAGCCCCGGTCATTCAGAATATTTACCACCTTGTAGCCTGCTGCCAATATAACGACGGCAGCTAAAGCAATAAGGAGATATTTAATTATACCTCCAACAATTTGCGCCCTGTTCGAACACCTGATTATTGAAACATATCTAGCAAATTCCTGCACACTTAATCCTAGCTTTCTAAATGTTTCCTCAGCTTTAGCAATCATTTAGCTGCTTATTGGATTATAGTTATTTAAATCTTGCTAAATAGCAATAAATATAAAAACTTAACAATATAATAAATGGAAACAATAATCTTTGATTTCAGTGTATGTCAAAAACACAACAGTAAGGAAATTAGTAATTATTTTTCAACAGTTGATTTAATATTAAAATAGTTCATTGGCTTATGTGATAAGAAATACAATCGAGAATACACATTACTCACGTTATCAAAAAAATAATTTAAATATACACAAAAAAATAAAATGACACGGCTTGGGCTAGACCTAACTAAAGGGATTAATGAAAATGCCGCTTTTTACTTCGAAAAGGCAAAGAAGGCAAGAAAAAAGTTAGAAGGGGCTGAAAAGGCCCTCCGTGAAAATTTAAAAAACTTGCAGGAGCTTGAAGCAAAAAAAGAAAAAATTATCTTGGAAAAATCAGGCAAGGAAAAATCAATGGGGAGAAAACGCGAATGGTACGAAAAATTCAGATGGTTTATCAGTTTAGAAGGATTCTTGGTTATAGGCGGCAGAGATGCCACTTCCAACGAGATAGTCATAAAAAAACATACTGAATCAAACGATATTGTGTTTCACACTGACATTGCAGGTTCTCCATTTTTTGTAGTGAAATCAGAAGGCAAAATAATTGGCGAAAAAACAAAAGAAGAGGCTGCTGATGCAACGTGCACATTCAGCAAAGTATGGAAACTCGGATTGCAGACAAGCCCTGTTTTTTACGTTTCTCCTGAGCAAGTCAGCAAAAAGACAAAATCAGGGGAGTACATGGGAAAAGGGGCCTTTATGATTTATGGCAAGACTAATTATATAGGCAACAAAATTAATCTTGCTGTTGGAATGACAAAAAATCAGCAGATTATGGCAGGGCCTGTGGATGCTGTAAAATCGCATTGCGAGAAA
>JAHFQA010000024.1:2053-18505 GCA_023266475.1 Candidatus Woesearchaeota archaeon | reverse complement strand
GCCCTAACCGGAGATGCATCCCCATGCTTAATTTTCAACGGCACTCCGTGAAAGAAATACCTTCCTTGCTTCACTTTGCTTAAATCAAGTCCTTCAAAAATCAAAATGTTATTTTTCAGGAGAATTTTATGGGTTTCATGATTTGGCTGGCTTCTTTCTATTCCCAGATTATCAATTCCCACTGCCTTTACTTTTTTTGAAGCCAGGAATTCTGCACCGCTTTTTCCAAGATAAACGAAGTTTGGATTAAAAGTTTTGTCTGGATTATTTTTTGTTTTTAATAATACAATATCATTATTTTTTATTTTATTATTTTGAAAATCTTTTTTTGTTATTGAATTTGTAATGTTTGTAAAATCCAAAACAACAGCTTCGCCCATAAACCTATCTAAATTTATTTTTTCTATGGTTCTGCCATTTTGCAATAAATGATAAGGCGCATCTACATGGCTTCCAGTGTGGCTGTCAAACTCAATTTTTGATTCGTTAGCTCCATCTTTTAATGCCCTTGTAACTGTTATTTTCGGTTTTTTCTCTGACTTGTTTTTATAGACAATCATTTCTTCTGAAATCTCGGGCGATAAGTCGTAGATTTTCATTTTTTATATAATTTTTTTATTTTTATTTAATGTTCAATGCGTTCTTGAATTTTTATTTTTTAAAGTTTCTTCATTTTTCCAATTGATCTGCATAGCTTGGCCTTTTTGGCTCAATCCATTTCCTGCCGTCCTTTTCAATCAATTTGTCAGCCTCGATTGGCCCCCAAGTTCCTGCTTCATACTTGCACGGATTCAAATCATTAAAATCCCGTAACAGCGGCTCAATAATTTTCCAGGCATTCTCAACTTCGTCCCATCTTGTAAACAATGTCTGGTCGCCATTCATTGCATCAAAAAGCAGCCTTTCATATGCTTCCGGGCTGTTTGGGCCAAATTTGCATTCATGGCAAAAGTCCATATCAACATTATCTATAATAACTTTGTTGCCTGGAACCTTTGCATTAAACTGCAAGGTGATCCCTTCATATGGTTGAACCCTTATCACCATAATATTTTTAACAGGTTTTTGTTTCGAAAAAAGGCCAAATGGGACTTTTTTATAGACTATGGCGATTTCAGTAGTCCTGTCTCTCAATCTTTTGCCGGTTCTTAGATAAAACGGAACATTTTTCCACATTTTGTTGTCTATCTCAAGCTTTAATGCAACATAAGTTTCTGTTCTGGAGTTTTTTTTGACCTCAGCTTCCTCTGTATAAGCTGCAACATCTCTCCCACCTACAGCACCTTTAGAATACTGCCCTTTAACCGCAATTTTGCTAATGTCTTTTTTAGCAATTTTTTTAATGGACTTCAAAACCTTAACCTTTTGGTTTCTTATTTCTTCAATGTCAAATTTCTTTGGCTCCTCCATTGCAACAAGTGAAACCAGCTGCATCATATGATTTTGGATAATATCCCTCAAAGCCCCTGCCTTGTCATAATAATCACCACGTGCCTCAACTCCCAAAGTTTCAGCCACGGTAATTTGTATATGGTCAATATATTCCTTGTTCCACAACGGCTCAAATATGCTGTTGGCAAACCTTAAAACCAATAAGTTTTGCACAAGTTCCTTAGCCATATAATGGTCTATCCTGTAAATTTGGCTTTCATTAAAGACGCTTGTTATGGCATGGTTCATCTCCCTTGCAGACTTCAAGTCATGCCCAAATGGCTTTTCAAACATAATCCTGTTATAAGCTTCGGATTCCTGCCTTCCAGCCAGCCCCATTTCCTTGAGGCTTGTTATTATGTCCCCGAAGAACTCTGCAGGCACTGCAAGGTAATAAATCCTCTCGCAATGGCTGCATTTGATTCCTGAAATCTCTTCTATAAGATTTTTAAGGCTGGCATAATAACTATTGTTTTTAAACTCAATTTTTTGATAGCGAATTCGTGAAAGAAGCTTTGAAAGCGCTTCATCCTGAACTTTTACCCTTGAGAATTTTCTTATTGAATCTGATGCCTCTTTTCTGTATTGGTCATTGCTTTTTTCCTTTCTTGCAGCGCATATAATGCTAAAGCTGTCTTTAAGCTGCTTCTCCTGCTCCATAAAATATAAGGCAGGAAGCAGCTTCCTATGAGTTAAATCGCCGGTTGCCCCGAATATAGTTAATAAGCAATGAGTTTCTTTCATCTTTTTGCCAAAAATTTTGCTCCTGCAAATCCAGCTCCAAGCAGGCCAATATTCTCGTTTAATATCAAATATATTGGAATTCTCTTCAGAATATGCGACATTCTCTGGTTTGACTCAAAAATATTCACAAATTCTTTGTCAAATATTTCAGGGTTTTTCTGCGCTATCCCTCCTGCAATATAAATTCCTCCAAAAGGCAGTGCATCAAGAGCAAGGTTTTTTGCGATTCTTGCATAAATACACTTAAAAATTTTGAATGTTTCCATGCAAGTGCTGTCAATTTTCCTGAATTTAGAAATCATTTCAGGCTGGATTCCGGATTTTTCAATATCTTTTGCAAATTCTGTCAGATTATATGCTCGATTTTTTCTTAAAAACGCATAAATATTTGCCAATCCGTCCCCAGATAGCAGGTCTCCAATGGTTACATTTTGCATAATTTTTCTATATTTTTTTATAAAATTAACTAAATCAAATTCAAGCTCATTTTGCGCAGCGAAATCACTGTGATGTACTTCTGAAGGAAGAGGCACATATGATTTATAATGCTCATTGTAAATTAATAATGTTTTTCCCAAGCCGGTTCCTGCTCCAATAGCCATAATGGGCTCTTTTGCATGGCTCTTGCCATTTTTAATCTGGCGAATATCATCTTTACTAACCACGTTTATTCCATAACCTATTGCTTCAAAATCATTTATCAAAAGAACGTATTTCAGGCCGCTTCCTTTTAAAAGCTCTTTTTTATTCAAGTCAAGATTTGCATTCGTGACCTTTACATAATCTTTTTCAGGAGTCAATGGCCCTGCAACTCCAAGGCAGCATTTTACAATCTTTATTTTATGATTTTGATTCGCATAAGCAATAGCCTCATTTATTGCTGAATACAGGTTTTTCAACTTTTTGCTCTGGAAATGAAATGACTCAAGAATAAACAAATTTTTGCCCCTGACGCCAAAAATTCCAAACTTTGTATTTGTGCCGCCAATATCGCCAGCCAGCAGGAAATAATCGTAATCCTTTTTGTTTAATTTCCTGTGCTCTTTTTTTATGAATTGCATTTTAAATTAAATATGAGAATTCAATAAAGTTTATTAACCTATTTAAATTTTTATGGATTATGAGTTATAATAAAATTCTGAAAGATTTGTACAGCCTCGACAGTCCAAAATTCAAGCTCGGCCTGGAAAATTTAAAGCTGCTTCTTGATAAAATAGGTAATCCCCAAGACGAGCTTACATGTGTGCATGTTGCTGGAACAAACGGAAAAGGCAGTGTCTGTGCAATGATTTACGCAGTTCTTTCAGAAGCGGGCTATCAAGTCGGATTATACACAAGTCCACACCTAAAAAAGTTTAACGAAAGAATAAGAATTAATGACAGGCTGATTTCGGACAAAGATATTGTAAGCTATTATCTAAAAATAAAACCACACCTAACCAATCAAAGTTTTTTTGAAATTACAACTGCAATGGCTTTTCTCTATTTCAAGGAAAAAAACGTTGATTTTGTTGTATTGGAAGTAGGCTTGGGCGGAAGGTTGGATGCAACTAATGTAGTGAATCCGCTTGTTTCAGTCATCACCAACATAAGCCTTGAGCATACAGACATACTTGGCAAAACAGTTGAAAAGATTGCATTCGAAAAGGCTGGAATAATAAAAAATAATGTTCCAGTTGTGACGGGAGCAAAAGGAAAAGTTTTGAAAGTTATTAGGGAGGTTGCAAAAGAAAAAAATGCGCCTTTATTTTTGACAAAAAGGCATAAGAAAATTAATTTCAAAAATCTTAGTGGAGCATTTCAGCAAGAAAATAAGGATATTGCATTTACAGCATTGAAAATTTTAAAAAAATATTATCCAATAAAAATAAATCAAAAACAAATAATTGATGGAATTAAAAAAACAAAATGGCCAGGGCGTCTTCAATTTATTTCAAAAAATACCTTGGTTGATGTTGCCCATAATCCAGCAGGGTTTGAAGTTTTGAAAAAAGAGCTGTTAATTATAAAAACGAAGAAAGATATTAGAAATTTTATTTTTGTTGTCGGAATTCAGAATAATAAGGACATCTCGGCAATGTTAAAAATAATTATCCCAATTGTTTCAAAAATAATTTTTACGAAATCAAGAAATGAAAAAGCGGCAAAACCGTCAAATTTGCTCAATATTTTCAATAGAATAAATAAAAATAAATCAATTAAAACTAAAATAATCCAAAATCCAAAAAAGGCATTAAATTATGCAAAGAAAATCGCTGGAAAAAATGATTTAATTGTAGCGACTGGCTCGATTTATATGGTTGGGGGAATTCTTTAGAATCATCTTTCTTTCACAATTTTACTTCTTGCAATTCCTTTCAAAGCATTTTCTATGCTTTTTTCTAGGCGACTTTGCCAGGATGTTTTGTAATCGCCCGCTACACCGTCTTCTTCTGTTACGATGTGTAACTTCTCATTTGCATATAGGTGTATGTATGGGTTTTTCGCATTTTTACGTTCTTGGCAGAACATCTCTTCTGGAGCAATGTGGACAATCAATATTTCTTTAACATATTCGCATTTGTCCCTCATATAAATTAAAGCTGACTCTTCCATTAGATGCCCAGTAGAGTCATCTGCATTTCCATCAATACCTGTTCCATCTCTTGAGATATTTCCAGAAAGCAATTCATCAACAGAAACAACACTGTATCTTTTATTATATTCTTGAGCCATAGCCCAACGTGTTATATCTGCGCATGTACCATCTGCAGGATTTGGCACAAATCCCCTGTAAGGGTCAAAATTGTACACACCATCAGTTCTTTTTATTAATATAATTCTTTCTGCGCCATAAAATTCTGCCAAAGCAACAGTATGGGTGTCAGAATCCTGCAATGGGATTTTGTTCCGAACCATTATATAATGCGGGGCCGTTCCAATAAGAGGAATTCTCTTCGAAGTGGAACTTGTAGAAATATAGTAAAAAGCACCAGTTGTTAGTAATGAAGCCTTGCTACCAAAATATGGCTTGATTGATTTTAGATTAGCTTCCAATGCCTCAGCCATGGCCATAGGATACTGAGCAACCACTCCCGGATTAAATAAATATTTTGATCTTTGATCCTTGATTATATCTCCAAACTGGCCAGCACCAGCGGTTACAATGATTCTGTTTGCAATCTTTTCATATCCACTCTTATCATACTCGCGATGTAGCTTAGATAAAGTCTGACATATAGTTTGTAAATTATAACTACCCTTATTTTGTCTGTCAAAATCAAATGCACTGCCACCTATTTTAATTACCTTCAGTTTCGGAAGGCGACTAGGCCTTTGGAATATTTTAGATACTTGTTCTGCAAGTTCACTACTAGATTCAGCAAAATACAAAGCTCCTGCTCTTGCGCAATGCCCTGCCAGTATTGCAGTAACTCCTCTCCCAACAACCATTTGCGGCAAAAAGAAGTCAACTTTTCTTACATCCGCTATTATGCCTGCACCACCGTCTTTTTTAGCCTGCTCTGTTTCATATACAATCAATGAATAATAAGGAGGAGTACTCCCCTTTACTAGCTTGGGAACGACTTTGATATCATCTACAAAAGTATATTCGACACCGCTGTGTTCAAATGAATTAAACTTACTCATAATAAGTATACTCTCAGGATTAGGCGGTTCACTAATGCCAAATCTTTTGTGAAGATTCCTGACCAAACCCTGGACTATAACGTGATAAGGGTCACATATGAGAACTCTTGCTTCCAAATTCTGCACCATACTGGGCAAGAATTCAATTATATTTATTAAACTTTACTACTTAAAAGTAAAAGAAATTTCAAATCGCCGCCCAGCATTGATAATACTAGACGGCTACAGGCTACAGTAAATTGATTGCCCATACGTGCAGCAGGCCTAAAATGGTAATTTTATTCAGTAACTGCCTATAAAAATTTATCTTACTAAACTTCTTTGTTTTTGTTCCATTTTGTTTTTTCATTTCCTTTTCCATTTTTGTTTCCTCCATTTTGTTTTATTTCAATTCCTCATTTCTGTTATTGAGGTCTATTATTGACAAATTTTCAAAAAAATCCTCTGGTATATTGTTCAATTTTGTTTCTTGCATCATTTTAATCACCTCATGCTTCGTTAACTTATTTCTAAAAAAAGATACAGTAGAAATTTTATATATTCTTTTTGTATATTATATATATTCAGAATATAACCCAATATTTAATATATAGCAAATCAAAATATTTATATATAATATCCATAAACTTATGAAAATGAAAAGAAAACTTGTCAAACAGGGCTTAAGAGCTTTAACTTTAACTATACCTTCATCATGGATAGAGAAAAATAATCTCAAGCCAGGCGATGAAGTTGATTTGATTGAAGTTGATGATTCTTTGACAATTTCTACCGAAAAAAAGCAGCCATCAAAAGAGATTTCAGTGGACATAAGTGGGCTTTTGCCGAGATTGGCAGACAGGTTCATGGCAAGAGCTTACCAAAAAGGATATGATAAAATAAAAGTCAGATTTGACGAACCTGAATTAATGCTTGCAATAAAAAACAAAGTTCCTGAGCTTATGGGTTTTGAAATATTAAATGTTGGTAAAAAAGAAATCGATATTCAGGTAATTTCAACACAGCTGGACCTTGATTTTGACACTATTTTAAGGCGTGCATTCCTTATACTTATGGAAATGTCAAAAACCTGCCATGATGCGTGGAAAAATGAAGATAAAAAATCGCTTGAAAATATTTTCCATCAGGATTTTGATGTAAATAGGTTCTTGTATTTTTGTTTGAGATATTTAAACAAAAGCCAAAAAATGATGAGTTTTGGACGGTCAATACTATATTATCAAATTGAAAGCCTTGAAGATTTGGGTGACGAGCTAAAAGAACTGGGAAGGCAGCTTGCAAAAATAAGGGTGGATAAGGATATCTTAAATATTCTCGATAAAATGAATGAAATGTTCAGAATCAGCTATGAATTCTTTTATGCTCCTGAAAAGAGTAAAGCCGTCAAGGCATTTAAATTAAATAGGGATATATCGTCTTTGATAAACGAAGTAATTATTACAAAAAATAAAGACGCTGTTAAGGCAATAATATCTATAGAATTCTCAAATAGGATAATCTATCATTTAACAACAATGAGGCTCGATACTTTAAAAGAGCTTAGCGGCAACAATTCTTAACAATTGATTATAATTATTTTTCCGCAATCTATTTATATCACCACAATACCCAAAATAACGTGAGAAAATGGGTGGCGTTGATGCTGATTTAGTTGACATTAAAGGTATGCCTGATAAATCCCTGCAGGAATTTTTAAGGAAAAATGCTATTTCTTTAAGTTTATTTGAAGCCAGAAGAGTTGCTGAGTTGATTGGAAGAAATCCAACAATTACTGAACTCTACATTTTCAACACGCAATGGAGCGAGCACAGCTCATATAAAAGCAGCAGGAGTGTTTTAAAGGAATTATTGCCAACTCAAGCACCAAATGTAATTCTTGGCCCTTCTGAAGATTCAGGAATTGTTGAGCTTGGATTCATTGATGGGGAAAGGTATGGCGTTGTTGTAAGCCATGAAAGCCATAACCATCCTTCTCAAGTTGTCCCTTATGAAGGCGCTGCTACTGGAGTTGGAGGTGACATAAGGGATGTCTTGTGCATGGGTGCAAAAGTAATTGCACTTGCAGATCCATTGAGATTTGGAAATCCATACGGCAAAAATAAAAATAAGGTAAAATATATTGCAAATGAAGTTATAAATGGGATTGCAGGCTATGGAGATGCTGTCGGAATTCCAAATATATGCGGCGATGTTTATTTCAACGATTCTTTTGATGAAAACTGCCTGGTAAACGTTGTCTGCCTGGGAATTGTAAAAGAAAA
The DNA here is from genome assembly GCA_023266475.1 of Candidatus Woesearchaeota archaeon. Taxonomy (GTDB): domain Archaea; phylum Nanobdellota; class Nanobdellia; order Woesearchaeales; family GW2011-AR4. The sequence goes on along the minus strand of JAHFQA010000024.1, from coordinate 10,439 downwards.
AGATATAATCCATAGTTATGCCCCAAAAAATGCAGAAGGATACGACATTGTAATTGTCGGCAAGGCAACTGACAATTCGGGATTTGGAGGCGCTGCATTTGCCTCTTTAATTCTGGATGAAAAAGAAAGGGAAAGCAACAGGGGCGCTGTCCAGGTTCCTGACCCATTCCTGAAAAATGTTCTGATAAGAGCTTCTTATGCAGTGTTTGAAGAGGCAAGGAAACAAGGTATTATACTTGGGTTTAAGGATATGGGAGCTGGTGGAATCATGTGCAGCACATCAGAATTATGCTCATCCAGCAACTTTGGCGCAGATATTGACTTGAGCAAAGTAAATGTTTCTATGAAAGATTTGCCGCCCTACATAATTGCAAACTCTGAAACGCAGGAAAGGTTTACTTGGATTTGCCCAAAAGAATTTACAAAAACACTTCTGAAAATTTATAATGAGGATTTTGAATTGCCATCGATAAGCCTGGGGGCAGGAGCTTTTGTAATCGGAAAAGTTACAAAACAGCAGGATTATATCTTAAGGCACGAAAACAAGGTTGTCTGCAATGTCCCTATAAAAGATGTAACCCAAGGAATAAGATATGAAAGAGAAAAGAAAGCCGCAAAAAGAAATTTTAAGGAGCCGAATCTAAGAGAGCCAAGTGACTTCAACAAAATTCTGCTTTCTGTTCTTAAGCATCCAAATGTTGCGAGCAAGGCAAAAGCCTACAAGCACTATGACACAAGCGTTATGGGAAACGCAGTTATTGAAACTGGCTATGCCGATGCTGGGGTCATAAAGGCAGTTGACAACAGCTCCTTTGGAATAGCATTGAAAACCGACTGCAATCCAAGATATTGTCGGATCGATTCTTATTGGGGCGCAGTTAATGCAGTTGCAGAAAGCATGAGAAATGTTGCTGCTGTCGGAGCAATTCCAAGCGCATTGACAGACTGCCTGAATTACGGCAATCCGGAAAAGCCCGAAGCATTTTATGATTTTTACGAGGGTGTTAGGGGAATTGCTGATGCAGCAAAGAATTTGCATTATAAAGGCTCAACTTATCCCGTACCTGTAGTTTCTGGTAATGTGAGCTTTTACAACGAATCCTCTTCAGGAAAGTCAGTGGATCCTTCTCCAATTATTGCATGCATCGGTATATTAAAGGACTACAGCAAAGCAATAACAATGCAGCTGAAAAAAGAGAATTCAAATTTGTTCTTGGTTGGAGAAAGAAGAGAAGAATTAGGCGGCTCAGTTTATTACGAAATCAATGGTGAAATTGGCTCCATAGTTCCTATAATTGATTTTGAAAAAGAAAGAAACATGATTTATGCCATAATTGATGCAATAAATGCTGGATTGATTTTATCATGCCACGACATTTCAGATGGTGGATTAGCTACAACAATATCAGAGATGATACTTGGGGGGGATGCTGACGGTGAAATCGGAGCAAAAATAAACCTTGATTTCACAAATATAAGAAATGACAAAGCATTGTTCTCTGAAAGCTCAGGATTCGCATTTGAAGTTGAGGACATTCATTTGGAGAAGTTAAAGGCTCTGTTTAAATTTTACAAAATAAATCTAATCCAATTGGGAAAAACTGACAAAAATAGATTAACAATCACAAAAAATAACAAAAAAATCATTGATTTGCCGATATTAAAATTAAAAGAAGCCTGGACAAGTGGGTTTGTTGAGGCACTGGAATAGGTTTTTATTTTAAATTTTAAGTTAATGGTGAAAACGTTTATTGCGTGGACAAAAAAACAAATAAATACATTATGTTTACAGAAAAATAAAATGTACAAAAACTATCAATGAAAATACATCCATTAAAGATTGGACATTAAAATATAAACAAGCTTATCACAACCATGAGAAAACCAAACGTTGCAGTCATTTATTTTCCAGGGAACAATTGCGAAGAGGAATCCTTAAAGGCAGTCTTAGCATCTGGAATGGACGGTAAAATTGTAAGATGGAATGAAAGAAAAGGAATTGAGAGATATGATGGCTTTGTAATTCCAGGAGGATGGGCATATGAAGATAGGATAAGGGCTGGTGTGATTGCTGCAAAAGATCCTGTTTTTGATATTGTAAAAAAAGAGGCCGAAAACGGAAAGCCTGTTTTAGGCATTTGCAATGGGGCTCAAGCTTTGGTTGAATGCGGCATGATTCCGGGGTTGAAAAAAAAGGTTGAGATGGCATTGGCGCCAAATAAAAATCCCTTTATCAGCGGATATTACTGCACTTGGGTTTTCATAAAAGTAAATGAAAAAAAAGGAAGATGCGCCTTCAATGGATTTTTAGAAAAAAATGAAATAATTCCAATTCCTATTGCACATGGCGAGGGAAGATTTATAACAGTTGACAAAGAATTAATCAATAAATTGATTAAAAACCAACAGATTATTTTCCGATATTCAACAAAAGACGGTAAAATTGAAGATAAATTTCCAACCAACCCAAATGGCGCAGTTTATAATATTGCAGCAATCTGCAACAAGAAAGGCAATGTATTGGCCATGATGCCTCATCCTGAAAGGGCTTCATTTATAAGGCAGCTGCCTGACATTGATTTGAAAAACAAATCTGCTGGAAAAATTTTGGAAATGGAAAACTCTGCTCCTGCAAGAAATATTTTTTACTCGATGAAAGAGTATACTGAAGAGGAAATCTTGTAAGTAAAATATAAACAGCTATGCCAGCGAACTTTTTTAGAAAAATCATTGATTATTACAATGAAAGAAAAAAACCAGTTTATTTAAAACTCAATCAGCCAGGTTCAATAACTGAAATTGTGGAAGCAAATAAAAAATTAATGGTCCCAGAAAATATTGTGTATCGATCAAGAGATTATGTCGATCAAATAAAATCAGCGCCAGATATGCCTGAATTTAAAAGAATCAAAAGGGAATTTATAGAAACTTTGGGACCGTATAGGGGGAAGGGATATGACCAAGTTGAAGTTGACGAATTATGGCAGGATATGCTAAGATATGCGCGTGAAAGAAGAGAAATCTTAGCACCTTCAAGTAAAAAATAATTAAAAATCAATAAAATGCCAGCAAAACCAATTGAAATGATAGTTAGTTTGAAAGTTCCTGACACTACTGCAATAACTGCCTTGCAGACACTTAACAAAATTGGATTTACGAAAATAAAAGAAGTGAATAGAGCGGATTATTATAAATTTTTAGTTGATGGTGATGCTGAAAAATTCAAGGACAAAATCAGCAAAGTTGATATTTTAGTTAATGCCAATAAGCATTTATGCAAATTTGAAATTCAGAAAGAAAAGGCAGTGAAAATTTTGGTAAAAAATATAAACAATGACTGCAGTGGCATATTGTCAACATTAAATAACAGGCTTGGATTCAAAAACATTAATAAAGTTGAAAAAGCAATTTTGTGGAGTATAACTGTAGATACTAACGAAAAGGAGGCAAGAAAAATTGCTCAAAACGCTGCAAAAGAATTATTAATCAATGAAAATTATCAGGAGTTTGTGATTTTGTAGGTATATAATGAAAAAAGCATTAATTATCTTCGGCTCGAAAACAGACGAGAAAATTTACAGCGAAATAGCAAAAGGCCTGAAGAAAGCAAAGGTTGATTTTGACTTGAGGGTGAGCTCTGCCCACAAAACTCCTGATGATGTTGATAAGACATTGGAAAATGATTATGCTGTTGTTATCGCAGGTGCTGGCTTGGCCGCTCATCTGCCAGGTGTTGTTGCATCAAAAGTCATAAGGCCAGTAATAGGTGTTCCATGTGAAGGCAATTACAAAGGACTTGATTCATTGCTTTCGATTGCGCAAATGCCTCCAGGAATTCCTGTTTTAGCAGTTGGTGTCAACAAAGGCGATGTTGCTGCACAAAACTGCGCAAAGATGTTGAGAAAATATAAAAATATAACAATTATTGGAGATAAAAACACTGAAGCAGTTAAAAAAGCAGCTGACACATTAAAGAAATTTGAGATTATTCCTGCATTTGATTCAAAGCCTAATCCCAATTCAGTTAACATTGAATTTACGTATTTTGACGAGCCTGTTGATGAAAAAAATCAATTAGTTATTTATTGCCCGCTGATTTCGGAAAAAGACGACACTGCAGAAGCAGCTTTGAACTTTTTAAAGCACACAAATCATGGGCTTTGGGTTGGATTGAATAATGGAGTTAACGCGGCCATTGCAGCAATTGAGATTATGAACTTTGACAACGAGTTTGAAGAAAAATTAATTTCTTACAGAAAGGAAATGGGAAAGAAAGTTTTGGATGCGAATAAATAGCAGGATTTTTCTGTATAATTATTTTATTTTAATTCTGCAACATGAGTTTGCCAATATTTTACCGCCTGCATTGTATTATTTGGTGGTTTTCCTTCTCTTAATAAATCACCGATAATCTTGAAGTAATACATTTGCTTCCAAAGCATATCGGCCAATTCATCCACAACAATTCCTCCATCTCTGGTTTCTTTTTTCCCTGATTTATGAAATTTATCTATCATTTTATTATTTTGCAATTCAAACTGTGACAAGCCGAAGCCTATTGCATGATAAATCAGTTCGGCATCAACCCCATCCCTAATTGCTTCGTCAATATATCTTTTGTCATAAGGGTCATCATGAATTTGTTTTAGAAGCTGGGCATACTGGCCGCCAATTTTTCCATCTTTATACGGTTCAAGTTTTAGCGCCTCATCTAGAGACGAAATGCCAGCAGAATGGGAAGCTGGAGGGTTCACTTTTACCGCTTTAGGCTGGCATGCATACAAAAATGACGAAGCCGCAATCGATCCTGCAATTAACAAATTTAATGTTCTGTTCCCCATATATAATGGTAAATGATATTTATTTAAAAATTTTTTGTATTTCATAAAAATTTATATCCAAATCTTTTTATACTATTCCAAACTTACAAAATAAAAATGCTATCCGAAACCATAATTAAAACCCAGTTGAACCAAACTTTAAATAAAACCAATTTCAAAATTGGCAAAAAGTATGAAGGCAAAGTAAGAGACAATTACACAATTAACGGCAAAAGAATAATTATAACAACTGACAGGATTTCCGCTTTTGACAGGGTTCTGTGCACTATACCGTTTAAGGGCCAAGTACTAAATCAAACTGTCGCATTCTGGTTTGAAAAGACAAAAAATATTATAAAGAATCATTTAATTGGTGTGCCGGACCCTAATGTAATGATCGTCAATGAGTGCAAACCATTCCCTGTCGAAATGATTGTTAGAGGATACATAACAGGAGTCACAACAACATCTGCATGGTATAATTATGAAAGAGGAGTAAGAGATTACTGCGGAAATGTATTGCCGGAAGGATTGAAGAAGAACCAGAAGCTTGCCAAGCCAATTATTACGCCGACAACAAAAGCAATGTATGGAATGCATGATGAGCTTATTTCAGGAGAATATATTATAAAAAAAGGGCTTGTTGAAGAAAAAATGTATAAGCAGATGGAAAAAGCTGCGCTTGCGCTGTTTGATTTTGGAACAAAGTTGATTGCAAGAAATAATTTAATATTAGTTGATACTAAATATGAATTTGGTGAATTAGATGGCCAGCTTATGTTAATTGATGAAGCGCATACTCCTGACTCATCCAGATTCTGGATAAAAAACACATACAATGAATTATTTTCAAAAGAGCAGGAGCCTCAAAAGCTTGATAAGGAATATGTCAGGCAATTCCTTGCAAACAAAGGATTTATTGGAGATGGCCCAATTCCAGAAATTCCTGACGATGTTAAAATTGAAGCAGCTAAGAGATATATTGCAGCGTATGAAATGATTACAGGCAAGGAATTTGAAGCAAAGAATGAAGATGTTTTAAAAAGGATTGAAAGGAATTTAAGGGAAAGTGTATTAAAACTGTAACTGAATTGTAATAATTTTCTAGTTCTTTTTAAGGAAATTATTTAAAGAAAACGCAAATTCTCCTTTTAATATGTATAAACTTTGATAAGGTGATTAATTATATGGTTACAAGAATTGGAATTTTCACTGGCGGTGGAGACTGCGGCGGATTAAATGCTGTCATTGAAGGGACTGTCAAAGCAGCAGTACATGAAGGATTTGAGGTTGACGGCATTTTAAAAGGGTGGGAAGGCGGTATACATGACAATAGACTGCCACTAAGAATATCTGATGTTGAGGGAATTCATTCTACAACCGGTACTATAATACAGACTAGCAGAACAAATCCATACATATTTACTGGCGAATTGGACGGAAGAATGTTTGAAAAGGAAGACGTGTCACATCGAGTTATTGAAAACTTGAATAAAGCCGGGCTTGAAGCTGTTATTGCTGTGGGAGGAAATGATACACTTAGCGTTATAAGAAGGCGTGAAAAGGATGGCAATTTGCGTGGGCTTTCACCTGACTATAAAGATGCGCCTGTCTTTGTCGGTATTCCAAAAACGATGGATGGAGATTTACAAACATACAGTCTAGGGCTCGATACAGCGATAAACCGAGCAAAAAAAGTGATTGAAGATTTTATACCCCTTCTTGCTGCAAATGGCAGCATAGGTTTTGTGGAATTTTTCGGCAGGGATGTAGGTAGGGTAACTTTTAAAGCCGGTATATCTGCAGGAGCTGATGTTATATTATTACCCGAAGTTCCAATTGACCAAGATTACACCTTTGATTTTATTGCAAATAGATATGACGAAAGGGCTAAGCGTAATAATGGAACCTCCCATGTACTTATTGCTGTCGCAGAGGGAACAACTAATCCAATCACAGGAGAGAAGGTATACTTGTCTCCGGGAGAAGATAGTTTCGGGCATGGCAAGCTTGGTGGTATAGGTGATAAACTTGCAAAAATATTAGAAGATAAATTAAGAAATGATCCCAGAATTAGATCCCATACAAAGAGCCTTGACATAAAAACACAAAGGCCAACTTATGGTGTTAGAGGCGGAGAGACGCTATATTCAGACTCATATATTGGACAAAAACTTGGAGTCGCTGCAGTTCAAGCTTTAATTCACGGAGTGCAATCTGGTATGGCTATAATTAATTTTAACGAATATGGTCAGATAGAACTAATGCCAATTGATAAGTTAATAGAACCCAGACCAATTCATATTAAACTTCTGGATGCATTTGAAAAATCAGGACTATATTGCTTTGGTCGTAGGCCTTTAGGCAACTATGAAAAACCTTCTTTTCTTGTACGGAACAATTCTAGCTGAGCAATTCCTATTTTATTCCACAACATTTTAATAATAGTAATAGATCTTTTTTTCCATGAATCTAAAAAAAGAGAAAAGCATCGCATTGCAAGCTGTAAAAAACGCATCAAGAATACTTATTCACCATTTCGGAAAAAAAGAAAAAATTAAGGAAAAAGAAAACAAAAGCCTCGTTGCAACTGCAGACTTGGAAGCAAATAAAGCAATAATCAAAATTATAAAAAAGAATTTTCCAAAGCACAGCATTCTTTCTGAGGAAACTGGCTTTGAAGATAACAAGTCAGATTACCAGTGGGTAATTGACCCATTGGATGGTACTCATAATTTTCTGCATGCGCTTCCTTTGTTTGGGACATTAATTGCTTTGGAATATAAAAATCAAACAGTTCTTGGTATCCTTCATTTCCCTATATTAAAAATCACTGCAATCGCAGAAAAAAACAAAGGATCTTTTCTCAATGGAAAAAGAATAAAAGTTTCTAACAAAAAGAATCTCGAGCATTCTTTTATTCTGTTTGAGTATGCTTATGCTAACAGAATGGAAAAGGTTGAATTTCTCAAAAAGCTGATTCACAAAACTATTGATGTAAGGAACTTCGGCTCTGCCGCATATGATCTGTTGCTGATAGCGTGCGGCAAATGCGACGGATTTGTAATACTCTCAACGCATGAATGGGATATTGCTGCCGGCTTTCTGCTCGTTGAAGAGGCAGGAGGGAAAATAACAGACTTGAGAGGGAAAATATGGGACATTCAGCAAAATAAATTTGTTGTTTCCAACGGGAAAGTGCATAAAGAATTAATAAAGTACGTAATATAAAGTTGATGCCAAGATACAATAAAAAACTTTAAATACAAGAACCAGAAACTCCTGGAATAAAAATATAAATCCACCTGAACAAATTTGTTTTAACTAATTCAAGAATCCTTAAGGGAATTTTAAAATATTTATAGTGTATATAGAATTTAATATATTGGAGGTTTAACATTGTTTTACACGACGCCAAGTCAATTTGAATTTTTAAAACAAAAGGTATTACAAAATTGGCAGAATATTCATGTTGAACATGATATTGGCCCAGCCTTTTTTTCAAGGACTAATCCATTACGAGACTTAGGAGTAGTAATTGATGAACATTTTAAACATCATAAAAG
>JAHFQA010000024.1:0-1953 GCA_023266475.1 Candidatus Woesearchaeota archaeon | reverse complement strand
ATGGCCCCGCGGGCCAATTGAAGGTAACACTCATTAATTAACGGGTAACTTTTTAAATACTGAACAATTTCTTATGTACAATAGAAAAGTTTATAAATAACGAACGATTTTTAGAATACGTGCGATTTTTGTTAATTTTAGAATTTAATGTTAGTGCCATCTAATGTCGTGCTCTATTATAAACTGCAAGACGCACAAAACTCATTAACTATTGAACATTAATAAGAAACAACAAATAAAAGTCAATAAAAATAATAACTAATCAAAATGCAGGAATTGTCAAGCATTTTCACAAAAATAAACATACACATACTTGAGCTTCTGTCAAGGGAAAAGCTTCACATCAGGCAGATTGCTGAAAGAGTCAAATGCTCCCCTGCAAAGGTGCATGCGTGTATCAAGGTTTTTAAAAAAAATAACATCATAAAAGAAATAGACGATAAGAATAGAAAAGTTGTAGTTCTAAATCTTGAAAATGAACTGACTAAACAGATAATACAATTAATTAACATAGATAAAAGTATTGAAGGCCCTTATCTTGTTCCTGAAAAAATAAACCTATTTGACGCAATTAGTCCATTAGATTTCAGGTACTATGGAAGGAACAAAAAAGCCTTTGAAAAAATTCAGCCATATCTTTCTGAAGCTGCTTTCATCAAATATGCCCTAATAGTCGAAGCTGCATTGGCCAGAATTCTGGCAAAAAATAAAATTTGTTCGGAAAAAATTGCTGATGAGATTGAAAAAGCTTCAATGCAAGTTACTGCAGAGCAGGTATACGCAGAGGAAGACAGGATTAAGCACAACATGAGGGCGTTGGCAAACTCCATAAGAAATAAAGTTAGCGAGGAAGCAAAGCCATTTGTTCATTTTACATCGACAAGCTATGATATTATTGCAACTGCCGATGCCTTAAGGTACAAAAAGTTTGCAATTAATGTTTTGGTTCCGGAGTTGATAAAGCTTCAGTCAACGTTGATAAATCTTGCATTTAGGGAGAAAGACACTTTACAAATCGGCAGAACTCATGGTCAGCATGCTGAGCCAATTACCTTTGGTTTTGCTATTGCGCAGTATGTAAGTAGGCTGGGCTCCTCAATTCTAAGAATAAAAAAATCAGCCAACAATTTAAGGGGCAAAATGGCCGGTGCAGTGGGTGCTTACAATGCTTCATTATTATTTTTTGAAAATCCAATTAGATTTGAAGAAGATGTCATGAATGAGCTTGGATTAAGGGCATCTCCAATTTCAACGCAAATTGTTGAGCCAGAATTTTTGGTTGATTTCATGAACAGCATAGTTACTGCCTTTGGCGTTATTGCAGATTTGGCAGATGATATGAGGCATTTGCAAAGAAATGAAATTGCGGAAGTTGGCGAGCATTTTGAAGCGCAGCAAGTCGGCTCATCAACAATGCCGCAAAAAAGAAACCCTATAAATTTTGAAAATGTCAAAAGCATGTGGAAGGCAATAATGCCTAGGATGATGACGATGTACATGGACCAGATGTCAGAGCATCAAAGGGACTTAACGAATTCTGCCTCAATGAGGTTTATTCCTGAAATTCTTGCTGGATTTTATGTTTCTGTTTCAAGAATGCAGAAAGTAATGTCAAATCTTGTTGTTGACAAGGAAAACATGATGAGAAACTTTAACATGAATAGGCACCTGATTGTTGCAGAGCCATTATACATTTTGCTAGCTGCAAGCGGCCATCCTGATGCCCATGAATATGTAAGAGGGATGACACTGAAATCTCAATTTAGCAAGAAGCCATTAATACAATTAATCAATAAAGACAAATCAATCAAAAACTATTTAAGAAAATTCAATAAAAGACAATTGGAAATCATAAACCATCCGGAAAAATACATAGGGATAGCCTCAAAAAAGACTGAAATGGTTTGTGAAAAGTGGAAAAAGGAATTCGGGTTGTAAAAATTTTTAGCGTAA
>JAHFQA010000078.1 GCA_023266475.1 Candidatus Woesearchaeota archaeon | reverse complement strand
GCCTGACAAAACATCAAACTCTTTTGGCAAAAGGCTTATTACTTCCATCATTTGTGCAATATTTCCAGATGCTTCTTTGACAGCAATTATGCTGGAATGTTCTTTTGCAAGCTTAGCAAGGGTAGCTGTTTCCAAATTAACCCCTGTCCTTCCTTGTATGTTGTAGATTACCATTGGAATATCAACAACCTTTGCAATTGCGCTGAAATGCCTATACAAGCCTTCTTGAGTTGGCTTGTTGTAATAAGGGCATACCTGAAGAGATGCATCTGCTCCCAAATCTGCTGCCTTTTTTGTTTTTTCAATTGCCTCTTTTGTTGAATACGAGCCAGCTCCTGCTATGACAGGCACTTTTCCATTTGCAGCTTCAACAACCATTTTTATAACATTTAGGTGCTCTTCATGATCAAGTGTAGGGCTTTCTCCAGTAGTTCCGCATGGCACAATTCCGTCGATTCCATTTTTTATCTGGAAGTCCACCAAGTTTCTCAATGATTTCTCGTCTATTTCTCCTTTTTCATCAAAAGGCGTCACAATTGCAGTTATAGCCCCCTTAAAAATTTTAACCACCCCCAATTACGCTGTCCATAACATCATTTATAGTATAAAAGCCATTTTTATTCTTTATCCATTGGGCTGCCATTATTGCTCCTAAGGCAAATCCTTCTCGATTTCTTGCAATATGCTTTAACTCAATTGTGTCTGAGGTGCTGTCAAATCCTACTACATGCGTGCCTGGAATAGAACCAGACCTAATTGATGCTATCTGCAATTCATTGTGCTCAATTTTTCTGTCAAGCTTGTTATAAACTAATTTTTGCTTTCTTGAAATGTTCTTGACTAAAATTTCACCAATTGTCTTTGCTGTTCCGCTTGGGCTGTCTACTTTTTTATTGTGGTGAAGCTCATAGCCGTAAATGTCGTAGTCTTGGGCTTTATTGATTATTTTTGCAGCATTTTCTATCATTTTGAAAAAAATGTTAACGCCGATAGAAAAATTTGATGCATAAATAAGACCTATGCCGCTTTTCTCAACAATTTTTTTTACTTCATCCAATTTGCCATACCATCCAGTTGTTCCAACTACAATATTATTCTTGAATCTTGAGATTTTCTTGATATTGTCAACAACAGCTTCGGGATTGGTAAAATCAATGCAAACATCAACTTCCCTCATTGACTGCTCATTTATTTCGCTGTATTTTGCGCCTGTTGCGCTAGGGTCTATTATAGACTTTACAGTAATTCCCTTAGACTTGGCAGCTTTTTCAATCTCGTGCCCCATCTTTCCGTAGCCTACAATTGCGATGTTCATCTTCGAGCCTGTTATGTATTCATGGAAAAAATATGAATTTATAAATTCACCCCTTTATTTATAGCAAATCACACTAATATCCGTAACTTTTTATTGTGATTTGCTTATTAGGAAATAACAAATGTATCCGAAAATTAAAGTTATTTCCTATACATTATACTTTATTTTTCAAGAAATTCAGACATTATGTCTGTAAAATCCTTGGAGACATTTATATCTTGACTGGCCTTCCTAGTTTTCAATTCCTTGATCGGGATAACATCATCTTCTTTCATATTGGACCACAATAGTAACATTTATATACTATATAAACATTATGTTATTATAATAACAACTAAAATCTAACAATGGTATCGATAAGCCATCTGGTCAAAAAAATGGTAAGCGAGCAGCCTTTTGTAGAGGAAGCGCTTGGCAATGGAATAATAAGTGTTGCCGGCCTTTCAGAGAAGCTGCTGCCGAAAATTGAGCAGGAGCTAGGCAAAAAGATAAAGCACTCTGCTGTTGTCATGGCCTTAAGGCGTTATGCAGAGGAAATATCCGAGCACAGAAAAATAACTAAAAAATTTAATTATATTGGGGAAATATTGATGAAAACAGGCATCTGCGACTTTACAATAGTTAAATCCCCTGGACTTTTGAGCAGATTGAGGACAATCTACAATCTTGTTAATTTTGAGAGGGGAGACACTTTAAATGTTATACTTGGCAATAACGAAGTCAGCATTATAATTAACGAAAAGTATTCTCAAAAGCTTGCACGATTTCTTTCCGGAGAAAAAATATTAAACAAAGAGCACGAGCTTGTAGCCTTGACAATTATCTTTACAGCTGATGACTTCTTGCACACTCCGGGAGTAATATTCAATGCAGTGAGCAGGCTTGCTTGGGAAAATGTGAATATTTATGAAATTGTCTCAACAATGACAGAATTGACTTTTATTTTAAGCAAAAAGGATTCAATGAAGGCTTATAATGTGCTGCAGGAGCTGATTGGCAAGCAGAAAATCAGGAATATTTAAATACTTAACCTTCAGCAGCCTATTTGGAGGTGGTTTAAATGATGGGATGCAAGAAATGCCAGGGCATAACAGGCATTGGATTCCTGGTCGCAGGTATTCTGTTTTTGCTGCAAGACCTTGGGTATTGGAATTTCTGGAATATAAACTGGTACACATTCCTGTTCATATGGATGGGAATTGGAGCATTAGCAATGCGGACTTGCCCTGATTGCCAGGCAATCATGACAGGAAAAATGAAGAAGTAATTTTTTTTATTTTTTTCTTTCTATATCTTAATTCTTCTAATAAAATGGGCCCAAGGGGATTTCAATTCAGGAAACTCAAGCCTTAACTTAAGCTTTCCCCTGACCCCTAGATCGCTCTGAATGCATAAGAGTCTAGTGCTCTAAGCAGGCTGAGCTATGGGCC
>JAHFQA010000023.1 GCA_023266475.1 Candidatus Woesearchaeota archaeon | reverse complement strand
AAACGAAGTGATAATGGGGAATGGATTTTTTCTACATTTTTCCATTATACAAAAAGCGAAGGCGGTGAGCCAGTTAGATATGCTGAAGCAGAAATAAGAAATATAAACACAAACAAACGGGAAGGTTATATATTTGAAAAAAATGGAGAGAGGGTTGTAGTTAGTGACATAAGTTGCACTCCACAGGATTCTGCTTTGTGCAATCAAGCAAAAACAGCCTACTCCCAATTCAAGACAAGACAATTCTTCGCCGAAGTTGAAGCAGTCCTAACGCAATATCGAGGCCTTGGGTATTGGGCAACATTATTTTTTGACGAAGATTCTTTATTGAAATGGAGGGAAAGTGTCGATAAAACATTTTCAAAACTTTACCTTGGAACAGAGTACTGGACAAGCTCAATCTGCTCTCATTACATAGATGGTGCTCAGGAAGGAATTGCTTACGCTGAAACTCCGCAAGGATTGGCGCAAATTGGAGCTCATGTCGAAGCTGTAAGAACACAGCCGATTGCAACAGAAAACGGAATTGAGTTCATTTACAAGATAACCTTCAATGTCAAGAACGGAGATTTTGAAAAAGATTTAAGGGCTCCTGAAGAGATGAATATCAACGTTGTGCTGAAAGGACAGCAAAATGTGAATATCTTCAAGCAGGACCAAAAGGTTAAAAGAGGAACTTCATTTGGAAAATCAGGAAAAGATGCGATTGTCAAAAGCAGCAATAATCTTTATAATGTAATCTGCATTAAATTTGACAAAATACCCGAAAAGTGGAAAATAAGTGACAAGGAATTGTGCAACACTGTACAGGAAGCAAAAGGAACTCCAATAAATATAGGAACAACATCACCATCCACATCATCTCCTGCCAAAAAGCCGGAATCAGAAATTAATGATTTTTGAGACAATGAGAATCCACAAAAACAAAAAATTGCAGGTCTCTCAAAAATATAAATTAAGTTTTCTTGAATGGAACAATCAAGTTCTCGTGTCTGCATTCAGGAAAATTGACTTAAATATAATTATGAGCATGCTTTTGGATATTTTGTTGTTTTATTTGTCAGGCTTTTTTCTTGTTTTATGGCTTCAGAGAATTCTTAACAAAATGTCAAGCTTTAATTTGCCAGCTGATGTTGCCTCACTTGGTTACGAACAAACACAGCAATTGGCTAACGAAGCTAAATCATTTTATTATCTGATCATTTTTTCATTTATAGCTGTATTAATTGCAATAATATTCCTTGCGAGCATTATAAAGGGGATTATTTGGGCGAAAACAACAAAAACAAGAATAACCTTCCAATTTATTTCAAAATTTTTGGGCATCAATTTAATGTGGATGGGGTTTTGGTTTTTTCTATTTTTCTTGATCATATTTATCGTTGATCCTGCTTTTGTTCCAATATTCATGGCAATTGCGCTAATCCTGTTTATTTATACTTCAAACATACTTTATACAATATTTACCAAAAATCAGAAATTTAGCTCAATCGTTCAAGCAATAAAAATAAGCATTATGAAGATTCACTTGTTTATCTTGCCTTATGCAATATTTTTTGCCATTCTTATCATTGTTGCGAACTTAGATTTCTTGGCCCGCCTTGATTTTCTATCTTATTCTCTTATAATTAAATTATTCAGTTTAGCAGGAGTTGAATACCAAAATATAACACTCAGCACAATACTTAATCCCATTCTCGCAATAATAATTAGATTAACCAACCCAGCTATTTTGCTCTTGGCCGCTTTTGGAAGGTACTATTTCTCAACATTAGTCTTAAGCATAAATAAAATGAAATATAAAGAAATACAAAAGTTTTAATTCAAATTGTTTTCTCTTTCTAATATTAGCAGCTGATTACCCCTAAACAATTTCTTTTGTCAGCTACTAATAAATCGAAAAGCTTTTAAACTCCATATATAATTTATATATAAATTTATCCTTTTTAATATTGAAATATATATAAAATAAATATATTTCATATATACAATGAAATACACAAAAAAAGTTATCAAGACAAGCGGCGGATTAGTTGTTAGGGTTCCATCTGATATTGTCAAATTGCTGAATTTAACTGAAAAAGATTATGTTGAAATTGATTTAAACAAGATAGATGTAAAGGCATTGAATAAAAAAAAGTGAAAATGAAATAACCTAATTGAAACAAGAGCTATTAAAAAATAAGGCAAGTATAAATAACGAAATATTTTATGAATAAAATGCGTAACAAAAAAAGAGGTGTACTTGGGATTTTAGTATTTTCAAAAGCGCAGGTAACAATATTTATGATATTTGCAGTTGTGATAATTTTGTCGGGTATGCTTTTCTTCTTTTATCAAAGGCAGTCCGCTGGAAAAGCGGTTGAGATTGTGCAGCCTGAAGTGGCTCCGATAAAGCAATATGTGGAAGATTGCTTAAAGAGTATAGCAGAGGATGGCTTGCAAAGAATTGGACTAAGCGGCGGTTACATTAATATCCCGCCAAAAATTGACGCTGATCAAAGAACATATCTGACAAATTTGCCTGGCTCATCATTCAAAATGCCCTACTGGCGGCACGACGGGATTCAAGCAATCCCGACTGAGGATTTTATAAACCAGCAGCTGAGGAGCCATATTAAAAATGAATTAAAAAACTGCATCAATAATTTTGAGCCTTTCGGCAGCAGGTTTGATATAAATCAATTAGGTGAGCCAATTGTTGATGTTAAGTTTGACGAGAACGATGTGAGCGTAAGCTTGAAGTACCCGATTGAAATTTCAGCAAAGGGTGGTAATTTCAAGGCTGTGAGGGATAATTTTGGTTACACTATTCAAGTCAGGTTCAAAAAAGTATACGAGCTTGCAAAAACAATTATGGAAAGGGAGAATATTGACTATTTCCTCGAGCGAAAAACTATTGACTTGTATTCTATGGACACGGAAATTCCTACAACAGATGTTGAAGTTCGGTGCTCTACAAGGCAATGGCAGCTAAGCAGCATCAAGGAAAAATTAAAGACTTTGCTTAGGGTAAATCTTCCTTATATTAAGGTAAAAGGAACAGATTACAGCACAAGCCTTTATGTTCCAAGCCCAGACGGGCAAGATACTTATTCAAATAGCTATTACAATCAGCATTATATTTGGGAAATTGATAATAATGCTGAGAAATCCAGGAACTTGAAGGTTTCTTTTGCATATGAAAACTGGCCTTTGAGTATTTATGCAAGGCCAAGCGAAAATGGTATTTTGAAATCAAATGCTGAAAAAGGAGCTCAGTTGCTGAAATTCCTGTGCTTGCATGTTTGGCATTTTACATATGATATAAACTATCCAGTTACTGTAAGTATACTTGACAAAGAAACTAATTCCAACAAGGCTTACCAGTTTAACTTTGCATTTATGGTTTCAATAGATCATAATA
Organism: Candidatus Woesearchaeota archaeon; assembly: GCA_023266475.1. Classification (GTDB taxonomy): domain Archaea; phylum Nanobdellota; class Nanobdellia; order Woesearchaeales; family GW2011-AR4. Next base: position 16,073 of record JAHFQA010000023.1, on the reverse strand, counting down.
TTCCGAGCAAGGCGAACAGAGGCACAACATTATTTGAAACTGTTCCAGACTTAAGCTCTGAAGATTTTTGCAGTGATGTGCAAAACGAAATAACCATATTCACTGTAGACAACTCAACTGGTGATGATATTAGAGATGTAAACTTGACATTTGTCTGTGGAAGGTATTATTGTGATATCGGGAAAAGTGACTGGCTTAGCTTCGGAGCATCTGCTGGTCTGACAAAAAAATTTCCGTATTGCGTGAATGGCTTAATGAAAGGCGCAAAAGAAGGCTACCTTGATTCACAGGAATTCATTCAGACTGATGTTGACAGCAGGTCATACATCTTAATGCTAAATCCTATAAAGGAATTTCAAAATTACAAAGTTGTCAAGCATTTGCTTTCCAATCCGTCTTTACCTCAAGACCTTGGCCCAAATGAAAAAGCCACTATAATAATCAAAGCCAACGATACAAGCTACGAAACCTTTTCCGTTTATCCTAAAGAGGCAGACTATCCTCTTTTAATTCCTGACAGCAAGGATGCCACCTACGATGTGAGCATTTACGTTGCCAATGAAGAAAATATTGTTGGTGGGTACATCGGGCAATGGAAGGTATCAAAAGACTATTTGCATAATTCAAATGAAGTCGTGTTCCATGTTGTTGAGAACGAATATTCGTCTGAAGACGAAACCATATTATTTGTGTCCGGCTTGGAGTCGTACTCAAAAAATGTTCCTGGTCCAGAATTAAAATGAAAATTGAATAAAAGAAGAGTTAAATTAAAAATGCAAAAACAATTAACAAAATAAAAAATGAAAAATAAATTAACGGATTTAGTAACTGTATTCTTAATTCAATTAGTTTTGACACTTCCATTTTACATAGCTGAGGCGAATGCACTAACAATTTCAAATATAAAAGTAGCAAAGGTCACCTCAAATTCTGCTTCGGTTGAATGGAATACAGATGCGAATTCAGACAGCAGAGTGAAATATGGCAAGACAACAGCATTGGGATTCAACCAGAAACAGGACGATTTTGTTCAAAAACATTCTGTCACTGTTTTTAATGGAATAAATAGCGAGACAAATTACTATTTTGCTGTTGAATCAGTTGATGCCAATGGCGTTACATCTGTAAACAATAATTCTGATAAGTTCTACACTTTCAAAACAATTGACATAACTCCACCATCGCAAGTTACAGGGTTAAAGCTTTTGTCAGCTGCCCAAAATTTCATATTTTTGTACTGGACAAATTCAACAGCACTGGATTTAGGCCACTACACAATTTATAGGAGCGGGCTGGCTATTGCAAATTCAACAGTTAACAGCTTTAATGACACTTCGCTTGAGCCAGGCAGGAGTTTCAACTATAAAGTCTCTGCAACTGATTCAAGCGGAAACGAAGGCCAGCAATCAGACACTTTGATAGCTTCGACAGGAATATTTGATACAACAGTTCCAGAAATCAATAATATAGATGTTTCTACACCAACTGATTTAACTGCTAGGATAAAATGGAATACAAATGAAAATTCAACATCAGAAATCCGTTATGGAATAAATACAACTGATAAAATAAAAAGTTCCAATGAGCTTAAAATAAACCATTCTGTTACAATCGATGGTCTTACAAAAGGCTTGAAATATATTTATTACATCAGATCATGCGACGCGTCGAACAACTGTGGAATTTCTCAAAACCAGACGTTTACAGCTGGCATTGACACAACACCGCCATTTTTCAATTTATCAGTTCCAAGATACGTAAACAAAAGAGTCATTGATTTAGCGGGCACAACTGAACCATTTTCATCAGTTACATTGTTTGTTAATGACATTAACATCCCCAAGAGAAGCTATGGCAATAATGAGATTGGAAGTTCAGGTAGATTTTTATTTTCCCAGATTCAGCTGAATCTAGATAATATCATAAAAATTTTGATCGTAGATAAATCAGGGAACAAAAATGAAAAAACATTTGAAGTTGGAGTAGATACAGAAGAGCCTGCTGTAAAATTGAATAATATAACCTCAATAACAGCACATTCTAATTTTACAATTAGCGGCTCTGTAAGCGAGCCAGTTACAATAAATATTTTTGTTGACACAAATGTAAATGAAACAGCAATTCCTTCAAAGATTGCAAATTTGAACGCAACAAAAATTGGCCAAAATTCTGTTGAACTTCACTGGGGTGAGTCTAAAGATAATAGATTTGATCATTATGTTGTATACAGGTCTGACATTGGCCCGATTGCAGTTACAAGGCCATCAAATTATAATTTATTCATAGACGCAATAGTGGATAGCGATAAAAGTTACACATATCAGATTTCAGCTGTAAACTCGTTCGGCAAAGAGGGCCCAAAATCAGAGCCTGTAACAGCTGCTACCTTAGCAGGTGGTTTAGTATTGAACATTAAGCCAGAGCCAGCAAGTGTTAACAAGGATTCTAATGAGCCAATGTTGAAAGTTAACGCAAGCAACGAATTTAATTTTGGAATTAGGCTAGACAAAGGCGATGGTCATTATAGAATAAAACTGGTTTTTGAGGATAAAGCGCAAAATGCAGTTGTTATAGAAAAGAAAGTTTTGCTGGATACAAAAAAGCCGGAAATCAGGATAATTAGCCCACCGCAAGGAGCATTTGTATTTGAAAACGTAGCCCATGAAGTTGATGTTGTCGGAAAGACAAAGCCAAATGCAAGGGTTCATTTGTTCATTGACAGAACACCATTCAGCTTTTACGGCACCTCAGCTGAAATAACCGGTTTTCCGAATGAAGTGCAGAATACTCCAGAAGCAAGGCTTGACATTGAGCTAAGGGATTTGCCAGGCAGAATTGACAATGTATCGGAAGAGCAATTGGACGCGAGATGCAGAATTTCTGGAATTGCAGCTTCTTGCCGAAGCGGAGCTGACCGTTCTGTGACAGCAGACTCTGAAGGCAATTTCAGGTTTGAGAAAGTTGATTTGTCAGCATCATTTGCCGGGGCACTTCGAATTACAGAGGTTCCTGTTACACAAATCAGAGATGTTAATCTGAATCAGGAAGCGAAGGATAATTCAAGAAAAACTACACTAATCCTGATTGCAACTGACCAATCTGGATTAAGGGGGGTAGCAACTGAGAATATAAATATAGGAACCTGCTGGAGCGGAAACCAAAGCTGGGATGTTATTCCAATTCCACAGGCGCAATACCCAATTTTCTTAAGCACGTCAAGAATGTCAGAAGGAAGTGAAACAATTTCCTTTATTTTTAATTACTCATATTTAGGCCGAGGCACGAATGCAAAGATACAGAATGTTGGAATATCCAAAGCGTGTTCCAGCAGGGAAATATCAGATCCAAGATTTAACATAAGCTGTCTTGTGCTTCCTTCTGGCAATAGTCCAATTCAGCTGAACAAGCCAGACAATACATTGTCTTATTCTGCGATTCCGCTTAACAGGCTTCCGAATATGGATAAATTTTTGGAAAATGACTGGAAAAGCTTTTTGAATGCAATAAACAAGGAACTTACTTTTCCACTTAAGCTTAAGATTACATATACACATGACATACTTGATGAAACTGGCACAATCAAAACAATTAAAGAAGTACAAACTACATGCCAGCAGGTATCCTATGTTATTGACAGCTCTTTGATTGACCCAAGAAAAGTATTGCCTGATTGGCTGCTCTACGATTTTGTTGATTACATGCAAAGCTCAATCAAAGCATTGACCAAAGTACAGGAGCAAATTGACAAGGTTGTTGATTATGTTGCAATTGGCTGCTTGTTTTCGTTTTTTGCACACGCTGTCTATAAAATTTACAGGACTTGGATAGATATTTCTAATGAAAAGGGATTTAATCGGAAAAATTTTGCATTCAACATAGGAATTTTGCAAGATAATATTGACTGTGAAGCCATTAAGAAATCAATAGAAGGTGTTTATGGTGTAGGGAATGCAAGATTGAAGTATTACAGCGACCCGGACTTGAAAAAATGCTTCTCCACCAGCTACAATGCATGGCAAACTGAAACCAAATTTTATGAATGGCAGAGATGGAGCTGCGACAGGATATTTGGGCATGCTGCGCCTTCAAAATGGACAGAAACTGTAAGCGATGAAGACTTGTATGCAAAGGTAGAGCAACAGAATAAATGTGAAAAAGACCAAAGCGTGCAGGGGCAGCCTTTAAGAGCAGACAAATGTATTAATTTTGCCTCAAAATATCCAAAAGCAAAGGATTTTGGGATAGACAAAAGATGTGTTTTAGTCCAATTTGAAAAAAATCAGCATGGATTGTATACAATAGGCAATTTAGTAGCTGGCTCAGAGGGCTTATACCAATTAGACCTTATCGATGGGCTGACTAGCAGATTTATATATGCTGTAAAGGATAAGCGAAGTGACGATTATTATATTACTGAATATCCACAAACCTGCGAGGAATTATGCGGCCAAACAGGAACTGATAAAACAAAACAACATGATGTGGTGCCCAAAAGCAAGGCCGTTTTATCTTCACAAAGCAAAAGTCAAGTGAAGAAAGTCCCGGAAAAACTTGGCTTATGCATAACTGCCCAGAAATGTATTGACATAGCAGCGGATCAATCACACAAAGCAATAATAGACGGAGAGGAGAAAGAGGTTTCATCAGCTTACCGAAAAGGTTACACTCAAGGCTGCTTTTATGAGAGCAGTAGGGATAATCCGGATATTGTGAGTGACACAAGCCTTGAAACAAGATTGGAATGCTGCTGCATCAACTCAAAAGGAAGTGTTCCTGAGTCTTATTACCAGCCTGAAGATGTAACAAGATATAATGGTATGCCTGTTCATGAGTCAAAATCAACAAAGGCTCCGCCACCAATCGGGAAGCCTGACCCAAATAAAGAAGGCAAAGATGAATTCTTCTCTGATATGAAATGGAGTTATAGGTATTCTATAGTTAAATTTGAGGCACAGGGAACTGATAAAAATGGCAATATTGTCCAACACAATAAGTATAATCCAAACAGGTATATTGATGGAAGAGACCTTCCATCATGCTTTGGGCAGGATAATTTATTTTATTCTGCTATTGGAAAAAAGGAGGAAGTCTTGGCAGTTAACCCATTCAGGCAGCATACAGCAGCGATGCAATGCGCTTATTTAACTGGCATTAATCAAAGATTGCAATTATTCAAGAATATCATGACAGCAGTCTCAAATTGCCTGATTGAAGTTAGAAAAGATGGAAAAGCAGATGCTGGAGTCTGCAAGGAATTATTTACGCAGCATGTTTGCGGATTAATATGGCAGGTTGTTAATTTCCTGCAAAGCGGCTGTGATGCAGAAAAATTCGGAGTCAATATAGAAGCGTCAGATGACAATGTAGCAAATAAGATTAAACAGGGATTGAAGGGAATCACTCAAGGCCTTTCTGAAGCTCAGCAGGAATTTAACAACGAATATGGTAATGCAAAACTTAGCAATCTTCTTGGCATTGGCGAAGGAGGTGTAGCAAGAAAAGTTTGCCTTGCTGCATTCGGATACGATTGGGACCTTAATGCAAAGAATTTGATTGACGCTGCTTACGCAACTCCATTTGCAACATTGGTTCAGGCTGTGACAAGATCAAGAGAGTTTTTGTCAATAGATCCCGTATCTCAAAAACCACGCTATGAATATAGGGCTTCGTGGATTATTAACCCGGGATGTGACTTGGATAACTACAATGTACAGCTTGCTTGCGTTGGAAGAAAACAGCTTGCTGAGTATCCAAATTCAGTAAACTGCGGCGCAGTTGGAGCTCCTTCAATTGGTTCCACTGGTGCCATAGGTACATCAAATGCTTACAGCAATTGTGACTGCATTGGGCTTGATAATGAGCAGCTTGCACCTTTTTATTCTGGAACACGGGCAAGGCAAAATCAGCTGATTGAAAAAGACAGGCACTTTGTTCCTGATTCTCTTTTCAGGTATGACCATTTGAAGTTTACATTGAGGACAGACAGGAAAATACCTGCAAATATACAGCAAAATTGCTTCCCAACAGGCTATGACAAAGGAGTATTCTATTTCCCAATAATTGACAAGACACCCCATGATATTGCGGACTGCACAGTTAATCCGCTTTCTGGCCAGTTTAGTTGCAGCAGCAGTGTCAACTTCTTTAGCAAGAAAGGGAATATACAAATTATTGAAACAACAATAAATGGGGTAAAAGCAGAGGACCAGAAGGAACTGAAGATAGGAGACTCATTGGATATCAGCTTGAAGACTATAAAGACAGGCAAAGATAAATGCCTAAGGGTTTCGATTACTCCAGACGTAATAGAGCCACAATATTCCGGGATTACTTTAGATGGCATAAGTGAATTGCCTCCGATAAGGATTACAGACAGCTTAAGGATTGCTGGAAGAATTGCAAATGTTAATGCGCCCAATATTGACTACCGTTTAATATTACAGCCGCAAGAGCCAGTTTTTGTTGCAGTAAGTTTTATTGATAATGCCAAAGGTGATTCAAAGAATATTGGAGTTTATAGCGATGATGACCAAATAAGCATTGACGGTGTGATTCTTGAATCTCAACGAGATAGTAATGGTAAAATTAGCTTAATTTCGAAAATATATGCAAACGGAGATACAAAAATAGCAGTAGAGCCTTTGCTATCATCAGAATCGTCAAGAGTTGCAAATTATAAGATAATTATTGAGAAGAAAGGTGCGAAAATAGAGATTATTGGAGCTGCTTACAATCAGGTTGTTCAGGGAAACCCTGCCCAACTTTCCCAGACAATCACAATAAATCCTCAGCAGCCTGGCACTCAAACTCAGCAGCAAAAGACAATATTAATAGAAATGTTTAACATTCTTGACGGCTCTGAATCATACACGAGCCCTGATGACTGTAATTTGAATGAGAAAGTTTATGAAAAACCTTACAGTTTCATTGTAGGTGAAAAGGGTGCTGATGTTTCTCAAAAAGACCCTTTGATACAAAACCCGATTCTCAGCCCTCAATCAGAGCAATTCTTGGGTAATCCTATTGTTGTAACAACAAAAATTACGCATGCTTCTGGAATAATCAAAGCAGACGCTTTGCTAAGTGGGCCTAGTCAAAGTATTGGGCCTCAGCCAATGCAAAGGGGAGGTGATACATGGACGACAACATTCAGTACTACTGTTAGTATGAACATTGGTGATTATGAAATATCAATAAATGCTGAAAGCCAGAATGGAAAAAAATCCACAAAGACAACAAAGTATAAGTTAAAGCAACCAAAGTAATTATGAAACAAAAAAATATAATAATTAATTCTCTTAAGGAATCTTTATTGTTAGTATGGAAAAATAAACTATTTTTTTTATATTTATTTATGATAGAAATTTTGTTTATTGCTATGTTTTTCTATGTCAGCAGCATTTATATCCCAAGAATTTTGGAGAACTCAAAAGCCATGTCGGATTACATGGGCCAGCAGAAATTTGACGACATAACAATCGCCTCAAACATTCTCCAGCAAAAAAATATTCTAGGAGAGGATCCTTTAGCGATAAGCAGGAATTTTAATGAAATAGTGAGAAATTTCAGGATTTATTTTGCTTATCTTTTTGTTTTGCTTGTTGCGTTTTTATCATTAAGCTGGTCGCTAACAAACAGGATGATGCATAAAATAAGTTTTAACCAAATTAAGAAAGTTTTTTTCAGAATTTTTGCAGTTCTGTTATCTTATCTTGGCTTGGTTTTTGCCTTTTTCTTTTCTTTGCTTAATGTATCAATTACAGAAGCAGCTTATGACACTTCAAAAATATTTGCAAAGTATATACTCTTCCTGATTTTTGCACCTATACTTGCATATCTAATGTACGTTTCGCTTTCCTTATCGCTGAATACAGGATTAAAAGATATAGTACAAAGGACATTTGGAATTGGAATAAGGAAAATCCATTATATTCTGGCAGTATATTTTATCAATTTAATTTTATTCATAGTTCCAATTGCCTTGTTATCTTTTTTTATTAATAAAGAAGGATATTTTCTTATTGTTTTTATATCAATTATTTTAATGATTTTTAGTTTTGTTTTTGGAAGAATATTATTAATTAATGTGATAAATAAATTAACAGCTGAGTAATTTATGCTGCTTCAGCAGCTGCTTCTGCAGGCGCTTCTGGAGTTTCCTGCGGGGTTGAATCTGTATTATCTGATGGTTGAGCTTGGGCGTCTGCAGGCTTTTCTATTTTGTCAGATTTTCTTCTGTCTTTCATTGAAACGACTTTGCCTCCACTTCTTGAATATTCTGGGGTTTCGTTATTTTCATAATCAGATTTCTTGCCATCTTTGTAATTTGTATTTTGTGAACGTGAATCATATTTTTCAGCAGCAATTCTCGGCATATTAATCAATATACTTCCAGTGCTTTTTGACGCAGGCTGTAAATTTTGAGAATAGGTTTGGCTAGTTTCGGAAGATGAATTTTCAGCATTTACAATTCTTGATTCTAAGTTGCCTTCATCAGTGAATACCTCATATCTTTCAGGTGTTGTTTCAATATCCCATTGCTTGAGGTCCCTAAATTTCTCGTACTTCCTTTTTTTAGCATAATCACCTCCTGATTCTTTTGATGCTTTATCGTAAAAATCCATCTCAAAACTTTTTGTTCTGATTTCCTCTCTTTTAAGTCCAGTACCTGTTCTTAATTTGTCTAAGGAACCTATCTTGATGTGAGTTACCTCTTCATCGAGAACAAAAATCCTAAACTCTTCTGGCGACAGCCCTGTTTCCTCTGCCCCTCGATTTATATATTTATATACATCTCTAGCAGCAAAGAATATAATTTTGCCGTCTTGTGAGCGTGCAACAGCATACATAGCGTGTGGATGTAACACCCCTGAAGCTAAATATCCAATATCTTCTGCTGGTTCAAATCCTAATGAGCTCAAATATGAATCCAATGCTTGTGAATGTCTTGTTTTGAAACGGTTTGTTACGGATTGTTTTAAATTTCTAACCTGGTGATGCTCTTTTCCAACTTTGTTATTTGGTAAATCATAAATCCACATATCATGAACATACAAGTCTAGTGGTGTATCATTCTTATGAAGCTCTAGTTTTCTTGGGGCAAAAGTTTCTATAACTCCTGAGTAAGATGTTTCCTTAGGTACTCTGACATATTCCCTTGCCTGATTTTTTTCTCCTGCTGCTTTCCAGCTATCAAATGTTGAAAGCTGATAGCCTCCACGCTTCACACCATCATCAACCTGTGGAGAAAAATCTCCATTTTTTTTGAAATCCGAAACTGTTGTTGTCCAAGTATTGTTGCTTGTAATGTGTGCCAATTCTCCACGATATGGGATTGGGAGTATTCCCTCAAAATGACCATACGATCCCTTAGTTGGTGCAAAATATTCTTTTCCAGATCTGATTTGATTAGCTGGAATTGTTATACTATTAGTGCTACCTGAAGCAGACACATTAGAAAATGTTGTAGAGTTTGAACTACCAGAATGCTTTGCTACATAATGGGGACTTTGTACTTTATAATTTACCATTTTGATTTTTTATAGAGTTGCCTGTGAAGTTAAATTAGAAAATTAAAAAAAGAAAGAAAAAAGTTTAATCCGTTTAGTGACCGCCGTGTCCACCAGTTGTATGTCCACCATCTCTGTAAGTATCTTGTGCATTTAAGATCTGGGCATAGGTTGATATCGCCTGACCTGGATTAGCAGCCACTTTTGCAACATTAGTTCCACCTATTCCGCGGGCTAATAGTCTATAAGTTCCCAACTGAACATCTGAAGGTTGTGACCTTACTGTCTCAAGTATGCTTGTCAACTTATTAGCCTGTGCTTCATATGCTTGATTAAACAATCTTAAGACCTCTGCCCTATTGCCCTGCTTCAATGCTGTTCTAACTTGAGCAAGAGCTTGGTCGCTGACTTTTCCTAGCCAGTCTTTCATTAAACCACCATACCAAGAAGGTCCATCAACATTTTTAGTATCTTTCGCACCAAATAATGATTTAATATATTTGGCTGAAACCTCATTAAATCCACCCTCAAGATTTGCTTCTGGAATACTCTTGCCATCATACATGGCAAAAAAAGCTGGCTCTACTCTGTTTAAGTCTGGCCTGATAAAATTTAGTGTTGCTCCTGGCTTAACTGCTTCGGTCAGCTCACCAAAAAGTTTTGATTCCAATCCACCTTGTGCTTCTGTCATTTTCTTTCCACCCCTTGTTTGGTTTGTTTTAATTTTTAATAATTTTTTGTTTTTATTCTGTGTAACAATTTGATTTGTTACTACTGCATAATAACATCACTTATATTTAAGCTTTTCGCTTCTGGAGTATCTATATTTTATCTGCTGTAAGCCACCCCAGAAAATATTTAATTTGTTACTACTTGCTTAGGATAACACTTATATATAAACCTTTCGTTTTAGTATATGATTGCTATTTATCTTCTATATTATAAATAATATATTATAGCTGCAGTCAATAAAAAATATTTTACTTTACAAACTCTACATTATCCATCCCTTCAAAATCATTGTCCCCTGTTAGAAATTTTACCGAATGCTTTTTTGCTATGGTGTAGCCTATTGCGTCTGGAATTGACAGATTACGATGCAATGACTTTAAATCTATAGCTTGTTTTATATCTTCAATAGAAACACTAATCGCAAATTCATAGAATTTCTCGGTATGTTCGTTAGCCATTTCTTTACTCATCTCTTTTTTGAGATTATAGTTTAATTCTGCTAGATTAAGTATCGTCGTAATTATTTTGCAATCAAGAAAAGGTTTATAGCTCTGCGAACCTCTTATAATTTCAATTAATGCGTAAGTGTCGAAGAAATAAATATTATTCATCCCAACATTCCTTATTAGATTCCCTCAGCATTTCCTCTGTGCTTTTTTTGAATTTGAAAGTTCCGAAAGCCTCTCTCAAAACATTTTTCTTTTTTCCAATCAAAAGCATGATTGTTTCATTCTCTTTTATTCTTTCCTCTTTTATTTTTTCCTTTGGTATAACAACTCCAAAAGATCTGCCCCATTTCCTTACTTTAGTTTCAACTTCTATCATGGTTATATTGGTATAACCAAAGTATATAAACTTTTCTATTTTATAACTTCATTATTTATCTTCTATATAGTAACTAAATCTAACAGTATTTAAGCAAAGATTTATAAAGGGACTAGAATTTACAGATTTTGGGGGTATAAATGTCTAAGAGAGATAAAAAGCAATATTCTAAAATCAAAGAAAGTAGTGATGACCCTAAGCCGGATGATAAAGAAACTGAAGCTATTTCTAAGCTGCCGCAGGATGTTCAGGAAAAGCTAAAGACTATTAAGACAAAGCTGGAAAAGTTCCAGAAAAGAGTTATTGAAAAATTTGACAAGTATATTGTTGGCATAGCATTAATGCCTCCCCCAAAGCCAGAGGAACTGCAGCAATTGCAGCAGATGCAGCAGCCATTGCAAGAGCGACTGCCACAAGTAGCTGAAAATGATCAGCCAAAACCAGAAGACAAGGACAAAATTCATGTTTTGGTTTTAGTTGATGATTCTGACAGCAAAACAATGTCAAAAATAGAACTAAAGGACAAACTCTCGGTAATCATAGCTTCAATTGGAAAGGAGATTGACACTAATATAATTCCTCAAACATTAATTTTGTCAGAGCTTTGGCAGAATGTTTTTGACGCAAAATACGAGCTTCTTCAATTAATTGCTTTGTCTGCACCAATTTATGACACAGGTATGCTGCAAGCCATAAAGATTGCAGAAGTCCACAAGACAATGGTTTTGAAAAAGTTTGAGAAATACATTGTTTCTTATGTCTTGGCCGGCTCTTTGGTTCAAGGCAAAGCCACTCAAACAAGCGACATTGATGTTTGGATTGTAATTGACGACACAGACGTCAAAAAAATGACTAGAGTAGAATTAAAAGACAAATTGAGGGCAATTATAATCGGGATGGGCATTGAAGCAGGCGAATTAACTGGAATTAAAAACAAGCTTAACATTCAGGTTTACATCTTGACAGATTTCTGGGATTCATTAAGGGAAGCAAATCCGGTAATTTTCACTTTGTTAAGGGACGGCGTTCCATTTTTTGACAGGGGAATTTTCATGCCATGGAAGCAGTTGCTGAAAATGGGAAAAATAAAGCCAAGTGCAGAAGCCATTGATATGTTTATGGGCTCTGGCGAGCAGATGTTGAGAAGAGTTCAGTTAAAATTTAACGAGATTGGAATGGAGGATATCTATTACGCAATCTTGACACCAAGCCAAGCCGCATTGATGCTTTATGGAGTCGCACCGCCCTCGCCAAAAGAAACAGGCAGGCTGATGAGGGAAATTTTTGTAATTAAGGAAAAATTGCTTGAAGATAAGTTTGTCAAAATACTTGAAAGAAATGTGGAGATCAGAAAGGCTATAGAGCACGGCGAGAAAAAGGAATTAACTGGCAAGGAGCTTGACGAATTGATCAATGACGGCGACAAGTACCTTAAGAGGATAAAAAGGCTTTTCACCCAAATTGAAAAAATTAGGGAAGAGCAGGAAATGCTCAATATTTACGATACTATAACAACTGTTGTCAGGGATGTATTAAAATTAGAAGGCGTTGATAAGGCAAAAGATTCTGAAATTCTTCGCATAGCTGAAGACAAGCTCGTTTCAGAGGGAAAAATGCCATCCAAGCTTTTTAGGATATTGCAGGAGCTTATGCAGGCAAAAAAAGACTATGATGATAAAAAATTGTCAAAAGTTGAAATAGAAAAAATCCATCTTGACTCAAGTTCTTTGATACGGTTTCTGGTTGAGTACATGCAGAGGAAAAGGGCAAGAGAGCTTGATAGGATGAAAATAAGAGTAAAGCATGGCAACAAATTTGGAGAGGTCACTTTGCTTGGAAATGAAGCTTATGTTATTCATGACATTGACAGCGAACAGAAGGAAATAAGCAAGGCGAAGCTGAATGAAAACGGCAGCCTTGGCGCTCTTGAGAAAAGCTCTTTCGAAGAAATGGAAAAAGCGCTTGCAAAAGTTGAAACTTCGCAAAAGACATCAATAAGGGAACCTATTTTTGAAGACTTGAAAAATATATTCGGCAAAGATTTTGAGATATTAATGAGTTACTAATACTATTTTAAGACAATTTTATTTCGATTTATAAAATTTTTTATTGTTTTAGAAGTTTATTGAATTGCCTCCATTATCAAGGGCAAGAAGAGCAAAAAGAATAAACTAAATGATAACTTTAACTAAAAAATGACATTCTCCCAAAATAAATCCAGCTAAAGCTGGGGGTTTCTCACGCAAACCATTTAACTTAAACTTTTCCCTCTTCGAGGTCGCTTATCAGCTAAAAGTTTAATGTATGGTTCGCTCAACGAAAACCCCAAAACAATACAAGCAACCACCTTCAGAGTGAGGTGGTCGCAATGACTAAAAAACTATATCCGCACTTTAATCCAGAAGTGCATAAGATTGAGAGCAAAATCGCAACGGTGAGAACATCTCATCACTGCAAATACAACATCAACTACCATATCATTTGGATTCCAAAATACAGAAAGCCAATTTTGGTAGACAAAGTAAGAGAAGTGTTAAAAACAATCATTGATGGACAATGCCAAGAGTTGAGCCTGAACAATCTTGCGCTGGAAATAATGCCAGACCACTTACATCTGTTTGTTGGTGCTAAACCAACTGTAACACCTTTTAAGATAATTCATAAGTTAAAAGGTAATACTTCAATTCAATTAAGGCGAGTATTTCCAGACTTGAAATACTTGGGATACAAACAGCATTTCGGAAAAGGTTTTGATGCTCTTTGGGCGAGAGGGTATTATTGTGGCTCTGCTGGACATGTAAGCCAAGAGCAAGTAAAGCGTTATATTCAAGAGCAGATGGGAAAAAGTGTTTTTGAATATGATATTTATGGTTGCCCTAGTCACTTGAAAGGGCAATTAAAGATAGGAGATTTTTGTAATGAATAAATCATATAGCATTAGCTACTTATTTATGCTCAGATTCTACAAAAATGAAGAACATTTATATATCAAATAACTTCTTTTATATTCAGATGGTTTTAAGACAATTATCAAAGGAACAAGCAAAAGAAGAAGTTAAGAAACTTGTAGATAAATATGATAGGATACTTGAATCTGGCTCAATTAAAAGGTATAGTGAAGATGATACAAAAAAAGATTTTATCACTCCACTATTCAAGGCATTAGGTTGGGACGTAGAGAATGAATATAGCGATGATGAAGTAAAAAATGAGGAAAAAATATCCAAAGGCAGAGTTGATTATTCTTTCAGGATTAATGGAATTCCTAAATTCTTTTTGGAAGCAAAAGCACTAAAAGAAGATTTAGATAATATTAAATTTGTTGAGCAGGCAGTAAATTATTCTTGGCATAAAGGCTGCACTTGGGCGATTCTTACGGATTTTGAAACAATTAAGATATTTAATGCTGAATGGAAAAGTGCAAACCCCTTACAGGCACAATTTGGGCAGACTTTGCCTTGCCATTTGTTCTTAGAAAAATTTGATACACTATGGCTCTTATCAAGAGAGAACTTTGAGAAAAAATTACTTGATACTGAAGCAGAAAAATGGGGAAAGAAAGTTAAAAAAACATCTGTTGATAAACAGCTTTTGGATGATTTGACCAAATTCAGGGATTTGCTTAATAAGAATATCCTCAAAAATAATTCCTCAAAAAATCTATCTGCTGATGACTTAGACGAAGCAGTACAAAGAATAATTGACAGATTAATCTTTATCAGAACTCTTGAAGATAAAGAATTAGAAGCTCCGATGTTGCAGTCCGTAATTAGAGAAGACTTAAACAAAAGAATCTATAAAAAATTAAACCTTATTTTCAGAAAAATTGATGATATTTACAACAGCAAATTATTTACTAAACATTTATGCGAAGATTTAGAGATAGATGATGACATTTTATCCAAAATCATAAATGGATTGTTTAACACAAGCGATAATTCTGTGCATTATGATTTTTCTGCTATTGATGCCGATGTTTTAGGCAACATTTACGAGCAATATTTGGGGCATATCTTAAAGAAAACTGACAAAAGAACCAAATTAGCAGAAGGAAAAGCGCACAGAAAAGAGCAGGGAATATATTATACTCCCACTTATGTGGTTGATTATATTGTAAAAAACACAGTTGGCGATTTAGCCAAAGACAAAAAGTTCGTCTTGAAAAAGAAATCCAAAAAATAGACAATGAAATAGACGAAGAAGTTTATAAGCTATATGGAATTACCGAAGAAGAAAAGAAGATTATTGAGGATAGTTTAAAATGAACGAGTTTAATGTTTTTATAAGAGAAATTAGTATTAGCACCCTCCCCTTTCTTGCAGGAGTATTAATTTATGGTAAAGATGAAATATTAAGTAAAATAATTGCTATCATTTTATTTATCTTTGGAGTAATAATAATATCTGTTCTGGTTGCAGACTACACAAAAACAAGAGAAGCAAGAAGAAGGCATGTTGGATACGGTGATTTGAAATGACCAAAGAAAAATCATTAATAGTCTTCCAAGACAAAAAGATAAGAAGAACTTGGCATGATGAAGAGTGGTATTTCTCCGTATCCGACATTATAGCAGTGCTTACAGACAGCAAAGATGAGCTAGCCTACTGGCGAAAGCTGAAAGAGAGAGAACCGCAACTCGTGACAATTTGTCACGGTTTGAAATTGCAGGCAAAAGATGGCAAAATGAGGTATGCCGACTGCGTAACAACAAAAAATGCATTCAGGCTAATACAATCAATTCCATCTCCAAAGGCAGAGCCATTTAAGCAGTGGTTAGCTAAAGTGGGTTATGAACGAATCCAAGAAATCGAGAACCCGGAACTCGCTCAGGATAGGGTTAAGGAATATTACGAGCTAAAAGGTTATCCTAAAGACTGGATTGACAAAAGATTAAGGGGCATTGCCATAAGGCAGGATTTAACAGATGAATGGAAAGGCAGGGGAATTAAAGTGCAGGAGGATTTTGCCATCCTTACAAATGAAATCTCAAAAGCTGCTTTTAACAAG
>JAHFQA010000077.1 GCA_023266475.1 Candidatus Woesearchaeota archaeon | reverse complement strand
TTAACGAAAAAGTGTATATGCTGCTAAAAAAAGTCCCGAAGGGAAAGGTCACAACCTACAAGCAGCTTGCAAACGCTCTTGGAACAAGGGCTTACAGGGCAGTAGGAGGTGCAATGAAAAACAATCCCTATTCCCCGAAAGTTCCATGCCATAGGGTTGTTTCTTCTGATGGATCAATTGGTGGGTTTGGCGGAATGAAAAATCCTAAAAGCTTAGAAGTTCAAAGAAAAATTAAAATGCTAAGAAGTGAAGGGGTTATGGTAATCAAAGATAAAATTAAGGATTTTGAGAAAATTTTGTTTAGGTTCTAATTTGTAACTATTTTATAGTCAATACAAAACATAAGATTTAAATACAAACTGACCTAAAATAGTATTGTTTATATATTAGTTCATCTCTGGATTTACAGAGGTGAATTTAATGAGAAAATCAAGGAAATTGGATGTTGCATGCCCAAATAAGAATTGCAGGGTACATAAGAAAATTGGTTTAAGAAATATAATTCGATTTGGCTCGCAGCCAAATGGAACCCAGCGTTACAGGTGTACAGACTGCAAAAGAACTTTTGCAAGAACAATAAACACTCCTTTCTTTCATAAACATTTAAGCAAAAAAGAAATAATTCACATTTGCAAATTGCTTTCAGAAAAAACAAGTTTTCGAGCAATTGCTAGAATAACGAGCCATCATCTCGATACAATAAGGTCAATTGCCTCTGCAATTGCAGAGCATTGCAAGAAATTCAACGAATACTTTGTCACGGAATTAAATTTGACACCAATCGAAGTTGATGAGATGTGGAGCTTTGTTAAAAAAAAGAAGAAAATTGTCTAGCGCCTTACTGCAAAGAAAGAGAAGTTGGAGATGCCTACACATATTTGGCATTCAAAAGAAAAACGCAGTTTTTCATTTGTTTTGTCATCGGCAAATGGAATGATTTTACCTGCAATGAATTTTATTCATTGCTTTCAAAGCGTGTTCGCTTTCCAACAAGAAAAAGAAAAATCACTATCATCTCTGATGGAAACAAGCAAAATCTTATTGCTATACCAAATAATTTTCCGCAAGGGAATATAAATCATGCAATCAGAAAGAAAATAAGAATTAATCAGAAAATTGTTGGTGTGGTAAGCAGAATAATTCTTGGAAATATTCCAAAAGATGAAATTTCAATTACGCAAATGGATGGCTTTTGTTCAAAACTTCGAGAAAGAATTTCTTGTTACACAAGAAAAGCCAGAAGCTTCGCAAAAAGAAAATTATGCATTGAACAGAGATTGGAAATTTTCAGCATACAGCATAATTTTATTGAAATGAAGAAAGGAAAAACTCCAGCAATGCTGGAAGGATTACAAAGAAAACCTTTGACTTGGAACACATTTTTTCATATAAGATTAACAACATTAAATTAGGTCAGTTTGAGCATCCAGTTTTGTTACTTCTTCTCTTGGATTATCAACTACAGTAGATACTGTCCATTTAACGTGATATTTATATACTAGCTCTCTTCTGAATGATTCGAGGTGAGAAATATGTATTCATTCAATTGTCCAAGCTGTGAAGCTTCAGACATTGTTAAGCGTGGAAAAAGACACAACCAATCTGGCACCAAACAGATTTATCGCTGTAATAAATGCCGAAAGGCATTTGTTGAACCAGATGGATTTGAACGCATGAGGCACAAGAAAGAAATAATTGTTCGAGCGATACACCAACACCAAGATGGATTATCTTTGTTCAAAACGCAGAATCATTTGTGGCAGCATGATGGAGTTAAAGTAACAAGATGGACAATCAACCAATGGACAAAAAAATACTCTATTTTTTTAAAATCCTCTGCATTTAAAGGTAAAACCAAAACTCAAGGGAAGACAGCATTTTGATGAGAAGTATCTGAAGGTCAACAGAAAAGACCACTACGATTTGAACTGCATTGACCACATTACAAAGTATGTAACAGCTCATCTTTTCGTCGAGAAAAGAACTTTAGATAAATGCAAAGAGTTCCTGGGACAGATAAAGATTACTTGTTATGACCAAATACTGGAAGTTTATAGGAAAGAAAAGCATAAACCAAAAAAGAAAAGGAAGCTTATAATATTTGTAAGCGACAAATTCTGGAATTACAAGTCTGCTTGGTCAATATTATTTGGAAGAGTTACCAAATTAACATTTGGTATTCCAATCAAAGCCAAGAAAGCTGGATTAAACTATAACAACAACCACATAGAAAGATACAATGGAAAAATTAAGGACAGGACTAAAACAATGCGAGGAGACTTTGAAAGTTTTGATGGTGGAGAGGCTTTTATGAATCTCAACCATATCATTCATAATTTTGTAAATCCGCATCAACAGCTGAAAGGCAAAACACCTGCAGAAGCTGCAGAGATTTTTATTCCATTGAAAAAGAATAAATTATTGAATCTTATAAAATATGTAAGATTAAACCATATCACGAAAAGATGACAGTATCCTCTTTTTAAGTAATAATTACTTAGAATTCGTTGATAATTTATTTTTTAGCTTCATTTACAATTTTCGCATTTGATCTTGCAAGATAGTGTCTTTCATATCCCTTATTAAAATGCTCAAATAAATCCTGGAAATAAGTAAGAACTGGATTATTTAATGCCCTTGTATTTATTGTTATTGGAGATTCCAATTTTTTAACATAGTCCACTGCCCTCTTTAGCTTTAGATGTGTATCCGGGCTTGGGCCAGTTTCTGGCGCTTCTTTAACTTCGATTCCAATGTCTGTTAGAAATTTTCGAGTAGATGTAATATTTAGTGTATGATATGCCCCTACAAACCATTTTACTTCTGTTCCACCCATTAGTGGTGATGGCTCGTAAATGCAATGAGCTGCGCCCACAAGGTCATATCTGCGACCACCTTCTTCTGAAATTCCCAGAGCATCATTTAAATTGTCGAATACTAATCTGCCCTGAAAATCTGTACCAG
>JAHFQA010000022.1 GCA_023266475.1 Candidatus Woesearchaeota archaeon | reverse complement strand
GGCCCTTTCAGCGTTAGAGTTGATTTTATCAGTTTGAATTCATTAATATCAATTTTCTTGTTCTCGACTTTTATTTTTCGAATTTGCTCCAAAAACAATTTTTTGTCCTCAGGATATTTCACTCTTGCTAAAGTAATATGAGCCTTGAAATCTTTTTCCTTCTTAAATATTTGTTTCAGGGACTCGTCAATATTTTTTTGCAATTCTATAATATTTTCTTCTGGGTATAAGCCGATCCAGACAACCTTTATATAATTTTCAGTTGGAAAAATCCCAATAGAATCAAGAAAGAGATTAAATGACTCAAATTTTACAACTCTTAATAAAGAAATTATATTTTCAACCTTTTCTGGCTGCACTTCACCCAAGAACTTTAGAGTAAGATGGAAGGTTTTTGTTATGCTAAGCCTGGCATTTGTAGGCAAAAGGGCCTGCAACTTGGCAAAATAGTCCTTAAGATAATTTAGTTCTATTGCAATAAAAAGTCTCATACCTATTTCAAATGAATATAAATATTTAAATCTAACTCAAAAACCAAAGAAAGAGCTTAATTATCTCCTTCTTCACCAAAATTCTCGCTATCTTCGCCAGAATATTCTTCTTCGGTCCCTGGACTTGCTTCTTCAGATGGCTGTTCGTAGCTTTCTTCCTGCTGAACTTCACCTGATTCAGATTCAGCCTCTTTCTTACCAACAACTTCGGCAAAGCCGACCTTTTGGAGAACTCTTGTTACCCGGATTTTCACTTCATCGCCTTGCTTTGTGCTAGGCACGAACAAAACAAATCCATCCTTTTTTGCAATCCCATCTCCCTTTTCTCCAACTGCCTCTATCTTCACATCCAACTCATCCCCAACCTTAACAGGGGCAAAATTACGCGATCCATAGTCGCGTCTTGGTCCTCTCTCATATCTCATATCATCTTACCTCTATGTTATTTAATTTTTTCTTGCGCAATGCACAATAACCGCTAAGAACGACTATTAGTATTTAAAGTTTGCTGGTTAAAAGGATTTACTTGATATCTATCCTTGGCCAGTTTATCATAACGCAACCGCCATCTATAACGAGGGTTTGGCCTGTTATGTAGCTTGCAGCATCGCAAGAAAGATAAGTTACAGCGTCAGCTATCTCCTGGACATCAGCAAATCGTCCTAATGGAACTTCTTTTTTCAGCTTTTCAATCATTTTTTTATTATTAATTAATTCGTATTTTAGCCCGCTTGTAGCAACAAAGCCCGGAGCTACAACATTAACATTTAAGTTGTACTTTGCCCATTCCAAAGCAAGGCTTCTTGTCAGATTAATAACACCTGCTCTTGCAGCGCCTGAGTGTATCATGCCTGCGGCTGATTTTACAGCATAAATCGTGACAATGTTTGTTATTTTGCCATACTTCTGCCTTTTCATATACTCCCCTGCGGCTTTGCAGCAGTAGAAAGTGCTGTAAAGGTTTGTTTTTACTACAGCATCAAAGCCATTCGGTGAAATCTTTTCAATTGGCGCAATGAATTGCCCGCCTGCGTTATTAACCAGAATGTCAATCCTTTTGTATTCTTTGACTATTTCTTTGAATGTATTTTCTACCTGTGCAAAATCTCTTAAGTCGGCCTGAAACCCAACGCATTTTGTGATTTTGCTTAGTTCCTTTACACCAGAATCAACATTTTCTTTTTTCCTGTGGATAATTGCTAATTTTGCACCAAGCTTTCCAAATTCTGTAGATATTGATTTGCCAATTCCAGTGCCACCACCTGTGACTATTGCTATCTTTCCTTTCAACAAACCTTTTGTGAATACCATTTTGTTTTGAAGTAATTAGTTCATTAAAAAGCTTTTGTATTTTAAATTTTATATCTTATCCCTTCCGGGTCTACTTCATTTAATACATCTAAATCTTTTTTAGTTAATTCCTTTAACCTCTTCGCATTTTTAGATTCTAAATTGAAACCAGTATTATTTTTTATTTCTTTAATGCTTGAAATGGGGTAATAAACTAATATCTCCGGCTTTGGACCAAGTTTTAAAATACCCAAATTTGTCACAATAATTGTGTTACCATCGAAACTGCTAGTTATGAAATCAACTTTTTCGACAAAGGTCCTCTTTGTGTGCTGCTGAGTTGTTATAATGGTATTCTTGCACAAATTTCTTAGAGTAACAGCGCCTGCTGGGCCAGGCAATTTGACTTTTGGCTTTTTGTAATCACCGATGCAGGTTATGTTCACATCACCATTTTTTGAAATCTGCACTGCACCAAAGAACATTAAATCAATCTTTCCTTTCAGCGCGTAGTTCCAGACCTCATGAAGTTCAATGTATGATTCTTTTTTCTCAAGTGCATTAATCGTTACTGATGAATATTCAGCCTTCTTGAGAAATGGATTTATTGCTCCGCTTCCGCAGTTAAAATAATTAAATTTCTTTCCTGATTTTCTTGCGAACATTGTTGCAAGCATTGGCAGAGGGGAAGCAACACCAGTAGCTACAGATTTATTATTTTTTATGAAATCTGCAAGAGTTATAATCATATAATCAACTTGTTTTTTCTCAAAATCATTTCTTTGGATTTTTTTATCATATTCATTTTTACCTTCATTGACATATTCCCTTATCTTTTTTGGATAATAATTATAGAATTTAAAACAAGCAGTTGGTGATGCGCCATTTTTTGCCTCAACAATGCACTCAATTTTTTCTGCAGATATTGTTATTTCCTCTAATTTATCAATAATTTGCTCGACACTGACAATCACTTTTTTGCTTGCAGAAGAAATTAATTTATCTATTAGCGGGTCTTCAATAAAAACATTGCCTCTCCTGTCGGCGTATTGCGCGTGAATCAATGCGAAATCAGGATTCACGGCATCAGTCAGGATTTTTCCATTTACTTTTCTGTAATTATTAAATTTTAGGTAATCTGTGTTTTCCATTGATGGTACTTCGACCTCCTTTAATCCAGAAGCACCGGCTTTCAATGCCTGCACTATTTCAAGCATGTCTGTCTCTTTCCATTCAATTAGATTATTCTCGATTGCCTTTCGCCAATTTGGCGCTATGACAAATCCGTCTTCATAAGAGAATCCATTGAAACCGAATATCGCGTGTTTTACACAATTATTTTTTATCAAAACATCTGTTGCAAGAGGATTTGGAATGTTGATAATCCTCAGATTTTTCTTCTTCTGTTTTACAATTTCAAAAATCAAAGCCATCGGAGCACGATTCAATTCCATGCCGGAAAAAGTAATTAAACTATTGTCTTTAATCCTTGAAACTGCTTTGCTTAAAGTTGTGAATTTCATATTAAACAATTATATCATTGTCAATCTCTTTTAGGAAGCCTTTCTTGTCAATATTTCTTAAAACTTTAAGCTCTTCTGATGAAGGTTCTTTCGTTGTTTCAATATTTTTTGGCACAATTGGCTTGAAGCCCGTTTTTATAATAACTTCCTGCAGGCTTGAATGAGGGTCTATTGATTTTATTCTCATCATTCCATCTTGAAAATCAAAAATGCATAAAGGAGTTACGCATAATAAAGGTCCTCCGCTTAATCCATATTTTTTTCTAATATTATAACCGATGGTTGATACATAATCAACGCTTTCAACAAATCTTCTCGTCGTATGTTCCAAACTGAAAATAAAATATTTTTTTGCAAGTTGAGCAATAGAAGTTGTTCCGATTGAGCCAGGGCCCCTTAGCTTGAATTTTTTATTTACTCCCTTTATTCCAATCAAATTCGTGTTCCCGAATTTGTCAATCTGAAGCCCTGAAATAAAAAAAGTATCACATAATTTGTTTGAATTGTTAGGGTTTGCAATGCTCAAGATTGAATCGTGCCTTTCAATATATTGAGGTGTAGGTTGAGATTTGCTATTTACATTTGAAGTCCATGCTGCTGGATTTAATTCTACCCCATTATTCGCGTTTAATCCGTGCCTTATTTTCAAGTTCGGAGAATATAATTTCTGCGCCAAAAAAGACGCTGCCAATGAAAATTCTGCGTGCAAACCGAATGCCACCGTATCGTTATCTTCTAGTTCTCTGGCTATGACGCAAGCAAGCAATTCCCCAATTGAATAATCCTTATTTATTTTCATATTAATTTTTACTTATTTTTTTAAATTCTAATGATTTCAACCTGTTTTTTCCAATCAAATTCAAGTACTCATTCTGGCTATTGACACCAAAAATATATTTTTCCAAATACTCATTAAATTTTCCTTTTTTGGAATATTCTACATATTCTTTGTAATGATCTAAATCTGGAATGTAAAATCCGTTTGAAGCGCCAGGATGAGCCCCGAAAGGTATTTCCAAAATCTCTGCATTCCTGATAATTATACGCTCAGGATTTTGGAGAATAGTTCTGTTATCGACGATTTTTTCGACGGAACAAACTACTTTTTTTGATGATTCTGCAAGCTCCTGCTCGCAAAACAATCTTCCAAGAAAAATGTTTTTCGGGAATTGCACATTTCCGATTTTATCTGCAATTCCGCAATGAATAAATGAAATATCAATTTTTATTGGGGGGATTTTGAGATAATAATCTCCCTTTATTTTGACTTCCTCAATATCTTTGTTTAATTTAGGTATGCTGCTTCCGACTCCGCCTGGCCAAAGCATGTAAGGTACATTTTGTATGCCTGCTTTCAATGCGATGTGCCAGATGCACTCGTCGCATTCCCAAACTTCTATACTGTTATTTTCAACAGCTTTCCTGAAATTTGTTGCAACACCTTCAATTTTTTCAAATGCAACACAAGAAGTTATAACTTTCTTTACGCATCCAGCCCCTATAAGAATGTCCGTTTCAATTCCCGACGTGGGGCCTGAAACCAAAGTTAAATTTTTTATTTTCTTTTTTATGATTTCCCTGACTAAGGCCATCGGAGGATTCATATAAGAAAATCCGCTCAAGCCTATTGTCATGCTTGAATTTAAATTTTTCAATGCGCTGTCTATTGTTATTATTTTTGATTCTGTTTTTATCATATTTTTAATTATTATAAATGCCAAGTATATTAAATAAAATTTTATTTATCCACTTAATCAGAAGGCCTAAATTTGATGCCGTAATGTATTATCCCGCTCTTTCCGTCCGAATATAATTCCCTGACGCATGATTGTACTTTCATTCCTACTTTAAGATCATCAAATTCAACAACCTGTGCTGTCATTTTAGGGCCTTCATCAAGCTTAATTATTGCAACTGTGTATGGCACTTGCTTTTCAAGGCCTGCAGGCGGATAAAAAACTGTTGAATGCGCAAAAATTTTTCCGTTCCCGTTGAAAATGTAATCTTCCAATTTATTGCTTTCGCATTTTGTGCATCTTGTCCTTGAAGGGAAGAATAATGCATGACATTCTTTGCATTTAGAGCCAATTATATAATTACCCCTGTTAGTCTTTCTCCATGCCATTACTATGTTTGATTTGTACATTTTATTTTGAAAATATGATTACAACAGCAGTTGCTCCAGTCCCGCTTATTGTTTCTGTCAAGGCATATTTTGGATTTTTTACCTGGCGATTGCCTGCTGAGTTGTTTAATTGGCAGAATGCTTCAATAGCCTGCCGTATTCCGGTTGCTGCAAGCGGATGTCCGCATCCTTTTAAGCCGCCGCTCGGATTGATTGGAGTCTTTCCGTTAAGATTTGCTTTGCCTTCCTCAATGAATTTGCCGCCCATTCCTTTTTTTGCAAATCCGATGGCCTCTATTGATATTATCTCGCTGATTGAGAATGCATCATGTAGCTCTGCAAAACTGATGGCCTCTGGTTTTATTTTTGCTTTTTCAAATGCTTTTTTAGCAGCAGTTTTTACAGCATTGAAGTTTGTAATATCCTCTCGTTCATGCACCGCGAGCAAATCATATCCTACCCCATAGCCAATTAAATCAATTTTAATTGGGTGTTTTTTTGCTTCTTCGCTGCTGCACATCACAACAGCGCAGCATCCATCTCCATAAGCCGCTGAATGCAGGACTCTAAGTGGAGTGGAAATCATCGGACTTTTTATAATGTCATCTCTTGTTATATTAAATCTGAATTGGGCAATATCATTTTCTACGGCATTTGCATGATTCTTGATAGACACCATATCAAGCTGCTTGTCTGTTGTCCCGTGCTCTTCCATATGCTTGTTTGTAATCATTGCAAATAAGCTGGCCAAGGTCGCTCCATTGTCAGCTTCATTCTCGTGATCAATAAATTGTGAAACTGCTTCAATCGCATCATTTGTTCCAAGGTCACTCATTTTTTCAACGCCAATCACTAAGGCAATTTTGCTTGCACCTGAAACAATCGCATTTGCTGCCTGCAAAATCGCATATGATCCAGATGAATCTCCTCCGCCAACTGAAAAAGAATTGTCAATACCAAGCATATCAGAGCAAACAGCATTTAAATTATTTTGGCCATTTATTAAGCTTGAAAAACAATTTGCAACAAAAACCGAATCAATATACTTTAATTCAACATTTGCGGATTTCAAAGCATTCTTGGACGCTTCTCTAATCATGTCTTTTATTCCAAGCTCCCAATGCTCCCTGAATTTTGTCGAACCAAATCCAATTACGCTTGCATTCATTTTATTCAATCCTGTTTGTATACTTTATGTAAGTCGAATAATCCACATACTTCTTTATGTCAAGATATTCTTTTGTTGTCTTTGCCAATCTTTTTTTCTGCTCAATCAAATCTGTTGCTTCGATGTAAAAAGCGTCGCTCCCAGCACCGCTTCCGAATGAGGTTGCGATTATTTTATCGCCGGGTTTTGCGTTATCAAGAATTGAAGAAAGCCCGATCATGGTTGCGGCTGAATAAGTATTTCCTATTCTATCAACAACAAAACCGTGTTTAACCTGCTCATTTGTAAATCCAAGAAGCTGTGCTACTCTTGTTGGAAATTTTCCGTTTGGAGTGTGAAATGCTACGTGGTTAATATCAGAAGGCTTTAGGCCAATTTTTTCCATCAGCATTTTTGTAGCCATTATCGTATGCTTGAAATAAGCTGGCTCTCCGGTAAACCTTTCAGCGTGCGTTGGATAATGCATTTGTGGTCTTCTCCAGAAATCCGGAATGTCTGACGAATATGATAAAGTTTCAACTATCTCCGCCACTGCTTCATTTTTGTTGTTGCCGATTATAAAGGCAGCGCTTCCAGCCCCTGTGCTTTGATCACCTACATTTTCAACAGAGTATTCGGCTGCATCTGTGGCTATGGCAAGCCCAAATTTCACCATGCTTGATTTTACCAACCCTGTAACCATCTGCAGAGCTGCTGTTCCTGCCTTGCATGCAAATTCAACATCTGCTCCGGTATAATTTGAGCCCATGCCGATTGCGTTAGCAACCATGGTTATGTTCGGCTTGACAGCATAGGCTGGGCTTTCAGAACCAGAGTAAATTGCGCCAATATCTTTTGGATTAATATTTGCACGCTTGATAGCGTTCAATGAAGCTTCTATACTCATTGTAACGGTGTCTTCATCATAATGAGGAACGGATTTCTCGGTAATTAATAGGCCGCTTTTAACCATATTTACATCACGGCCCCATACATTTGCAATTTCTTCAGTTTTAATTCTATATAGGGGTATGTAAATGCCATAACCAATTATTCCTGCCATTTAAAGCCCGAGACCTCCGTTAATGCTTATGACTTCTCCAGTAATATAACTTGATTTTTCTGAAGCAAGGAAGAGAGCGCAATTTGCGACTTCCTCAACTGTGCCCATCCTTTTCAATGGTATCATGGCTGTCATAATCCTTTTTCTGAAAAATGGAATTTTGTTTGTCATTTCACTTTGTATCAATCCAGGCGCAATTGCATTTACTGTTATGCTTAGTTTCCCAAGCTCCTTTGAGAGTGATTTTGTGAATCCAATTATGCCTGCTTTTGAAGCGGCGTAATTGCACTGGCCGAAATTTCCAGTTAAGCCGGCTATTGAAGATATATTAATAATTCTTCCATTCTTTTGGATGAGGGGAAGAGCCTGCTTTGTTACATTATAGACGCTTGTAAGATTGACATTAATAACTTTGTTCCATTCATCTTGAGTCATGTTTTTTAAAGTTCTGTCCATTGTAATTCCTGCATTATTGACTAAAATATCAATCCTGCCAAAATCTTTCTTTATCTGCTCAATCATTGCAGTTACTTCATTAAAATTGCTGACATCAGCCTTGATTGCGACAGCTTTTTTGCCAATTCCCTTAATCCCTTGCTCAATCAAATCAGCGCCTTCCTTGTCTTTGTTATAATTTATTATGACTGAAGCGTTATTTTTTGCAAACTCCAGAGCTATCGCTTTTCCGATGCCTTTTGATGCCCCTGTTATCAATGTAATTTTGTTGTTTAGTATTCATTTCACCTTCAATTTTTTTAAGTATCACGGATTTTTATAAATTCATCGAAAATCAAAGATTTTCGGGAGTTTAAAAATGGGTTTAGCATTTTTTTAGGATATGCACAGTAACATTGCTTCCAGCCCCGCCAATATTCTGGGCCATGGCATACTTTATATTGCTTACCTGCCTTTCGCCAGCTTCATTGCGCATTTGCTTAACTAATTCATAGATCTGGCTGATGCCGGTTGCACTTATAGGGTGGCCTTTTGCCTTCAAGCCACCGCTTGTGTTGACAGGCAGTTTGCCATTTAAATTTGTGATACCCTTTCTTATTAACTCTTTTGCTTCTCCTTTTTTGCAAAATCCCAAATCTTCATAGGATATGAGTTCGACCGATGTGAAAGCATCATGCAACTCAGCAACATCAATATCATCTGGATAGATGCCTGCCTGCTTGTAAGCCTCTGCTGCTGCCTTCTTGGAAGCATCCCATGAAATCATGTCTTCTCTCTCAAATGGAGCAAGATAATCTGTTTCCTCTGCAGATCCAATAACTTCAATATCTGATTTTTCTTTTGATAAAATAAGTGCAGCCGCACCGTTTGCTGGAATGCTACAGTCAAATAACCTTAAAGGAGAGGCAACAACAGGACTTTTTTTGATCTCATCGATAGAAATTTTTTTTTTATAAAATCGTGCTTTAGGATTAAGGTACCCATTCTGATGATTCTTGTAAGCGACTAATGCTAAATCATCTGAAGTAGCATCATATATACTCATGTATTGCTGTGCAACAAGGGCATTCGCAGCTGGGAAATTCATCCCTTCACTTTGTTCATATAATCTTTCAGCACCCATAAGCATTTCATCGGTAACTTTAGAACTTAAATTTGAAACCATCTTTTCAAAACCAATTACAAGAATATTGTTGTAATTACCAGATTTCTGAAGCCTTATAGCTGTCCATAATGCCGTACCACCTCCAGAACAACCAGAAGTGACCGCAACTATAGGGATTTTTTTCTGGAATAAACTGCTTAACATGGATGCGCTGTGTCTTTGCCTTTCCCCATTGCTTATTATGTCATTATTTGAAACTACAATTGCATCTATCTCATTCATTGAGATACCACAATCTCCTAAAGCTTCCAAGGCAGATTCATAAATCATTTGACCTGAGGGCACATCTTGTATACCAAACTTTGTCATTCCAACTCCTCTGATAAACATCATTTAACCACCTTGGAAAGAAGCTTTTTCATTTTTGATTTAACCTTGTCAACTGCAGTTATTTTTGGAGTTCCTTCTGTAGTAAGCAATTTTTTTAATAAAACAAGCTGCTCCATTTCATCAATGTTCTCATTTATTTCTGCAACAGACTTGATTTTCATCTCTTCCAATTTTTTGATTGCGCAATCCCCCAAAGCAACTAATCTTTCCTTTCCCTTGAGCATGTCTTCTGTAAGCACAGATCCAATTACTATATTTATTTGCTCACCCCTCAATCCGATCAGTTTTAATGTCAGGTTGTTCATCATATAGAGGCACGCTGGGCAGGCTTTTCCATTAATTATCTTTATGTCTGCATGCGGCGTGTCATTGTTTACAGGAGCTTTAATGGGATATTTAAATGAATCTAGCTCGCTTCCGACAACTTCTATCTTTTTTATATCAAGATTTTTTGCTGAGAAAAGAATATAGTTTGGAATTTCAAGCATTGTAGCTTCACAAAAAATTATATCAAGAGCAGCGGGATTTTTGCCTGCATAAACAAGATTGAGGAAAGCCGGCTCTCCAGAAACCAAAGGACCCTGGCCCTGCATGCCGCTTGTCGCATCAGCAATTGTGAAAACATTTGGAATTGCCTTCGCCAATTTTGGGAGCGTTTTTTCTATGTTGTCAAAATACATCTCCCTTTGAGTCTTTTCATCAACAACCCTTGACAAATTTTCTAGTGCCCCAGAAATTCCAAGCTGAAAATTTGTTTTCATGATAGGCACATTTATCACTTTCCTGTTCAATGCTTCCCTATAAACTTTAAATTTATATCCTTCTGAATAGATTTCTTCGAACGGGCCTTTTGAAATATCAGCAAAATTTATTCCTTGATTTTTGCAGATTTCGAGGATGCCGGCTTTGGATGCTGCATCCGCTGCATCAGATCCTATTAATGCCTGCTCAGCAACAATAATATTTTCCTTTCTTATTCTGTTATCAAGCAGAATCATTATCAATGCGTCAAGAAAAACAGGATTAACATTTACTGCTTGGTACGGATAAGCTGCTGCAATTATGCTTGGCTTGATTAGGATTTTATCATCTGAACTTAATTTCATGCCATTAAGAAGCTCAAGAGATTCCTTTATCGCTTCGTAAATATCATACTTTACCTTAATGACTGCAACAGCGTCATCTGTTTTTGCTTTCTGCTGAATATAATCCTCGCCAATTTTATAATCCTTCATTGTTTTTTTAGGCAATCTGTTTCCAAACTCATCCTGCAAAAGAATTATGTTGTAAGGTATTATGGGGTGCATAGGCGATGGGATATTGACTTTTGTTATTCCAACTACTTTCAATTTAGAGCCTTTCTGCTTGACAATCAGCCCTTTGCAATAGACACATTTCTCAATCGGATATATCCATCTCTTGCTGCATTTCTCACATACCCATCTTATTATCATTAGCTATTCACCTTCCTAAGAATATGGACTGTTACAGTGCTTCCGGCGCCTCCAATATTTTGGGCTAAAGCATATTCAATGTTATCAACCTGCCTTTCTCCTGCCTGTTTCTTCATCTGTTTCGTTAACTCATAAACTTGGCTGATGCCTGTTGCGCTAATAGGATGACCTTTTGCCTTTAATCCACCACTTGTATTTACAGGAAGCTTGCCGTTTCTGTTCACAATACCTTTTCTTATCATATGCTTTGCTTCACCTTTCTTGCAAAATCCCAAATCTTCATAGGAAATAAGCTCAACTGATGTGAAAGCATCATGAATTTCAGCTATGTCTACATCTTTAGGAGTTATTCCAGCTTGTTTATAAGCTTCATTTGCTGCCAGTTTTGTTGCTTCCCACGAAGTCATGTCATCGCTTTCAAAGGAAGACAGCCTATCAACATATAAAGAAGAACCTGCAATTTCAATATCAGTCTTGTCTTTTGTTATAACAGCTGCAGCAGCGCCATTGACCGACAAGCTGCAGTCAAACAATCTTAATGGAGAAGCCACAACAGGAGATTTTTTTATTTGCTTTAAAGTAACTTCTTTTTTGTAAAACCTTGCATTTGGGTTAAGAAATCCATTCTGGTGATTTTTGAAAGCAACCAAAGCAAGGTCGTCAGTTGTTGCGCCATATTTAAGCATGTACTGCTGCGCCACAAGGGCATTTTGCGCAGGAAAATTTAATCCTTCTGTCTGCTCATAAATCCTTTCTGCAGCCATCATGATTTCATCTGTTGTATTCATAGAGTTATTTGATAACAACCTTTCAACACCCACAACAAGCACATTATTATAGTTTAACTTGTTGGCTGTCCATAAGGCTGCTCCACCACCAGCGCAAACAGCTGTTGTAGTCAAGATAGGTACCTTCTTCCGTAAGATGCTGCTTAAAATTGAAGAAAACAATCTCTGCCTTTCACCGTTGCAGTCAGTGTCAATTTCTGAAACAACAATAGCGTCTATGCCTTCAATGCTTAGTTGCGCATCATCCAGAGCTTCCAATGTTGCTTCATAAGCTAATTCCTGGCTGGTGTCTGTCTGTGCTCCAAACTTAGTCATGCCTACCCCTTTAATATACATAGAAATCACCTACTTATACTTGGCTCTGAACTCTTCCTTGTTTACTATCGCCAGCATTATAAAAGCTTCAGCTATAAGTTCATCTTTTACAAACGCATTTCCTTTAACTATTGCACCTCTTTCATCTTGAGCTATCAGCTCAACTTCATACCTAATCTCAGCAGGCGGCAGCACTGGAGCCATAAACTTGACTTCCTTAAGCTTATAAGCCAGAATATCCTTGCCTATATGATTTGCAATATTAGACCTTACAAGCAATGTTGCGGCCTGGCCAAGCCCTTCGACTGTTAATGCGCCAGGCATAATTGGAAAATCAACAAAATGCCCTTTGAAGAAATCCTCCTTGCCACTTAGTTCTTTTAAGGCTACAATATTTGTGCTCGTAAGCCTTAACACCTTATCAACAAACAAGAATGGCTCTTTATAAGGTATAATCTTCTTTATTTCTTCTGTACTAATCTCTCCTTTCTCATTTTTTAGTTCATTAATTTGATTCATACAACCTGTTTTACCTAATTTCAGACCATTTAAATAATTTTCTACTTTAATATTTTATAACATATTTATTCGAAAATATGTATTATATTATATATTTTATACCACAAAATGTACAAAATCTTTATATAATGCATTCGTAAATGTAAGACTATGTTAAAAAACAAGAAAGCAAAATTGAAAATCAGCTTTAGACAAAAGCTACTGATTGACACGGCAAATAGTGCCCTAAACTTTCTTGAAAACTTCTATCATATTTTGAGAAGCTCAATCTTGAAGGCAAAGGATAGGTTTCCTGCTGCTTACTGGCATTTTGAGGCTTTAATAAAACACCATGTAATTACCCCAAGCAGAAGCCTTTTTCAGTCATCAAGAATCGAAGATCTGGGCAGCTTTATTACAACTAATGTGATGAAAAGGCTGCCGCATATTGACGAAGCCCATGTGGACGAAATATTAAACAACCCTTCCAATAAGTCTTTCTTGGAAATACTTACAAAAGGATTTGGAATAAACAAGAGAAAGGAAAAGACTTACACTGTATTGAGCAATAAAGGCTTTAAAAGGATACTCATTGCCAATAGAGGAGAAATTGCCTTAAGGATTATAAGAGCCTGCAGGGAATTGAATATTGAAAGTGTTGTTATCTACTCGGAAGACGAAAAAGATTCCCTGGCTGTAAAATTCTCTGACAAATCATATAATATAGGCAAGTCAAAAAACTACCTAAACACTAA
The DNA here is from genome assembly GCA_023266475.1 of Candidatus Woesearchaeota archaeon. Taxonomy (GTDB): domain Archaea; phylum Nanobdellota; class Nanobdellia; order Woesearchaeales; family GW2011-AR4. The sequence goes on along the minus strand of JAHFQA010000022.1, from coordinate 8,389 downwards.
GAAAATTGTCAATATAGCCAAGCAAAGCTTTTGCGATGCCATCCATCCAGGATATGGATTTCTCTCTCAAAATCCAAAGTTTGCAAGATTGTGTGAAAAAAAAGGCATTAAATTTATAGGGCCTTCTTTCAAGATGATTCAAAGATTAGGTGATAAGGTAGAAGCCAAAAGGGCAATGGATAATGCTAATGTGCCTGTAATTGAGGGAATGAGGGAAGACTTGAAAAACCCAAAACAGGCACTGAATATTGCCAGAAGAATTGGTTTTCCTGTAATTATAAAAGCGTCAGCTGGCGGTGGCGGAAAGGGAATGAGAATTGTTACAAAGGAAGAAGATATTTTCAGCGCTTATGAAAGCGCAACAAACGAAGCGCTTAATTCTTTTGGCGATGGCTCATTATACATCGAACGATATCTTGAGGAGCCCAGACATATAGAATTCCAGATTCTTGCAGACCAATATGGAAATGTCATTCATCTTGGAGAAAGAGATTGCAGTATACAAAGAAGGCACCAGAAATTGATTGAAGAAGCACCAAGCCCGGCGTTGAACCATGAATTAAGGGAGCGTATGGGAAATGCAGCAGTAAATGCAATAAAGGCAATAGGCTATGAAGGAGCAGGAACTATAGAATTCTTGCTGGACAAAAATAAGAACTTTTATTTTATTGAGATGAACACAAGAATTCAAGTTGAGCATGGTGTTACGGAAATGGTAACCAATGTTGACTTAGTAAAAGAACAGATTAAGCTTGCTGAAGGCGCAAAGCTTGCTTATAAGCAAGAGGATATCAGAATTGAGGGACATGCAATAGAATGCAGGATTAATGCAGAAGACCCTTCAAATAATTTCATGCCATCAGCTGGAAGAATTGTAAATTATCTTCCTCCTGGCGGCCCTGGCATAAGGATTAGCAGCTCTGCCCACTCAAACTATACAATCCTGCCACATTTTGATTCATTAATAGCCTTGCTTATATGTTATGGAAGCACAAGGCATGAGGCAATTTCCAGAATGAAGAGATCATTAGGCGAATTCATAATTGAAGGTGTCAAGACAACCATACCATTCCACCAGATGGTTTTGAGCAAAAGGCAGTTCTTAAGGGGCAATATATCAACTTCTTTTATAGAGAACAACAAAATAATGGAAGAGTTAAAAGGTGCAAAGCAAGAAAAAGAATCATTGCCAAAAGAGAAGAAAGTTTTGATTGTGACAACTGCAGTTTCACAGTACCTTGCAAAAAAGCATCAAAGCTTGAGCAGCAAAAGCAAAGCAAATCCATGGGTGATTGCTGCAAGGCAAGAAGGGATGAATGAAGGGAGTTTGGAAGAGTAGATAACATATTAGTCGTATAACAATATTTATATAATCTAAATATTAGAACTTTTTATGGTTAATATTTTTAAGAATAAAATTGTTATGATAATTAGTTTTTTAATTGGAATAGTAATTCTTCTTGTGGTGTTTAATATTGTAGTAAACTTGTTTAGTACTCATTGTTCCAGTAATTCGGACTGTGTTTTCTTTGAATCAAAATGTGCATGTGGCTGTGGAGGGGACCCAATAAATAAATTTTATATTCAATATTTAAAGTTAGAAAAAAATGTCAAATGCTATCCTTTTAGGTCATTTTTTTATGCGTGTTCATATTGCAGTAAGGAAAATAGCATCCTTTATTGTAATGAGGCTCATAGATGTGATGCAAAAAGTCAAAAAATAATAATATTCGATAATTTGATTTCTACTGATAAGGAAGTGTATATTCCGCCTGAAATTACAATATATAATGGTGAATCAACAATTTTAATTGTTGGTTTAAGGAACAAAAAAGATAGGGCATTGAACTACAAAATTAAGTTCATACAAATTTTAGATACTAACAATCATCAATTTGATGTTAATAATCTATCGTGGTTCAATTTTGATCAAAATAAAATTTATGAATTGCCTGCTCCGAATTTAAAATCAAAATATACAAATCTAGATGTAAAAGGAATTCGGTTAAATATACCAAAAGATGTTTCATTTGGTACATATAATCTAAAACTTCAAATAATCGACAGCGATTTATCCCCTCCAAATAACATTTATGTAGAACAGGACTTTCCTATCATAATTAGAAAATAATTTTTAACTTTATGGAAAAATTATTAAAAAACTGAAATGCATTTCAAAACCTATCACTTCAAATCATTAACCTCAACACAGGACAAGGCAAAAGGATTTGCCAGAGAAGGATTAAGCAATATTGTTGTTATTTCTGATATTCAAACCAAAGGCAGAGGGAGATTTAAAAGAAAATGGTATTCTTCAAAAGGTGGCTTGTGGATGTCAATTTTGCTCATGCCAAAAGACGTTCAAAATCTGCAATATCTAACCTTTGCTGCTGCTGTTTCTGTCGCCAAATCGATTAAGAAATCTGAAAAAATAGCCACAAAATTAAAGTGGCCCAATGATGTGCATTATAATGGAAAGAAATTATGCGGCATCTTGACGGAGGGGATTTTTGGCAAAAAAAATTATGTAATTATTGGTATCGGATTGAATGCAAATCAAAACAAATTTCCGGACAAGATAAAAAACATTGCAACTTCATTAAGGATAATAAAGAATAAGATAGTTGATATTGGGAAGCTAAAGGAAAATATTCTTCGGGAATTTTTTATTTTATACAATGAGTTTTATGGCAAAAACAAATCCAAATACATTCTAAAACTCTGGAAACAATCTTGTGACACATTAGGCAAAAATGTAAAAGTTATTGCAATAAATGGTATTTTAGAGGGGGAGGCTGTTGATGTTGACGAAAGCTGCAATTTAGTGTTGAAGACAAAAAACAATAAAATTTTGAAAATTATTGAAGGTGACATTAAAGTCAGATATTAACCTATTTTAAGCTTTATCTCCCATCATCGATAATGTGAACTTAAGATTATTTCTCAACAATAGAAACCAATGCGCTTTCATAACTTAAACTGGTACCTATAACATAACTGCATTAAGGAGCACAAACGGTTCACTTTTATCATGCTTAGTTACAAAAGTCATTCTAAGTTTGTTGAATTTTTATTTTAAATTGTTTTACACAACAGCTTTGATTAACATAATCACAATATTTAAAAAACAAGTTATGTTACTTCTTTATATGGCAATTTTGAAGAACTTACCATTATTAAAAAAGCTAGTCGACACAGGGTATGCAGTAATGCTAGTTATAATTCTAAGTGCCTTAGTCGGATTGATTCTTGCATTTCCTGTCAAATGGTTGTGGAACTTTGTATTTGGGGGGGTCTATAAACTGAATGTATTCCAGGCATGGGCATTGAATGTTTTGGCAGGAATATTATTCGGCCAGAGAAATTCTAATAAATAACTAATATAAATACTGCAATGATGAGTAGAGAAATATAATCATTGCTACTTAACCTCATTATTTTATGGCTTTCTGCATTTTCATTGTACAATCTGGATTGCATTGCATCACTTAAATTTGATGCTGACTTGAACATCTTCTCAAGCGCTGAAAGCATAATCAATTTTATATGCCTTAAATTTCTGAAGTTTGCCAGCCTTGCGAGCATTGATTCCCTTAGTCTTTCGAATTGTAAAAGCATTGCAGGAATAAATCTTATTGTTATTGAAATCATGACTGCTATATTCCTCGGCTTTATATTAAAAATCTTTAAAGGCTTCATTAACTTCTCAATCGCCGCAACCAAATCTGATGTAGTTGTTGTATAAGTCAAAACATAAGACATGATTAAAAGCATCAGAAAGCGCCAAATAACCACAATTCCTTGATTTAACTGATTTCTTGAAAATATAAGATACATTACTAATAAAAACACAAACATTAGATAAAATGGCCTTAAGCTCTGAAGTAGTTTTTTCATGCTAATTTTGGACGCTATTGCAATTAGCAAAACAAATAAAGTAAAAAATAGTATTCCTAGATATTTGTTCAGGGTAAAAATAAATACACTAAGGGCAAATACATAGATCAACTTAAGCCTTGGATCAATTTTATGCACAATTGTATCCTTATGGCTATATTGCCCAAAATATAATTTATTTATCATTTAAACCAGCTTTATCCATTATTCTTTTATTTAATTTGTATTTTTTCCCATCATATAATACACTTCCGTCTTTCAATATAATAACCCTATCTGCATATTTCAAATCATCTAGAACGTTAGTAACAAGAATTATTGTTATTTTATTCTTTATATTTAAATCCCTTATAACGCCCATTATGTTATTTTTGTTTTTTGCATCTAGCATTGTAGTTGGCTCATCAAAAACTATGTACATTGGATTCATAGCCAATACTCCAGCAAGTGCAACCATCTGTTTTTGCCCAAGAGACAGCATATTAACATTTCTTTTTGCTAGATTTTTAATTTTTAATTTGTCTAGTGTTTGTTCAACAGTTTTTTTTATTATATTATTACTCCATTCAAGATTCTCGAGCCCGAATGCAACATCCTCTTCAACAATAGAGTGGATTAGTTGGTCTTCAAAATTTTGGAAAACGAAGCCGACTTTTTTCCTTGAATCAAATTCGTCCTTTCTTGTGTCAATGCCGTCAACTAGGACATTGCCCTTTGTTGGAGTTAAAAGTGAGTTGAAGTGCTTCGCCAAGGTTGTTTTTCCGGAACCATTTGCCCCAATTATTGCTGTAAAACACCCTTCCTTTATTTTTATATTGATGCCCTTTAATACAAATTCCTCGTCATACTTGAAATAGAGATTTTTTGCTTCAATCATTGAAATGAAAATGAATAAACAGCAAGATTTTTGGCCGATGTTAAAGTTAATTTTTGCGGCTCATTTTTTTTTAACGCTAATATGCTGTATAATTGCGGCTTTTTTATGTTTATTTTCTTAACGTATTTATTGTTTAATGCAATGAACACTTTTATCGGCTTCTTAGTTAAGGATTTTGCAACAAACCTTACAAGCCTGCCCTTTGCCAAAATTGTCAATGAATTATTACTTCCAATCGACTTAACAAACTCATCTTCTTGAGTCCATTTTCCGTTTTTATAGATAATTCCAATTTTTAGTTTATTTCCAGCTTTTTTTATGCTGCCTTTTTTTCTTGTTCCTGCATATATTGTCGGAAATCTGCTGTATTTAGGCTCTTTCTCAAAGATTTTTTTTGCTTTTAATTCCAGATTTTTAAATATTAAATTTTCTAATTCTTTATAATTTCCTTCCCCAGCATGTTTGTACAATACTTTCTTATTTTTTAATAAAATCTGAGCCGGCCAGAAGTTAATTTTAAGTTTTTTTATTATTTTTTTATTTCTGTCCATAATTATTGGGGTTTTTATTTTGTACTTTTTTATGGCATAAAGAATATTTTTGCTGCTTTTTTCAAACTCCCATTCCGGCGGATGGACTATAATAGTTTTCAATCCGTATTTTTTGTATTTTTTATCTATTTTCATAATATAATTTAGGCTTCTTAAGCAGTTCATGCAGCTGTATGAAAAAATGTCCAGCAAAATTAAATTTGAAGAATTCATTTCATATACTTGCTTATATCAATATTTTTTGCAACGTAAGCGGCCAATAGCAATTTTACAGTATCGCCTACAATAAATGGAAGAACCCACCCGACAAATACCGCGCTCCACGGCAATCCTGTGACAAATTTTCCTTGAAGCGAGCCCATAATATATATAATCAAAGTTCCTGTAAACATCGCAAGAATTTTATCAACTGAAAAAGATTTTGATTTATTTATGTAAAATATAATGTAAAAAAATAACAGCAGCATGACTAAGCTAACAAATATCAAAATTATTCTTTGTTGTTCAGAAAGAATAGAAACCATTACTTTATCACCCAGTTTCATTAAGCCGATTTTAAATAAAGAGTCTAGTCCAACAAGAAGCACTAAAAATAGTATAATAGTAAATGAAAAATACCTCAAAAATAAGTTTAATTTCTTCTTTTCCAGCATTTTCCCGATTGCAAATGCTGCAATGGGGTAACTAAACAAATATCCTCCAGTTGGTCCTAAAAGAGCTCCAACTCCAGAACTTCCGCCGGCAAATACAGGCAATCCGATGGCTCCTACGATGAGATAAAGCAACATGGCTAAAGCGCCGTAATAAGCTCCAAGCATTGCTCCACTCAGTAAAACCATCAAAGTCTGCAATGTGATCGGAACTGGGGTAAATGGCAATGGAATCTTAAACCATGCAACTGCCCCTGTCAGTGCAGCAAACAATGCAGCGAATACCATTCCCTTTAATCTATCTTTTTCCATTTGATTAACTTGTTACGTTTGATTTTTAGTTTATATTTTATTAATATTTATTTATTATGTTTTCGTAAGTGTTCAATCATTATGGTATTTTAATGATTTCTTATTCTATCACTGCCAAAACATCTCCCCTATTGACATTATCATTTTTCTTGATTTTTATTTCCTTCATAATACAATCCCTAGGCGCTGTTATGTCATTTTCCATTTTCATTGCCATTAGCGTAAACAAGCTCTGTCCTTGCTTTACTTCCGAGCCTTCCTTGGCTTTAACTTCATAAATTATTCCTGGAAGAGGGGCAGTTATTTCTTGTTTACCTTCATCAGAAGCCTGCTTTTTATGAATCCTTTCAATTGCACTTGGTTCAGCGTCTTTTTTTGTTTCAACTTCATATACATCACTGCCGCAATGGACAAGTATTTTTCCTTCTTCCGTTTCTTCTACAAAAACATGGTATTCCATGCCATCAACCTTAACAACTAGCTCTTCCATTCTACAATGGCATATTGCCGTGCTTCTTGGCTGGCCTTTTCTCCCTTTTGGAAATAAGCATTTCAAGGCATTTTATCAAAGCAATTCTTGTTTGTTTTGGCTCGATTATCATGTCGACTTTTCCCAAGCCTGCTGCCACGTACGGGTTCAGAAATTTTTTTGTGTATTGACCCGCAAGCTCAGCTTTTGCTTTAGGGTTTTTGCTTATCTCGTCCCGGTTTACTATAGTTACTGCCTGCTCTGCACCCATTACAGCAATTTCCGCAATTGGCCATGCAATCACTTTGTCAAAACCCATGTCTTTTGAGACTAGAGCAATATAGGCGCCGCCATATGCTTTTCTTAAAACTAATGCTATTTTGGGAACAGTTGCCTCGGAATAGGCAAAAAGCATTTTTGCACCATGCCTTATTATGCCATTATGCTCTTGATTCATGCCTGGCAAATAACCTGTTACATCGACAAGATTAATTAATGGGATATTAAAGCAATCACAAAATCTCACAAACCTAGCAATTTTATCAGAAGAGTTAATATCAAGGCATCCTGCCAATACTTTTGGCTGATTGGCAACAACCCCAATCACATTCCCATTTAGCCTTGCAAAGCCTATCACAACATTGGCTGCAAAATTAGCCTGTATCTCAAAAAAAGATTTCTTGTCAAAGATTTCAGATATGACATCCTTAATGTCATAAGTCTTCTTTGGGTCTTCGGGAACAATAGATTCAAGCTTTTTTGTGTCACTTGCTGAATTTTCGCTTGAAATATAAGGCGGATTTTCAAGATTATTTTGAGGCAGGTAGCTTAACAAAATCTTGATCATTTCAATGCAATCTTTTTCATTATCTGCCATAAAATGAGCTACCCCGCTTTTTTCATTTTGAGCTTTAGCTCCTCCAAGACCGTCAAAATCTATTACCTCGCCTGTTACTGACTTGATGACATCAGGGCCTGTAATGAACATGTAACTTGTCTTTTTGACCATGAAAATAAAATCAGTCAACGCAGGAGAGTAAACTGCTATTCCGGCGCAAGGACCCATAATAGCGGAAATTTGCGGAATAATGCCTGACGATAACGTGTTAAGCTGGAATATTTTTCCGCCAGAGTCTAATGCGGCAATTCCTTCTTGTATTCTTGCTCCGCCTGAATCCAATAAACCAATGCAAGGACATCCTGTCTTTAATGCTAATTCCATAACACATGCAATTTTTCTGTTGTGCATCTCCCCCATTGAGCCGCCCATGAAGGAAAAATCCTGTGCATAAACATAAACCGGCTTTTTGTTGATTGTTCCGTGTCCCGTTACAACTCCATCTCCGGCTTTTTTCTTTTCAAACTCCTTGCAGTTATGCTCTGCAAAAGCATTCAATTCGGTAAAAGAATCTTTATCTAAAAGATAGTTCAATCTTTCCCTTGCAGTAAGCTTTCCTCTCTTGTGCTGGATTTCTATCGCAGACTTGTCGCTATTGACCTCTTTGTTTTTATCTAGAAATTCCTTAATATTGCTATGCCCCATAACTTAAGCTTATATATAGGTGTTTAAAAAACTTTTGGGCTAATAGACAACGATCTAAAACAACTTAAAGCCCCGGCTTTCAGTTGTACC
>JAHFQA010000064.1 GCA_023266475.1 Candidatus Woesearchaeota archaeon | reverse complement strand
AGTTACAGTTGGTTATAATCAGCTTTCTGAAACTGAGCAGTATATTTTGAACCAAGCTAAGCATCATAGTTTAGATTGAAGTTGGATACCCCATGCTTCAGCTTGGGGGGGAGGTCATTTTAATTAAAATGAACTCAGGCAAAAAAATGTCAACTACAGTTGCAAACAAAAAATATGAAGTTGTCCATAGAATTACAAGGGATGGTGATTTTTTATCTTATACTGATTATCACAGACTTATTTGCCAAATTAGAGAGCCGAATAGCAAAAGTTTTGAACCTCTCGGTGCAGAATCTGTTGAATTGGGTGTATGTACTATTGATGGGAATTACCCAGGAGATTATAGACCTTTTGTTCGAAATGTTTCCGTTGATGGCCTTGCAAGAAAAGTAGCACAAAATTTTCCGTATATTGACGGAGATGAGGTAGGAACTCATTCTTCGAATGGTATCAACTTTATTCAATACCCTTTAGAAGATAATCAATTTGAATTCTTTAAGAATAAGCTCTTAGAATGGACACGATATTACCATAATAGTTAATCTTAAAGTAAAATGATAAATAATCTTGTATTTTTATTGGAAGATGATGAAAATCAGAGAAAACTATTTGAATTACGTTTAAATGATGTTGGGTGCAAAGTAAATATATGCTCTAATGTTTCTGAAGCCATAACTCAATTTAACCAATCAGGAGATGTTTATACAGCCTATTTTTTGGATATGAAAGTTCCTCATGATATTAAAAGGGATCCAACTTACGATGGAGGTTTGGCTTTTAGAAGATTTTTAATTGAAAATCAAGTTGACCAAAATAAAATTTATTTAATGTCAGCTGGTGTTTCGCACAATGATGAATTGGCAGCGAAAGAATATGGAGTTTCTGCGAGTCAGATAATAGCAAAAGAATGCTTTACAGAAAAGACATTAAGAGAACTATTGATATAAAACAAATACTTACAATTCAAACACCTTCTTCTCTTTCGGCAAAGCAGTTGGAGCTGAGCCGCCGTGCCATGTGTACCTTGGCCTTACTCTGATTGGATAGAGCTTTTCATTCACATCATCAAATATGATCGCAGCGCCTTCCTCTGTGGGCAATAAATTAAGCTGCTTGTCAAGCCCTTCCCGCATATAGCTTTGCATCAACCCACCCAATGCCTGAATGTCAATATTTGCAGTTATCCTGTGCGCAATTACAACATCTGATTGTGTTATGACATCAGAATGAATTTTTCCTGGCTGCTGTGATGCCAAAACAAGAGAAATCCCTGGCTGTCTTCCTTCCCTAAGCACAGTTATCAAAGGCAAAGTAGCTGGAGTTTTTCCTTTGTTTGGCAAAAACTCATGAGCCTCATCAATAATAAGCCAAACAATTGGCTCTTTTTTTTCTCCACTTTCCTCTGCAAAAAAATGGATTTCCTGCCTAATTGCCGCTTCCTCTTCTGTTTTTCTTGATACCATTCTTTGATTGAACAATTTCTGTGCAACCAATCCAATCACAAGGCTTCTCAAATTTTCAGCTCCAGATGTTGTTGCGTATGCACTGACATCCAACACAGAAATTTGCCCGGGTATGACCAAATCCTCAACCAAGGTTCCAGTTTTGCTGAAGAGGCCCCATTTTTCTGCAACCAAAAACCTATTTTCAACAGCATCCTTCACGTTTTTTTCAGTTCGGTCGTCAGCTTCAACAGCTTTTACAATATCCTTAATGTCAAAATCCAAATTCTCTTCTCTTAAATTGTTGATTATTCTTTCGATCAAAATTCCGATAGAATCTGTTACTGAGACATTAAAAATCATGCACCAGTCCTCTGCATTAATTTCGCTTGTTTTTATTGAAAATGGAAAATCTGCTGGAATTCCTTTCTCCTTGAAGTCATTGTAAAATCCTACTGGAGTGAAAATTTGCACATTTATATCTTTGGCTTCAAGTTCCCAGGCATCAAGCAGTTCTTTGTCTTTGTTGTTAGGGTACTTCATAGTCCAGTAAATTCCCATTGTGTCGAGCATAACAACCGCAAGGTTTTTCTTGATTTCCTCAGGCAAATCATAAATTCCTTCTGCGATTACGCCCATGCTGTAGCTGTTATGAACTATTATGTTGTTAGCTACAAAATTATGCAATTCTGGAACAGTTATGTCATAAACCTCAAAATCCCCCAATAAAGTTTCAACATACACAATTTCATCCCAGAATATATCAGATTCTGCAATCAATCGAATTCTTTCATTGCCATCTGCTAGGGCAATCTGCAATAATTTCTGCCTAGATGGACCATAATTAATGCTGCTTCTTAATGCCTTTGGGCTTTTATATTTAAATTCCCTTCCAGCAATTACCCAGTTTTTTGGCCTGTAAATTTCCCATATATCTTTTGGTATCGTGTCAATATTTGGGTTTCTTTTCAAATCCGCCATTTCCTTAAGGGCAAAAATCTGCTTTTTTTCTTTATCTCCAAAAAATCCGATTTCATTTATGAACTTCAAGACATTTTCACCGTCAAGTACCAATTCATAAGAAAAAAATAAATTATTGTTTAGCTTTATTTTCTTGTTTCTAAGCTTTGATAAAATGCCAAATCTCAACAATGTGCTTTGGATTTGTTTCACCAATTTTTCAGAAGAGGAACTGTATGACACTTCCCAATAAAGCCTATTTTTTTGCGGCTTATAAACGCTTCCGTCACAGCTAAATAACCTATTTAAGAATAATGCAACTTTATTTTTTGGCAATTTTAATATGACGTCGGGTAAAAATTTTTCCTTTGATAACAAATTAAAGATCTTATGCTTTTCAAGAAATTGCCTTATTTTAGTTTTTTCATGACTAATAGTGGTGCCTTTTACAAATTTTCCAAAAACATCTCTTTTTGCAATGTAATCAAGAACAGCCCTTTTTTTCCTTGAGTATATTCTATACTGCCCTTTTCTTGGCAAAGCAGGCGACAATTCTAAGCCAGAGTCCAGTAATTTTAATGAATTCCTTAAGTCTTCTGCTATCAAATTATCATTATTTGTAAAAAATAAACACTTTTTTATATGACCTTCGGCAATTAGATAGGCTAAAATTTTGACTTCATGCTCCGGCATGGAGCCATTCCCAAAAACATTTAATGCTCTAGGAGTTGCTATCCTGCTTCCAATTTGCAAATTCTCAGCATTAATCCACCCTTTTACAGTTAAAAGTGGGTGTTCGGGGGTCAGCTTTATTTCTTTTCCACTCCTTAATTTTATGTGAAGTAATTTGCTGACTTTTCTTGTATAAAATGCAGTTTTTCTTGAATCTATCAATTTAAGCTGGTGATTTAACGCTATAACCTCTTCGTTGTTATTATAGAGATCTTTTATAGGAATTTCAGCACCGTCACTTAGTGTTATCAATGTATCTCCGTGCAGACATTTTCCACTTCCTCTTTTTCCGACAATAAAAACAATATGGGATTTAGCAACGTCGAGATAAACCTTGTTTGACAAAGAAACAGTCTGGCCCATTTTTACATAATGCTTGCCAATAAATACAGATCCTTGAGTTCCATACTTTTCTTTGTCAGCTTCACTTCTTCCTATTATTATGTCGTACATAAGTTATATCCCTTGGAGCACATTATAAATGCTTTTATTGAAACTTATTAGTAATAAAAATTTATATATTCATTAGAAAGATTTATTTATTACCATCATTCCCGTTCTTAGGGTTCTAATGGACGGTAAAACTCAGAAAGAGAGGCTAGAGCAAGAACTAAGGTTTCTTAAGGAAAGCTTTGAAGCAGAAGTCATAAGCAGAGAGGAGTTTGAGAAAGGCAAGGATAGGCTAGAAAAAAAGCTTGTGGAAATAAAATCCAACGAAAAGGAACTATATAAAGATGAATCAATCCAGCAAAGCAATCAAAAGCAAGAGCACCATGAAACAGCAGAAAAAGATGAATCATTAATCAATAAAGAAGGCGAAAAAATAAAATTAAAGGTGATTCAAGATGAAGATGTCAATAATGAGGAAGGTGAGCTTTTGCAGATAACAAGTGAATCTAGAGAAAAAACTCAGCAAGCTAGCCCAGAGGAGCCTAAAAGCACTCCGATTCAGGAACCAAAAAAAGAAAGCAGGTTTTTCAAGTATGCGGTGATTTTTGTTATTTTGGCTTTAGTTATATTTTTTTATTATTCATACAATAATTCTAAGAAGGAAATAGAGGAAAAAAAGACTGATTTAAAATTGAGTGCTTTGTGCAGCTCTGACGATGATTGCAGTCATGCAGGAAAACAAGGATTATGCATTGAGCCTGGAACAAAAAATGCAAAATGCGAGTCCAATGAAATTCAAAAAATGAATGTATTGATATTGACTGATAAAGACAATTGTGTTAATTGCGATACTGCCAGGGTTTTAAGCATTATTGAGAGCTGGTTTGGAGCTTTAAATGCCAATGAAATAGACTACAATACGATTGAAGGAAAAACCCTTGCGGGAAAATTAGATGCAAAATTGCTGCCCTTGTACATTATTGATGAAAATATAACAGAGAAGCAAGTTTTTGAGCAATTCAAACAAGCCTTTATTAGAAAAGACAACAGCTACGTTTTGAGCGATGATGCGTCAGGCTCACCATTTTATTTTAAGCGTGATGATATACCAAATAAGCTTGATTTGTTTATTATTTCAGGTGACAGCTCAAGCGCAAAAGCTGAGGCCAACCTGAAGGAATTTTTAGCTGCTTTCAATGATGTGAAATTTGAAAGGCATCTGTCAAATGATAATTTTACCAAAGAACTTGGAATCAAGACATTTCCAACTTTTTTGGTCAATAACAAAATCAAATTTAGCGGCATACAGTCAGCTGAAACTATAAAAAATAATTTCTGCAAATTAAATACAGTTCCAGAATGTGAAAAGAGCTTGGCTAAAAGCTTGGTTTGAGCAGTTATTTCTGAATATTTTTCATCAATAATCTTTATTGGACGTGCCCTATCGTCAACGGCAAGATGAAAGATAATAGCGAATCTAAGGATTACTTTAACCGAAAAATACTATTCATTAACTAAAAACCCAATAACTGTTGAACATTAAAATAAAAAAACTGAAAACAAAAAATTATAATTCGCTCACTGTCAGCAGATTAACCCTAGTTTCGTTTGGCCTGACTTTTGAGTCCATGCCAATCAAAAACTTGACATTCGAGTCTTCTGCTGCCTTTACAATTTCCCTTTCAATGCTGCCGTCAAACACAACTGCATGCGCATTGTTTATGCTTTTCAAAGCTGTTTGAATTTCACTTATCGGGACTTTGCCCAAAACTGCGAGTTTGCTGTCCAATATTTCAGCTCCCCTTGTTCCAATCAAGTCTTCCAGCATCGATTTGAATGCATTTTTTTCTTCAATTGAAATCTGAACTCTTCTCACATTCGGAACAGGCTGGTATGGCCTTTGCATAGGCCTCTGGAATTGCTGCTGCTGAGGATGCCTCTTAACAAGCTCCATTGATGTCCTATCCGGCTCTCTTGACAATTCCAATTTAGCCTGCTCTCCTGATATTCTGCTTCTCAATGCCTTGTGAATTTCCTTTTTGGTGATTTCCTCAACCTCTTTGCCGTCAGGAGCTTTTGTCACAAAATCAATGTCAGCAACAGATGTCAACTCCTTTATTATCAGATTGCCTCCCCTATCGCCATCAACAAATGCAGTCACAACCTTCTTCCCGCACAGCTCTACAATTGTTTCAGGAACACTTGTGCCATTTATTGCAACAGCGTTCTTAAATCCGTGCTTCAGCAAATTCAAAACATCTGCTCTGCCTTCAACAATTATAACTTCGTCGCTTTCATCAATGGCAGGGCCTGCTGGCAGCCTGTCTTTTCCATATTCAACGATTTCCATTACTCTTACCGATGCAGTAACCTCATCTGCAATTTCCTGAGAATCTGGCATGGTGTTTTCCATCATTTTCTTTAAAAGCACCTTTGCCCTTTCAATCAACATGCTCCTTTTGCTAACCCTGACATCTTCTATATTTATGACTTCAAGCTTTGCATTGCAAGGCCCTATTCTTTGGATTATTTCTAAGGCAGCGCCAACTATAGATGTCTCTGCTTTGTCTAAAGAAGATGGAATGATTATTGTTCCCTTTGTCTTACCAGTCCTTGTTTCTGTGTTGACTTCAATCCTTCCGATTCTGCCTGATTTTTGGAGTTCTCTTAGTTCAAGATCTGCTCCAAGAAGCCCTTCTGTCTGGCCGAAAATTGCTCCAATAACATCTGGCCTGTCAACTACTCCATCAATTTCTATGTTTGTATGAATGATATACTTAGCCGCAACCGGGCTTATTTTACCCATTTTAATCCCTCCGAATTTTGTGAGGAAGCCAGGCAAACTAAAATTTTGACCTTACTTCCACTATTATTGTTTTTAGAAGAAGCTTTCTAATCACTAACTTTGTTAAATGAATGAACTGAATTAATGAACATAATAGCTTCCTCTGTTATAGCATTTAGAACAAGTTATCTTTATTTATCTTGACACAACTTATTGATACTTAAATTCAAATAAAAATTATGAATGATAATAATGAATAAGCTTGTTCTACTGCCCTTGATAATTAAATTTGTAGCCCGTAACACTAACCCCAAAGCTCATTGCTTGATTGTCATCGTGAGCTCCATTTGGTACTCTCGTGACGGGCAAAATCTGGAAAGACAAACTGATATATAAATGTTTGGAAAAGCTGTGAACTTGAAATTTAGAGAAAAATATATATAGTGGTATACAGTATAGTGTAACTGACACTTTAAAATATGCCTTAAAAGGGAGGTGTGCTTGAGTAGAAGGGGCACATCAATGCAACGTTTAACA
>JAHFQA010000021.1 GCA_023266475.1 Candidatus Woesearchaeota archaeon | reverse complement strand
AATCAGCAACTATATATATTTTTCTTGCTGCTGGCAAAAACATATATCGCAAAACCGATATCTTTAAATATTAGTATCGTATATCCAATATACATATATCGTAAAACCGATATTTTAATGACAGGAGGAGGAAAAATGGGAAAAAACAAAGGCGGATGCTGTTAATTTGATTTTTTTATTTTATGAATAGATTTTAAAATTAGGAGGATGATTTAAAATGGGAGAAGAATGCTGTAAAGGAAACTGCTGCGAATCCGGCAAAGAATGCTGTAATGACAGATGCTGCGAAGAAGAGAAGAGCATGGGTGTCATGATAATGAAACATGCAAATGAGGCATGGGAAGAGCTTATGAAAGAAAAAATGAAAATGGCATACGAAAAAGCCATAGGGGACAAGATGAACAAAACCGCTCAAGTAGGTGTGGAAGCCTGCATAAAGTACTGGGGCAACAAAATGAATGAAAAGGGCGCCTGGACTGAATTTGAGGAGAAATTACGGAAAGCCATGATGTAAATTATGTTTAATTTGTTGTACAGGCTGGATTACCCTCTTTATCCGGCCTGTATAGCATTTAAGGAGAAATTTATGGATTATGAAAAAGGGCTGGAAAAGGCAAAGACAATTGCAGACATATTTGAAATAGTGAAGGAAATGGTTGCAGAATTTTTAGGAACAGACCAAGCTGGATTATTGGTTGGAGTTACAGATTTGGGTGCTTTTAATAACGGATTTATCGGAGCTTTTTATTCTATGGATGCAAACATGATAGTCATTAATAAAAGGCCTCTGGCAAGAATATTACAGACAAACCCAAAATTATACAATCATTATCTTTTCCATGTCATGTTACATGAGTACATTCATTCAATTGGGTCTTTTGATGAGTCCAAGACAAGGCAGATTGTTTTAGAGATAAGCGAGCGCTATTTTGGTCCAGATCATTACGTCACACAGTTTGCTTCAAATATTGAGAAGTTCATTCCAAATCTGGCATATCCAACTCAAGGATTTCAGCCACCTCAGGACATTAACATAGAGTTCGTCAAGGGTATTGATAAAAAGAATACAAATTATATAAATTAATACAAAAAATAATGGAGTGTCAATAAAATGGATTTGCCTTGGGGAGATAATTTCCACATTAATGTCAAAAACCACCCTTCATAGAATGGTGGCATGTTGCTATCGCAAATGATGTTCAGTGGTTTTTGAGCACACTCGGAATTCCACAATAATATTATGGTTGAGTTTATGAAACCACCACTCATAGAGTTTGTGGAATTCCGTTGTTTAAAAAATTATTTTTCCCATCCATAAGCTTTGATATAATTCTGCAACTGGGGATTTGTCCTAGACAATGGAGGCAGCCATTCACCTATGTACGTTCTGCTCCAAACAGCTCCGCTTTTTTCTCCTGGTTTGTTGAATTGATATTTATAAAATTGTACTCTTATGTACTTTGGCGGATTATTTGAATAGGGATTGTTAGCCAATAAACCAAGCGCGTCTTTGTCGTTATCAAGCAGTTTCCATATTAAATGGATAAGCCATGGATTTTGCTGCGGACTTTCCATGGCAGCAAACCAAATTTGCCAGTCTATCCTCGGCTGGTAAGGGGCAATAATTGGCAAATGCCTATAGATATTGCCAGGCTTTGCCTTGAATTCATATTCTTTCCATAGTGTTTTGGAAGTTATAACTTCATCAGTTGTGCCTTCGAGAATAAGCTCGTACCTTTCTTTTCCAATAGAACCGAAAGCACCGTAAGTATTTACAATAGGAATACTTGTAAAGGATGTATTCATATACTGATGTAGTGAAAGCAGATTTTGAATGACTGGAATGCTGAGCATTGCTATAAGGATTACTAAACTCCATGAAATATATGGTTGCCAGCTGTAAGTTTTTTGATTTTCTCGCGCATATTCTGACTTTTTGATAATCCATCTTGGAAGAATTTTTTTAAAGAAGCTATCGTCAAAACATGCGATTGCAGGCACAATTGTAAGCCAGTTCAAAAATGAAAGGTTGCCGCTTAAAATAAGAATGAACTGAAATGAGATTAAGAGAACTCCAGCAAGATGCCTCAATATTCTTGGATAAAAAACAAAAAAAGGAACAATTAATTCAATAAAATGATTCCACAAAACCCCAAGCTTATGAAACAATTTTGGCATGAAATGAAAATAAGGGCTTAAAGGGCTTGGAATTGGCTGCGTTTCATAGTGATAGTACAAGCATGTCAAATTTTTCCAGCAAGGGTCGCCTCTTATCTTGATTAAACCTGCGCCGATATAGATTCTAAAAGTGAGCCATCTGAAAAGCCAAATAACTTGTTTCGGTGGTTTAAATCTTGGAAATGGGTTAATATCCCATAAAGGGCATAAAAATATTGCAAGAAAACCTATTTCTATCAATTGTATTTCCCACCCATAACCATACCAAAGCTGGCCGATATGCACAAACGACATGTAGATGAGCCAAAGCAGAAACATTATTGGCACATTTGCAAATCCAATCAAAACCATAAAAGACAAAATCACTCCAAACCATGCTAAATAAAGAAGAGATGTGTCTGAAATGTTGAACCAGAATATTGTCGGCAATCTCATAAAAGCACCAAATTTATTATCAAATTGTGATCCGACTGCATGGAGAAAATTTTTTGCTGGCAATAAGCCATTATCACCAATTAGAGGAATAACCTGTATTGCAAGCGATATGAAAGCAAAAAAATAAACAAAGCCAAGAAATCTTAGAAGAACTAACCTTGTAAGCCAATACTCCTGCTCTTCATTTGGTTTTTTGCTTGATTTAAATGAAAATATTTTCTTAATACCAGAAAATTGCATATTCACCCTCAGTTTGATGATCTTCATATGAGTTTTTAAGTTTTTTGATTAGTATAATGAAAAAGAATTAATGCCCCTGCGGGGAATTGAACCCCGACCTCAAGGTAACTGCTTTTCCTTTTAAAACCGCAACCTTACGTTCTGGTCCGTTATACTACAGGGGCATTGTTTTAAGGTACAAAATATTGTTTATAAAGGTTGTCAAACTTATTCTTTGCTACTTTTATATAGTAACAAAAACAAAAGATTTTTAAAGAATTAATTTTTTTTACTTTAATATGGAACCAAATGAATTGTACGAACTTATAAGAAGAAACATAACAGAAATTAGAAGGCACAATGTCAATGGAATTTCTCATCTATTAGAAAGTTTAGAAGCTCAAGTTGAATTTTTGTATAATGCTCTTTTGGGTGAGGCAAGAACCGATGCTTTGACAGGATTGCATAACAAGAGAAGCTTATTCGCAACTTTGGATCAAATTGCTGAGCATTCAAGAAGATATAGTGAGCCAGTGACATTTGTTTTCGCAGATATTGATGGATTAAAGGCTTACAATGACAAATATGGCCATTTGCAAGGGGACAATGCAATTAGATTGGTTGCTGCTGCCTTAAGATCATCTTTATTAAGATCGGAAGATTATTTAGCTAGATTTGGCGGTGATGAATTTGTTTTTATTCTTTCGAACACAAAAGAAGATAAAGCCCAACTCGTTGTCGAAAGAATGAGACAGAAAATTGATTCTTTGGTTATAAGTCCGTGTGTAAATGACTTGGTGGATGATGGGTACAAAAGAGTTTCAGTAAGTATAGGGATGATAAGCGAATTTAAGTATGATGGGGATTATAAGGAACAATTAGATAAAGCTGACAGGTCAATGTATGCAGGTAAAAACCACCGAGTAAAAGAATCAGCATAATCATTCCTCCCAATCCCTTAAACTAATCTGCCCTTTTCTTTTGTTTTGAGGCGTTTCTTTTTGCTCCTGGCCAAGCTGCTTCTTGATGCTCAAAGCAATTTTTTCTCCAAGAATCTGTGATAATGTGGAAATATCTGCATTTCTTATATCCTTTAGATCCCTAAACCTGTTTCTGAATAGAATTCTTGCCCTTACTCTTCCAATGTTCTCCAATCTTATCAATGTCAGCAATTCTTCCTTGACACCGTACTTTAACCTTAAACGTAATTTGATTATCTCTTTTATCAATGACTGGTAATGCATAATCCTGCTTAATTCCTCTGTTGCATACAGCAGCCAGTCTGCAATATCAAGTTTTGCTCGAATCTCTCCTGGCCTAATGTTATATTCCTCGAGCAAAAATTCCTCATCCTGCTCGTTTATCCAGTTATTGAACATTAATGCAGTTTTTACAGAGTTCAAGAAATCTTCATATTCCGGCTCATACATGGAAGGCTCCTCTTCCAAAATTAGATTGCTCAGCTCAAGCATTAATTCCTGTATTTTATCATATTCTCTAACGCCCACTTTCAGCATTGGCCTTATTTCAAATGTGTGTGAAATCACCTGAAGGAATGAAAATGCATCTGTTCTTTTGTCAGAAGCATTTCTTAAGCATTTAATAATAAAATAAGCAGTGTATGGGTCAATATAAAGCTCAGCAACCCTTTTGCCAATTAGAGTTGCTTTTAGTTTTTCATCTTCCAATTCATTAGCGCTTGAAAAATCCTCTCCAGAGCGCATAATAAATTCCCAATCCTCAAGCAAGTCTATTACTTTTTCTATTGTGGAATGCAATCTTCTCAAGTCCTTGAATTGATGAGCATAAAACGTCTTATCAAAAAACTCAAAGAGCTGATTTTTTGTTGTGGTGAAATTCACAGCTATAAGCGACAAAACATAGGTCCTGAGGACAGGCTCGACAGCAAGCTTTGAATAAATTTCCTCTGGCAGGCCATTCAAATATTTTTCCTCTATTTTCTCCTTTTCAGACTTTGTAAGTGCAATCACTATTGCCTGGCCTTCCTTATCATAATTTGGCCTACCAGCACGCCCAGACATTTGCATATAATCCAATACAGGAATCCAAGACAAGCCATGCTGGGTGTATCTTCTCAAGTCTTTTATTATTGCCCTAAACGCAGGCAAATCAACGCCATAAGCCAGTGTAGGAGTACAACATATTATTTTTATAGCCCCATTCCTAAAATTATCCTCAATAATATTTTTTTGCTCTGAAGTCAGGCCAGCATGATGAAATGCAATCCCTTTTTTCAGGCAATAGGCAAGCCTTTCGCATTGTTTTGTGGGCCTAGAAAGAGAATTCAATGCCTTGTCAGCCAGTTCATTCAACACTTCACTTTCATTTTTTAATTTCTTTGTAATTTCCTCTGCTGTTTTTTCAGCTGATTTTTTGGTGTTTATGAATACCAGTGCTTGCTTGCCGATCTTCATGGTGTCTAATGCAATGTTAAGCACGGCGCTGTCGAACTCGTCATCTACTTTAATAGATTTCATAAGGCAGAAGGAGAAATTGCAGTTTATAAAGATTGTTGAAAATGAAATCAGTTTTGGATAAGATTTTTTATTCTATTTAGAATATTGTTAAAATTCAATATTGGAATGTCTTATTATGATGCAAACATCAAAATTTACATCCAATATACCAAAATCATTAAAATAAACATTACTATAAAAAATAAAAGAATTATGCTTTTCAATTCACATTGACATTTATTATATGCACAGTCTCATCAACACCATCGCCTACATGAACTTTCACAACTTTTGTGCCTGGTGTTGAGAATATTCTTTGATGGGTTGCAGTCGCCTTGTATTTCTCGAAAAATCCAAAGTCCCATGTATAAGACAAGTCATCTCCGTCATCATCAACTGCCTTTACAAACATAAGGACAGGCTTGTTTACTCTTGTAACTATTCCTTTTGTAGCATTAACAATTCTTGGAGCCCTGTTTTTGTCTGCCACTTCAATTTTTGCAATCTGGCTTGACTGCAATTTGCCGTCGGCTGCAGAAAAAACCAGTTCAAACTTCTTGATTTCGCCTTTGCTTAAGGTGTCAAATCCCGGAGTCCAAAAAAATACATTTCCTTTCAGAGTAGAACCTTGAGGCGGATTGTCAATTGAATAATTTAAGCTGTCTCCGTTTGGATCGTGTGCGTTCAGCAAAATCGCAATGTCATCATTTTCCATTGCATTTATATCATTAATTTTCTCGAATAGAGGGGCTACATTTATACTATTAATTATTATTTTGACTGACTTTGATGTTTCCGAAATTCCGTCACTTGCAATTACTTTTACATAGTATGTACCAGCATCCCCGAACTTTGATTTGTAAATGTCTGCGTTTATAAATCCAGAATAGCTAAAGGTTATTTTGTCACCGTCCAAGTCGTATGCTGTTGGAACAATTTTCAATGAATCACCCTCATTTATAGTTAAAGGCTCCATATCTTCAATAAAAGGGGGTCTGTTAACGTCTTTGACAGTTATCACTATATTTTGAACAATCTTTTTGTCCTTAGAAGAAGCAATAAATTGAACATAAAATGTTTTGCTTAAAACTCTGAACTTGTCCACTACACTGCCAACAAAATCTTCTTTCTTAACTGTTTCATAGGTTGGAGTCCAAGTAAATACATTTCCTTCCAATTTTGCCCCTTCTGGCAGTTGATTTGTAGAGTAATTGACTTCGTCACCATCAGGGTCATAGGCATTTAAAACTATTCTGAGCTCTTCATTTTCACCAAGAAATTTGTTGGATAATTGCTCAAAAATAGGAGGCCTGTCAACATCATTTACAATAGCTCGCAAAATTTTTTCCATGCTGAAGCCATTTCCTTCAACATGCAATGTGACATTATAAGTTCCGGAATCATTGTAAGCTGTTTTCCATTCATTTTTGCTGCCAATTGGCTCTGAAATGGAATAAGTTAAGCCATATTTTGCAAGATCAGGAATTTCAAATCTTGCTACATCATTTTCATTTACTGTAACATCTCTTATGCCATCAACTAGGCTTTCTACATCAACATTTTCAACATTAATTTTCCATTCATTTATAACTTCATGCTTTCCATCTGAAACTCGAGCAATTATTGTATGATTTCCTGCGTCATTGTATCCTGTTCCGTACGCAAATTCATTTTGATCTCCAAGCTTTTTTCCGTCAACGAGCCACTCATAATTTAACTTATCTCCATTTAAATCGCTTGCAACCACACTGAAACCAATTTGGTCATTTTCCTTGATATTTAATGTATCTTGATTTGGCTCAAAAAAATCAATTTTTGGGCTTTCTTCCTTCTTATTTACAATAATCAAAACCTCCTTTGAAACATTGGTAATACCATCAGAAACTGTAATAATAGTCATGTATTCACCTGCATCACCATAACTGGTCTGCCATTCACCATTCTCGTTTAAAGGGACAGCATAAATAGTTAAAAGATTATCAGAGTCAGGATCAGTTGCATTTGTCTGCAGGCTGATTTTTTCAGTCTCTGTTATTACAAAAGTAGAAATAGAACTCACAAAATAGGGAAAAATCATAAATATAATTATCAGTATCAAAATCTTCTTATACATTTACTACCCCCATTTAAAAAGAACCCAATGAAAACATAGTTTCTGCTGGACTCAAAAAATTTAATTAACCAATAACTATAGGAAATAACTTTAATTTTCGGATACATTTGTTATTTCCTAATAAGCAAATCACAATAAAAAGTTACGGATATTAGTGTGATTTGCTATAAAAATAAAATTTATTTTTTCTGGACTATGTCTATTATCACTGGCGGCCTATTGACATTTTCAACAGTTGCTGTAAATGTCTTCTCAGATTTATCCTTACCATCGCTTGCAGTTACAGTCACTTGGTACGTGCCTGCGCTGTCATAATCAGTCTGCCATGTAAAAACATTGCCTTCCTGCTTGAACCTTTGGTCGCTAATCGAATATTCAATTGAGTCTTTGTCGTCATCGCTTGCAAGGGCTGTAACAACGATCTTGTCTGTTTCTTTTGCCTTGATGTCTTCAATTTTCTCAAGCACTGGCTTTCTGTTTACATTTTTAACATCTACAGACCATATTTTGCTTACGCTTGATAATCCATCAGAAACATCAACTTTAACTGTATGTGTGCCTGCATCATCATATGTAGCATGGTAAGTGTATTTGCTGTCTGTTCCATCGTCAACCCCGTCAAGCTTCCATACATAGGTTAATGGGTCCTTGTTTAAATCGCTTGCCACTACACTGAAATCAACAGACTGTATTTCGTCAATTGCCAAGCCGCTCTCGATAGGCTTTGCAACGTCAATTTTCGGGCTTTCTTCTTTCTTGTTAACTATAATCAAAACATCTCTGGAGGTGGTTGACTCGCTGTCAGATGCTGTTACTGTAATAGTATATTCACCTGCATCACCATAATTAGTCTGCCACTCTCCCTTTTCATTAAGCGGAGAGGTGAACGTAAAAACAAGATTGGTGTTTTTATCAGGATCTTCTGCTTTTGGCACCAAGTTTACGAGGTCTGTTTCCTGCACAACTACAACTACTGGCTTTTCCTTTGGCTTTTCTTCAGTCATTGCCTCATTTGGATTTGTTATAACTTCTGGTTTTACTCCACTTTCGTCGGTTGGCTTCTCCTCTGTCTTTGGCTTTTCCTCTGCTTTGTTTTCCTCTCCGGTTTTTTCTTCTTCCTTAACCATTTCTCCGGTTGGAGCTGTCTCTTCTTCTTCGACTTCTACAAAAACATCTTGCTCAGGAAACCCTGCATCGATATGATTAACAAATTTTATCGGAACTTCAAATTTTGTTGCATTGCTTGACTGCTGCGGCAATAGGAAGAAAGTCTGGATATGGCTGTTTAATCCAAAATCGCCAGGAGATACACCATATGTTTTTCCGTCACTGTGGTAGGCTATTGCAATAATTGAAGCTGTTTCCTTTGTGCTTTCTTCCAATGGCTTGAACTTCAAGCTAAAATCTCCATTGCCTTTTTCATCTGCTGTAAAGGAATTTTCTGAACCGTCCTCTTTCCCGCATGGCATGTCAACAATTTTAGGTTCCGGAGGGAATGTCATTCTTGAGCACCAAACCGTGTAAACACCATTTGGAACAAGCTTCTTAAATGAAAGGCTTAATTCTGCTTTATCTCCATCAACGCTGTAAATTCCAATTCCACCTGCCCCAAGCCACTGTCCTAAAGTATACCCAAGAGATTTTCCCTTGTCAAATGGACCTAATGGGCTTGGTCCAACTTTAAATGCATCATGCTCTGTAGGACTTGCAGCCGCATAAACAGTCCTTGCCAAATATTCTGAATCTTTTGCTTTTTCGCCTTCAACTCTCACAACTTTCGTAGGCTCATTAACTTCTTTCTGCACAGGTTTCTGAGGCCCTGTACCATAAAGGGTTTGATACACCTCGCAGCTGCTGAGCAAGAAAATAGATATTATCAATAAAGCAACAAAAGACTTTGTTTTAAAATTCATTATTTACCCCTCCTACTTTGATTATTTTAATGACAAATAAAAGTGTTGTTATTCTAAAATAATAACTTATATTTAAACTTTGTGGTAGTTAAAACGAATTTAATGAACTTGATTTGCACAAACTGGAAAAATTCATTGCAATTAGATTAATATTGAAAAGGAGTGGGCTCGGGCAGATTCGAACTGCCGACCTCTGCCTGTCTGAAAAAATAAATATCAGAGCAGCGCTCTAACCAGGCTGAGCTACGGGCCCGTTATGAGACGAAAAATTAGTCAATTTATAAAGTTTGTTGGAAATCTTTATACAAGAAGTTACTTATATTTTTCTTTAATTGCATAAAAGAAATAATGCACCAAGATTAAAGATGCGATAATAATAGTGACGTGAAATATGTAGTCTATGTATAGAAGTCCTTGTGCATTCATACCGTTATGAATATGTAAATTATCATGGGGCCACCATGAGACAAGAAGCCATTCCAATGAAACAAATGCTGCTAATGTCCTGTTTTTTGATTGTAATGGGACCTTTTTGACAAGCTTCCATCCATATATGATTACTGCAATCCCAAATCCGAAAAGCAAAGCTTCGATTGCTGACAGGAAAATGAAGAAAGGCATTTGCGAAGCCGTTGGTTTTATGTCAGGAGAAGGTGTCCATATTATTGGCCCCAGAGCAAACGCAGGAATTCCAATTATAAGCGTTATTAGCAAGAACTTCAGCCATGTTTTCATATTTTCACCACAATTTAAGATGCTAATGCAGGATTTCTATTTAATATTTTCGTTTTAATTAACATCCCATGCTTATTGACCTAATGATTCAAAAATGAAATCCTTTATTTTTTGCACTTCGTCTTTTTTTACTTCCTTAAACCAAAGCTCGTCTGGATAAATTACAAGAGTTGCTCCGACATTGTTGCAGAATCCCAAGCAGCCAGTTCTTGTCACCCAAACTTTTGACGCTAATCCATTTGATTTCGTCCAGTCTTTTAGTTCCCTGAATATTTCATAGCCCTTGACATGAGAGCAGCAGTCCTTGCCCGTTTCCCTTTCATTTGTGCAGACAAGAATGTGCTTTAATGGTCTTTGAGTTATTCGTTGCATAATCTCTTAGATTTTCAATATTATATATAATGTTTGTATAAAGAAAATAAACGCCTCCGACCACTGGACAAAAAAGCACTGGACATCTCCGCGTATAATATATAAAGCAATACTACTTCTAAAATTGAAAAAGAGAATACGCAAAACTCCTAAATTAAGTCTTTTGGTTTTTTCAAAACGCAAAATCCTTTTATGGAGTTTTGCTTAACATTCTCTTTTTCTTTGTACTCCAAAGTCTTTAAAGAAATAAAAAACTTTGGAGGTTGATGAAAATGGAAATGACAAAAGAACTTGCAGAATTAACTGGCATAATGAGCGGAGATGGATGCTTATCGTCAAAGAAACAAAAATATGTGGTCTATATATCAGGTCATAAACAGGATGATAGGCACTATCATGATAATACTACCAAAAAATTGTTTATGGATATTTTTGGCAAAGAAATAAAAGTTCAAGAAAGAAGTGATGAGAATACTTTGTTTATTAGGTTTAGCGATAAGAAGATTTTTAGCATTCTCCATTCAATAGGACTTCCAATCGGGAAAAAGTATGATTATCTTAAAGTTCCAGATTGTATAATTAAGAATTCTATTTTAAGTTTTTGTTTTTTGAGAGGTCTTGCAGATACCGACGGCTCCATTGTATTCTCAAAGCAGCACAGGAAAATAAATTATTATCCGAGAATTGAAATTACCAGCAAATCAAGGAATTTCTTAGAAGAAGTTTTATTAATTTTAGCTTCAAATGGATTCTATGGGTCAATATCTAAAAGAGGAATATACTGTAGATTAGAGATTCCCGGTTTTAAGAATTTAGAAAGATGGTTAAAACTCATTGGATTCAATAACAAAAAACATATCAGAAAGATAGAGGCCCGTTTGGGCCCCATTACGCCCTCGACCAGACTCGAACTGGTGACAACTTGATTAACAGTCAAGTGCTCTCTACAGTTCTGTTATAGAATACCTGCTGAGCTACGAGGGCTTATCAGTTAGGGATAAAAGTTCGATTTAAATATCTTTAGGTAAATTATAAAATTCTATTTCACTTCAACAACTTTTATTTTAAAAGTCAATTCTTTTCCTGCCAGAGGATGGTTCAGGTCTATTTTGACATCATTGTCATTTATTTCCTTTATTACCGCAGGGATATTCTGGCCTTGAGGACCTTTTAATGCCAATCTTCCGTTTACTTCTATTTCCTTTGGGAACTTGTCTCTTGGGATGCTTATTATCAGCTGGTTGTTTCTTTCTCCGTAGGCGTTTTCAGGCTTTATTTTTATTGTCTTTTCCTGGTTAAGCTTCATTTCCTTTATTCCGTTCTCAAAACCGGGAATAATCTGCCCTTCGCCGATTGTGAATTCCAATGGCTCTCTTCCTTCAGAAGAATCAAACACCGTTCCGTCATTTAACGTGCCTGTGTAATGGACTTGGACTTTTGAGCCGGGTTTCATTGATTAATCGCCTATTTTCGAGAATTAAATTATGGTATTTAAGGTTTTGTTTATTTTTATTCATTAATTGATCTATTTGGTTTATGCAAGAATTTTTTATATCCAACTATTTAAATATTAGTTGTGATTTAATTTGCCCATGTATGAGATTTACACAGCAAACAATAAGACAGAAAAAATGCTTCGTTATTATATTAAAGAACGGCAAGATATCGCCAGCAAGCTTCAAAGATTAAAACAATCACCGAGAACCGAAATTGGCGCTCATCCTTTGCATGGGAGATTAGAAGGCAAATGGAGCTGTTGGTTAGGCTCAAATATAAGAATGATTTACAGCATTGATGACCCAAACAAAAGGATTATTGTAGAGGCAGTTGGAACCCATAAAATATATTAGATATTCAGTTTTTTCAGCTTTCCTTTTGAAATATTCTTCTCACTTTCCAGAATTTGCTTCATTATCTCCGGATTTTGCAATACTTCTATTGTTTCCTTCATGCCTTCATACTCTTTCCTTGATATAATAATCATGTCCTGCTTCATTGATTTGTTAATAGCTGCCCATATTTATATACCTTTCGGAGTGCTGCATCCATTAGTTCGTCCAACTACAAAGTCAGAGTGGTGTTTAAGGGTTGTGGGAAAAAATTACTAAATAAAATTCACAAAATTTATAACTATCAAAGAGTATAGATATAATTATGGGGCTTTTTAATTCTCCAAAAGAGCAATTGTATGGAATGACAATTGTGTCACAAAATATTGAAGGAATGCATTTTCTAGTGCTACATTCCCAGCTTGTTGTAAAATCTGCTTCTTTTTTACAATTAAGAAGGATAACCACGCGGGAAGAAGTCGCCGCTGCTAAAGAAATAGGATTACTAAAAGCAAAAATTGGAGACCGTGTTTTACTTCCTGAAGCTCATAGACTGAATGATATACGAGATTATTTAGGAATACTTGAGAAAGGATATGGACAAAAAGAGGAAGCTGAAACTTTTAGACAAAGTTATCCGAAAGGATTTTTTGATATAGAAATTGAAGTAAAAGAACCAAAAGTATTGCCCTTCGAAAAAGAAGAAATTTCTGGTATATCGCCAAAAAAGCAAAAATCATGTAATCATAATTTTTCGGTAATTAAATATGTAAAAACTTTAGGACTTAGAAAAGGAACTATGATTATAGAATTATCTTGTAAAAATTGTGGATTAATGACACAAACATTTCATGACCTCACAGAAACAGAAGATATAAGGTTTCGAAATCCCAAATTAGAAGAACTATTGATTAAGCAAGGTTACATAAAAAAAGAACATAAAAAATCCATGCCAGAACACTTCAAAATTAAAAATGAAAAGAAAAGCTGGTTAGAGCGATGGATTGATAATAGGCTGGATAGAATGGTTAAATAACCATGCATAATGATTTTAATTTTATCTGCGATGATTTATTATTTTTTGAAAAGTAGTTCTATTTTTTATCCAACTCCATTTGTTTTTTACGCCATTGATGCATTCCTGAAAATAGGTAGTAGATTCCTAAAATCATTGCTAAAGGATAAATTGTAAATGAAACCCAATAAATTAACGTGGCGGAAGTTTTAATGTCATTAGAATAAGCAGTATAATAAATTTCTATAAATTTGGAATCATAACCTTGTTCAGACAAAACTTTTGGACTAGAAGTCAATACAAAGGTATGAAATTGCTGCGTAACACTATTTATAGCATAAATTAAAATGAATGTACTTCCTATTATCATCAATAATCCTAAAGAAGTTTTAAACTTATAGTAGTCATTATAATTAATTTCAAGCCCCATATTTTTTGGTTTGTATTTAGCCTATTTAAATATTCTTAATTAAACCACTTGCACTTCCACTTCTTTAACAACCTTTCCCGTCACGCTCCTCAACATATGCCCAGTCACTTCAATATCATAGAATTTCTTTAATTCAATCCTTCCTTTTACTCCAACAATCAGAGGATAAGTTCCAAACTGCCTACAAAAAGTTGTTTTCCCATCATAAATCTCTGCATAGCAGTTTGTTAATATAGTTCCATTTGGAACAATTCTTTGCAGCATTGGCCAGTCTATCTTCTGCCTTATCTCGTTTCTCCATTTCCAGTACATTTTTTTGTTTTTTCTTAAGAACTTGTCTTTGCCTTCATTAAACAATGAAGTCCCTTCAAATATTGCAACTTGACGGATATTAATTCTACGCAACATAAATCCTTCATCGTAAATTCGCTTGAGCCATTTCATATTTTCTTCCTGAGTTTTCTTTGTTTCATTCCTTAACCCAAATATAATATTTATTCCAGGCAAAAATTTAGGCATTCCATCTTCTCCTCTTTCAGCTCCGAATTTATTCAGAATCTTGACAGCTCCATACGCAACAGAAGGAGAAGTATTCAAGGTGTTTGCCTTCACAACCTCAATGTCAAATGATTCAACTCCAAAAGCAGCAATATTGCCAGAAGAACAATATTTTACAATCGCTTTTGTAATTTCAAAGTCGTTTTTTCCATCCATCACGACTTTTACAGGATTGACATTGTCAATGTGCAGAACTTTTATTTCAGGGCAATGAGAATTTATTTCTTTCAACAATTCAACAGCGTAAGGCAGTGTGTAAAAGCAAGTTTGCTTTCCTAATCTAAAAAATCGAGCTCCAAGCCTGTAAAACTCAATAACCTCATTCAAAACATCTTCCTTTTCACGAAACTCAACTCTGTTCTTAATCGGCTCCGTGCAAAAGGAGCATTTTCCAATGTCACAGCCATGGCCTGTTTCTATTTCAATCATCCTGTAATCCGGAATTTGTTTTATAATAGAAGCCCCTTTAATGGAATATTCTTTAACATCTTTATACAAAAAATTAAACATTGAATAATCAACTTTGTCAAAAACAGAAAGGTCAGCTTTCTCATAAAATTTGCCTCCGTATAGCTGCGTGCCAAATACAGCTGGGCCTGTCAAAATCTTCTTGCAATTTAATTCCTGAATCATTGGAATTATCTCATTCAAAGTTCCAGGCACAGCAGAAAGGTACTTTCCAGGCACATGAACACCAAGAACAACAATTAAAGTATCAGTATCTTCCAATATTTTTTTAACATCTTTAAAATTAATAGTCAAATTGTAAGTAGTAATATCAGTTTTTTGTGATATTTTTGTGACTTTTATTTGCCCGTTATGTCTTTTCCATAATCTTATGTCATCTATTGTCAAGTAATTTACATCTTTATTTAGATAGCCAGCAATATACCTAGGATAAGTCCCAAGATAAGGCGGAACTCCTAAGCCCGCAGGCTCGTCTGTGTAGCAATCTATAATAGTGTGGCTCATTATATTTTAGTATTTATTCCATAATTAAAAATCTTTTGATATATTATTTTCAATATTGAAAAATAATAACGCTAGAATGTTTACCTATATACTACAGTATATAATTCTACGAAAAGCTTAAATATCCATATCAAAAAGAATACTATAAACCATGGAGGTGGTCTATATCGCAGATGTACAAAAGACATATGGTATGATTATTGGTGTAGTGCTGGTCCTATTAGGATTAGTGGGTTTTGTTAACAAACCTATATTGGGAATTTTTGGAGTTAACGTGGCACAAGACTTGTTGCACCTTGTAGGTGGAGCCTTGATTATCTGGTTGTCCATGAAGAGTGCAAAGGCAACAAACATGTGGGTAGGAATAATAGCCCTTGTTGTCGGACTTCTTTGGTATGCAGAAGGACTTGACGGTGGGTTATTGGCAAGCATCTTCGGCATAAACGCAGCCATAAGCTACCTGCACATTGCTGTAGGAGTTGTAAGCCTTGGAGTTTCATTTGGAGTAAAGGAGTAAATCTCTTTTTCTTTTTTTTATATTTTATGAAACACGAAAAAACTTCAAAGAAGTTTTTTGTGCCCAAAAAATCGCAAAGCAATTTTTTAGGATATAACAAGCTAATTGACATTATATCTACAATATTGCTAGCAATAGGATTTTTTCTTGCATTTCTGCCTCATGCTTTCCATGCAAGAGTTGGCTTTAGTGAAAGCTCACACATAAAGCATTTAGTATATGGCATGATTCTTGTTGTAGTCTCATTAGGAATTTTGATTTATAACAATAAAGCATTGAGGATTTGGAATAGGAAACATTTAAATTAAGCCAGCCAAACTTTTTTCTTATGTTGTGGATAATCTTTGGCATAGTAATTTTACTCATAGTTTTGTTCCTGATTAACTTCTACAGAGATCCTCAAAGAACTATTCCAAATGGCAGCAATATAGTATCTCCGGCAGACGGAAGAGTAATAAGCATCATAGATACTTCAAAAGATAAAATAACGATAAAAAAAGGAATTCTTGGGAAAATAAAGACATTAGCAAAAGATGTGGCGAATGAATGCTATGCAATCTCAATCTTCATGTCCCCTCTTGATGTCCATATCAACAGGACCCCAATAAATGGTATTATAGAATCAATAAAGCACTCAAAAGGCACATTTTTCATGGCTTTTGATATGGAAAAAAGCCTTCAAAATGAAAAAAACGAAATACTAATAAGAAACAAAGATTTCAAGGTTAAAGTCGTGCAGATTGCAGGCTTTCTTGCAAGAAGAATAATTTGCACAGTTAAGAAAAATCAAAAAGTTAATAAAGGTGAAAAAATCGGAATGATTTCGTTGGGAAGCCAGACAACATTAATTATTCCAAAATGGGTGGGTCTGAAAGTCAAGCTTAATGACAAAGTCAAGGCTGGCCAATCAATAATTGCTAATTTAAAATGAAAGACTCTTTGTTGATACTGTCACATTTTATAAAAAACCCGAAAGAGGTAGGCTCTTTGGCACCTAGCTCAAAATTTCTGACGCGCAAAATAGTGACAAACATTGACTTCAAAAAATCAAAAAATATTGTTGAGCTCGGTCCTGGATTAGGAACATTTACAAAAGCAATTCTGAATAATGCTGGCACAAGCACAAGAGTTTTTTGCTTCGAGATAAATAAAAAATTCTGCAGGTACATTTCAAAAAACATTACTGACAAGAGACTTGTTATTATTAATGCAGGTGCTGATAAAGTGAGAAACAACTTAAAAAAATTCAGGATACAGGAAGCTGACTGTATTGTATCTGGATTACCATTCAAAAATTTTTCAGACGCAAAAAAGAGAAAAATACTAAATGAAGTCCGGAATTGCCTAAGAGAAAATGGCAAGTTTATACTTTTCCAATATACGAATGGCATAAGCAAACTGCTTGAATCTAACTTTAGCAGAGTAAACCGGAGTTTTGTACCATTAAATTTGCCACCTGCATTTGTTTATTCATGCGAGAAATGAGAAATGAAAATAAAAAGGGATAAGTTATTTCTTGCTCTCACTCTCTTAAGGATAGTGCTTGCATTTGTTGTTGGGATTTTAATTCTTAATGCAAGGAATGATATTGCGAGAGTTTTCTTTATCGCAACTGCCCTAATTGCTTTTTTTGAGGGATTAATAAAAAAAAGAATTGAGACATCATTAATTAAATCTATTCTCGATTTCTTCGCAGACAGGTTTTTAGTCAATATAGTTGCCATTTCACTTGTATTTGGAAATTTGCTGCCGTTTTGGGTGATGCTGATTTTTCTTGCAAGGGATTTATTGACTGTAATAATCGGCTCAATTTTATTTTACAGAGACTTAAGAAGGGAATTCAAGCCAACTGCACTTGGAAAGATAAGCCTATTTTTTCAGATAATTGCATTAATTCCAGTGATTATGGGTAATCTTGACTGGGTATTAATATGGATAGCGATAGTCATGACCATGACTTCAGGAATTGAATCATTGTTCAAGTCGGAATTCAGGTTAAGAAAGAGGAAAACAGACTTTGATGAATTCAAGATTACAAGGCTTTTGAAATTTGCCGATGTCTTTACATTGACTAATGTAATTTTTGGCATAATAAGCATACTTTTTGCTGTAAAGGGGTGGTATGCCACAGCAAGTATTTTATTGATACTTGCCGTAGTTTCTGATTATCTTGACGGAAAGATTGCAAAGGCAATGGGCCAGCAAAATGACTTTGGAAGGGAGCTTGATTCTTTGGCAGACACTGTGTCTTTTGGAGTTGCGCCTGCAATATTTGGATTTACACTAATACAAACCCCATTGGCGATTATCTCATTTACAGTTTTTCTGTTTTGCGGCATCCTGAGGCTCGCAAGGTACAATATAATGGATTTAAGAGGAGAATTTCAAGGTATGCCTATAACTCTGAATGGAATCATAATACCCCTTGCCTATTTTGCACGCAACTTGCTTCACATAGAAATTAGGTTTTTCCCTTACATTTATCTTGTGCTTGGGATATTAATGGTTTCTTCTTTCAGGATTAAAAAATTGCCCTAGGCCTTTGACGCTTTTTTCCTTGATGAAGATTTTGGAATCCTCAATGTCTTGATAACATAAACAATCATTGCGAAATACACCGAAATAACAGTTGCTGTCAGCAGGTAAAAAAAATACTCGAAATCAATCAAAATAGATATTATTGTTGCATAAGTCAACCCGACGCTCAACCTTGCTATAAAAGTTACAGGCACAATTTTTTGCTTTTTTGCATAAATGATCTTCATTGTGCCGCTTATCAATGAAGGCAAAATCAATAAAATAAACCATATTATATAAATTTTCTTCCTTATAGCAAGCAAAATAAAGCTAATTAATATCAAAGTCCAGTCAGTAAACGCATCTAATGCGCTGCCCAATTCCGTCTTCTGGTTCATAAGCCTTGCTGAGATCCCATCAAGCTTGTCGCTTAGGGCTATTACACCAAAAATCAGCAAGGAAATGTGTATTTTTGAATTTGAAAGGTAATATACGAAAGGAATTATCAACAAAAAACGGAATAAAGTTATAAGGTTAGGCGTATTTACAACTTTATTCCCAGTCAAGTTCCTTATCCTGACAAGGTATTCTATCCCAGACACCACTGTCAGCCATACTGCAACAAGCATTGCATACCAGCTTAATGGCAGCTTTAGAAGGACAGTAACAATTGCAATGCTCTGCACAACAGTTTTTGCCTTGCCGAAATTGCTTGCAGGAACAACAAGCTTCATAGGCAGGAGATAAATCCTTATTGCTGTTAAGATTATTTCTCGTGCGATAATTGTAACAGCCATCCACAAGTCAACTCCATTGCCAATCAAGAAAATCAGCGCAGTTGAAATTAGAAGTTTGTCAGCAATTGGATCTATTAGCTTGCCAATCTCTGTAACCTGTTTTTTCTTTCTTGCAAAATAGCCATCTAGAAAATCCGATACAGACAACATTGCAAAAATAAAAGCTGCCAATTCATTCTTATATGGAATATCTGCCAGCAAAACAACAGCAAATAATGGAATAATCAAAACTCTTATAATTGTTATTTTATTTGGAACATTAAATTTGAACTGCATCTTTGCACAAAATTTATAATTGCTTATATAATTTTCTGAAAAATTCCAATTAAAGCAAAATCTTATTGCCTTTTAACTCGTGATTTGTAATTAAAAATATTTGCCCTTATCTCGCCAAAAAACAGCCTGTATAAAATAGAAAGCAGGAGCTTCATTCCGGTCTTAAATCTTCCATCATTTTCAAATCTTCGCATTGAGAATATGACTTTTGAATTTTTAAGCATCCTGAATTTTCCCAGTTTTCCGCATCGTCTCACATAATCCATATCTTCATTTAATTTTATTACTTTGTCAAAGCCTTTAACTTTCTGATGCAGCCATCTTCTACAATATATTCCTGGCCCAAACGCAGTGGGAAAAAAGTACTGGGCCAAGCAATTCCAGAAATTAAAAATTCCAATAAAAATTTTGTCTACAATTTCATCATTTGAAGAGCATAAGCCGGATCCTGCAACATCTAGATTTCTTTTCTCAAACTCTGCAATTGATTTCTCAAGGAAGTTATTATCTATTAATGCATCTGCGTCCATAAATAATAGAATGCTACCTTTAGCCACTTTTGCGCCAAGGTTTCTTCCGACAGCAGGAGACCCTTTGCTTTTTACAATCCTGCAGCCATAGCTTCTCGCTATTCCTATTGTTTTATCTTTAGAATTGGCGTCTGCCACAATAATCTCATAATTCTTGTAAGTTTGTTTTTTAATGCATTTCAGCAATCTTGGTAGGGATTTCTCTTCGTTCCATGCCGGGATTATGATACTTATCATTACAAAATCTATCATATGCAAAACTATTTAAATTTATATTTAAAATTATTTTACATGGCAGAATCTTTTGCAATCTTTATACTTAAATGCTTTTACTTAATGCTTCCGGCATACTTTGCCAATATGGCTCCTGTTATAGTAAAACGGGTTAAATTATTCGCTTTTCCTATAGATTTCAGCAAGCAAATAGGAAACAAGCCAGTCCTTGGTGGAAACAAAACTTTTAGAGGGCTTATTTTTGGAGTAGTATTTGCAATTGCCATTGCTTATATGCAATATATCTTGTACAAAACGGAATTATTCAGAAACGTATCGTTTCTCAATTATGAAAGCTGGCTCTTGTTTGGGTTCTTAATGGGCTTTGGCGCGCTAATAGGAGACTTGATTAAAAGCTTTGTCAAGAGAAGAGCTGGAATTAAGCCTGGTGACAAGTTTATTCCCTTTGACCAGATGGATTTTGTAATCGGATCATTAGTTTTTATCATTCCAATTTTTGATTTGAGCTTAAGTATATTCATCGTGTCGTTATTATTGAGCTTTGTTTTGGATATTATCGTTAATCATCTTGCCTTCTATCTTAAGATAAGGAATGAGAAATGGTAGTTTAATTAAAAAGGCAGTTAGAGAAAATACAACACATTTGACATAATTAAAAACCCTATATTATTAATAACCACAGTAAAATGATTTTTTTCTTTTTTATTATAAATCAAGGATGCAGTTGGCAATCCATATAAAAATGCCAGGGCAGATACTATTGCAAAAAGATTAATGTTTTTTGAGCTTAGAAAAAATAATATTCCCAATGCGCTGGACGTGATTAAAGAATTCTTCGGCATATTTTTAACCTTAAATTCAATCAAGACCATAAACAAAAAAAACGCCACCAATGAAGATAAATAGAATATGCTGCTGAAATAATAAAAAAGCAAAAAAATGAAGATTAAGATTAATATAATTCTTCTTAATAAAATAAAATAACGTTTTAATGGCTTTTGCTCATCAGGGGCAATTCTGAGCAGAAATATTCCTATCAATAGGCCAAAAAAAGATACTAGGGAAGCAAAAGAATAATTTATGAATTGCATTTCATTGCTTAATGTTATTTATTTTTTTAATTCTTCTTATATGCCTATCCTCGTTGCTGAATCCTGTTTCCATCCAGATTTTCACTGCATCAAGAGCTTCTTCTTTTGACAAAAATCTCGCACCAAGTGATAAGATATTTGCGTTATTGTGCAATCGTGACAATTTTATAATTTCTGCCTTTCCACCATAATATACCGCAGCCCTTATCCCTTTTATTTTGTTGGCAGCAATTGCTTCACCTTGCCCTGAGCCTCCAAGAATTATGCCCTTATTTTTATCAGGGTCTTCTGCAACTTTTTTCGCCACAAGCACAACAAAGTCAACATAATCGTCATCAGAGTCAAGAGAATGTGCCCCCATATCCTTAACATTAAATCCCTGGCCTAAGAGGTACTTCTCAATCTCTCCTTTTAGCTTAAAGCCTGCATGATCTGTACCCAGAAATATTTTTTGCGGCATACAGTTTAAATTAATCCCAATACTTTTAAATCTTTCTCTAGTCCAGGAACTGTTTGATAATCTTTTATATCTTTATAGTTTATCCATCTGAATTCAACATTTTCATGGTCAAGTTTTACGTTTTTTGATTTGACCTCACAAAGAAAAGGCATTATAACCCAACTTCTTTCTTTGCTTTTGTCATTTTTCTGGAATAGCTTGCCTCTTTTGACGATTTTTGCATCTAATCCAGTTTCTTCTTTTATCTCTCTCAAAACAGAATTTTCTGCTGATTCAAATTCCTTTACATAACCTGAGCAAAAACTCCACTTGTTTGGATAAT
>JAHFQA010000020.1 GCA_023266475.1 Candidatus Woesearchaeota archaeon | reverse complement strand
GTATGGGTATGTGTACACATATTTAAGATTTTCGGTTAAACCTTAGATTATTTTTGATAAAACCGATATATATATACAAGTTTCAGAAATATTAATTTATGAGTGAAGAATGGTTTAAGGAGGATAAGGATTTAAAAGCTGGAGTAGAAGACTTCTTGGAGATTTTTAAGGATATTGGAAAAAATCCAAATAATAAAGTATTGAATAATTTTACAGAAAACTTTGTATTTAAATATCAAGAAGTATATAATCAATTTGAAAGAGATAAATCTCGTTGGGTAAATTTACCCCCTTATGATAAAGATAGGCCTTTCGTTGAAATAAATAGAGATTTTATTAATAATTTAATCTTTACCCCAGATATCGGAGTATTATTTTCCAAAAATGATCAAAAAAGTCTTGAAGAGGTTGCCCGCCATCTTGGTTGGTTACTTGGTACATTCCTTGGAATTGTTGAATACATTTTTTGTTCTGAAGAATGGGGTCACAAAATTGCTTGTTATTTGAATAAAAAAATTTTAATCAAAAGCGAGTCTATTGTAGATAACTTAAAAGAGATTCATAAATCTGTCAAACTAAAATTTATAGCAAATCGGGTTGAAAATATTTCTCAAAAACATAAAAATAAACTAACTCCGGAACAGAAGAAATTACTTAGTGATATAGCTATAATATTTTCAAGCTAACCTATCTCGTTACTTCAAACTTCTTTATAGTTTCCAATAACTTTTCCAGCTTCGCATCCCTCTCAAAGCTTTCCCTTACTGGCTTAACCATTTCATTCAGGTAAAAAGAAACGCCGTTTTTCAAGTCCATTGGGTGAATTTTCCCTTCGGAATACAGTTTTTCCAATTCCTGATAATTTTCAACAACTAAATCTCCTCCAAACTTTTCAGGCCTCTTAATTTCAAAAGTGTTGAATTTTTCGAAAATAAGGAATTTGCAATACTCGAGCATTGGATTTTCTTCCACAATCTTTGTAGGGCAGTAAGCCTTGTTGATTTTTCTTTTAATAGTTTCCTCTGAATCATTCATGAAGATTGCATGCTCTGGGTTAGTTTTTGACATTTTTAATTTCAATATTCTGTCTTCATCATTTTCCTTTGGCGGCTCTCCAAGTCCCATTAGCATGTGGTGTGATACAACAATTGGCTTCCAGTAACCTAAAGAAGTTCCAAGCTCTCTTGCAAGGATGTTTACTTTCCTCTGGTCCGTGCCCAATTGTGTTATGTCAGCTTTCAGCTGGAAAATATCAGCGCACTGCATGCATGGATACAGTATTTGAGAAGCCTGCTGCACATCAGATTCTTTTCTTCCCATAATCTGGCCAGTCCTTGTTATTCTTTTTACTGTTGAGTTCCTTGCGACCTGCATGACTTTTTTCCAGTATTCAGGCTCCTTAACAAAATCATTTGCCCAGATAAATTCCACATTTTTCAAGTCCATCCCGCAGTTTTTCCATACCTCAATCATGAACTTTCCAACTAATTGTATCTTTTCCAAATCTCCACTCATCTTATTGTTTGCCCATGCATGCCAGTCTGCAACAAGCATCTTGAACTTGATGCCTGCTTTTGTCATCTTGTTGATGTTAATGGCTCTTAGAATTCCCTGCGCAATATGCACTCCTATCCCACTGGGTTCAAATCCATCATAGGCAATTGGATGCTCTTTTGTTTTCAGCAAATTTAGAAGCTCTTCTTCTGTTACAATTTCCTCTCCAACTTGCCCTATAAGCTCAAATCTGCTTTCTACATCCATAAAGAATTAATTTTTTTATTGATATTTAAAGGTTTAGATTTGTTATTTTTTGAATTTAAATTTTAGAATATTTTCTTAGTATTTTCAATAATTTTCATTATTTTATTGGAATGGGCCTTTTGTCAAGCGCAAGTAGAGCTAAATGTAATAACTAAAAAATAACTTTAGCTGAAATTTTATTCAAAGTTAATCCGTGCTTCGCACAATATTTAGTGCTCACCCTCGCTTTCCTGCCATATCACTCGGGTTCACCAATTTATTATAATTAAAAACTATTTTTTTTCAGAATTAACAGCTACTTCACTCTTATTAGAAGACCTTCTTAAAACCATCTGCGCAGTTATTCCAAGCGAAACGCCAAGTATTTCCAACCCAAAGAAAATAATCATGCTGAAAGGAAGATTGCTGACATAAACATTGAATGAGCCAGTGTTGGAAACAACATTACCAGTTGGTATTATGCTCGCAGGCGCGCCATTCTCGCCGTAAATTGGCAGTAACATAAACACAAAAAAAGCCACTATAGCTCCTATATAAGCTCCCTCTTTCATCTACAAGTTACTTTAAGTTTTAGAATATAAAGATTGCGGTTATTTACCACTGGACATCTTCACGCAAACTATTTAAACGAATTCATTCAATAAAATCCTATGAAAATCTCTGTCTCTTTGTTGTCATCTTATCTATATTGCTCCAGAAAGCTGTTTCTTGAGAAAGTCTTGCTTTTGGAAGAGCCGCCGAAGGAAAGCTTGGTGATGGGCACTATAAGGCACGAGACTTATGACAATATAAACAAAAAGGAAGAAGAGATTGTAACATCAATAATTAAAAAATTATCGTTAGAAGAGCTGCAGAATATTTACAAGCAAAAATACCTTCAAATTCTGAGAAAAGTATTGGCAAACAACAAAAAGCGCTTGGATGAAGTGAACATCAACATGTTACAGGCATATAAGAAATCTTTTCCATTTATTTTGGAAGAGTCATCGATAAGGGCAACCAATATCTTCAATTTCATGGAAGCAAACAATATCTTTGGAGAAGAATTGTGGCAAAAGTTAACTCCAAAGATTATTTCAGAGCTAAGGGTTGATTCAGAAGAATTGAAATTAAAGGGTATTATAGATCAGGTTCATGTTTACGAGACAGACTGCGTGCCTTTTGAATTAAAAACAGGTAAAATGCCAAAAGACGGGGTTTGGCCATCTCACAGAATTCAGATTGCAGCTTACTCCTTGCTTTTACAGGAAAAATTCAACAAGCCAATAAAAGAGGGATTTGTTTTTTACCTTGACTCAAAGGAAAAAAGGCATATTGCAATAAACCCGTTTATGAAGGAAGAAGTAAAGCAGATAGTAAACGAAGTTATATCTCTGCTTGAAAGCAAGGAACTTCCAGATTTTTGCAATAATGAAAATAAATGTAGAAGCTGCGGTTTAAAAGAGACTTGCTACAATGAAGAAGAAGTAAGTAATTTGTTGAAGATTAGAATTCCATGTCAATGATAAGTCTCTATAAAATAAAAATTCCTCAAAACTTCGTTTTTTTGACCTTTGGGATTTATTAATTCCAAAACATTTAAACAAAGAAAATCTTCAATTTTCAAGCGTAAATGTTAGAAAATGCTTTCCATTTTCGCAACATTTAAATATAACTTGCTGTATAAAGTTTTAGTATTAACTCCAGAGGGAATAAAATGCCAGAAGAAGATAAAAAATTCTCAAAGCAATTGATTGGTAAGACCGTTGTAAGCAAAGCAGGCAAAAGGTTTGGAGAAGTCGGAGACATAATTTTTGAGACAAGAAGCGGCGAATTGATACACATGGTTCTTCACAACCCTACTTCATACACAGAGAAGCTAGAGCTTGAAAAAGACAAAGAAGGTCACATCCTGATACCTTTCAGTGCAGTCATTGCTGTTGGAGATTTTATGGTTGTCGCTGAAGAAGATATAATTTAATTCTAAACATTACAAATACCTTTTTAAACGATATTTGATTCCTTCTCTGAAGTTTATGGAACTGCAAAATGCTCTTTGGACTGAAAAGTATAGGCCATCAGATTTCTCTGAGATAAAAGGCCAGAAAGAGATAGTCAAAAGAGTGAAAGCTTTTGTTGAGCAGCAAAACCTGCCACATTTATTATTCACAGGCCCTGCTGGAGTGGGAAAAACAAGTTTGTCTTTAGTAATTGCGAAAAAGCTTTTCAAAGACGCATGGCACCAGAATTTTCTGGAATTGAATGCTTCTGATGAAAGAGGCATTGATGTTGTCAGAAACAAGGTGAAAGATTTTGCAAGGACAAGAGCCATAGGAAATGTTCCTTTTAAAATTATATATTTAGATGAATGTGACGCCTTAACTAGAGAAGCACAGCAGGCATTGAGAAGAACAATGGAGAACTACACCCAAACCTGCAGATTTATTTTGTCAGCAAACTACTCTTCAAAAATTATCGAGCCAATTCAAAGCAGGTGCGTTGTTTTCAGGTTCAAGCAATTGGACAAGAAGGATATTTTTGCAATAATAGAAAAAGTTGCAGAAAATGAGAAAATCAAGATTGATGAAGCTGCAAAAGATGCATTATACGAGATTTCTGAAGGAGACTGCAGAAAGCTGGAAAACATTCTGCAAAGCTCGAGTGCAATAGCAGACCACATTACAGAAGACCTTGTCCATTCAATGGCTTCTATAGCAAAGCCGAAGGAAATAAGGGAAGTTCTGGAGTTAGCTTTAAGCAACAAATTCATTGAGGCAAGAAACAAACTGCTTGACTTAATGCTAAACTATGGATTGGCAGGAATTGACATAATAAAGCAAATACAAAAGGAAATTCTGGATTTAAGCACAGACAACAAATCCAAGATGATTCTGATAGAAAAATGTGGTGAAATAGAGTTTAGAATGACAGAAGGCTCTGACGAGTTTGTGCAGTTGGAAGCCCTCTTAAGCCAGTTTGTCTTGGTAGGAAGTAAGTAGTTTTTATTTAATTAAAATAATTTTTTTGATCAATTTTTCCCTTAGTTTATGACTTTAGTGCTTTTTTCTGTAAACAATAGAGCAATTTCAAATAAATCCTAATTTAACAAAATAATAAAATTCAATTGAACTTTTTAACAATAAATAGTTATAGTAAAAAATCAGAAAATCAAAAATAATTAACCGGTATCAGCCAAGTGCTTGATTAAGACTTTAGTTTCCTTGTTGTCAAGTACGTTGTAGAACAAATTGATGCCCACAGTCTTTTCCAAGTCAAGCCTGTCCTGAACCAAGCTTACTGTGCATGTTATAGTTCTTCTTCCAGTAATTAGCTTTACAACACCATTTGAATCCTGATCTAATCCGCATTTCAGGTCACCTGCAAATATTGGGTCAGTTGGTATTTCCG
The DNA here is from genome assembly GCA_023266475.1 of Candidatus Woesearchaeota archaeon. Lineage (GTDB taxonomy): Archaea > Nanobdellota > Nanobdellia > Woesearchaeales > GW2011-AR4. The sequence goes on along the minus strand of JAHFQA010000020.1, from coordinate 17,070 downwards.
TTATTTCAACTCCAACGCTGTTTTCAATTTCTCTTCTTGCTCGCGGATCTCTTGGGCATGCCTGGTCAAATCCTGATGAAGGAGTTCTTTTGTCCTTGCTCCAGAAAATATCAAGATTTCCGCTTAATACTATGTCAAATGTAAATGAAATCTTGTCCTTTCCAATAACGCTTTGCCGGAAATTTGTGACCTGAACAGGAGCTGAAGAGCTATATGTTGCCCTTCCTGTTGTACCTGTTCCGCTTGGCCTGCAGATGCTGTCATCTCTTATGTTTATCATATCCTTCAAGATGCATAGCTTTGTGTTGGCCTCTGTTTTATAAGCATAGCATACATCTGCCCTGAATGTAAATTCTGTATTGCCGCTGAATTTTCTTGGAACAAAAGATTCTCTACCTCCCTTGGGGAATGTTGCAAAGGTTGTTGTTCCTTCAAGTATATTTCCTTCAGCATCCCTTTTCTTTGAACCCAGATCATCATCTGGTATTTTCTCCCTTGTATCATCAAAAGAATGCCCAAAATCAGCAGGGTCGAAACCAACTAAATTGATTCTAACATCATTTTTATTAACCTTGAACTCGCCGTCATTTTTCAATCTGACTATTGCATTAAAACTAAATGACTCATCATCTGTAACTTCAGGAGGTGGGGAATCTTTTTCAAAATTAATTGTTAATCCAGCTGTCCCCCCAATAAAAGGTGTTCTGGGAGCGCTTCCAGTAGATGCCCCGCTTCTTTTACAGGCAGACACTAAAAGAACCAAGCATACAAGCAATACAATGGCATAATACTTCTTATTCATTTTTGCCTCTTTATTATGATTTAATTATTTTGACATTGGTATATAAAGTTTTCTGTTTTTGTTCAAATTCATTGTTCATGTATACTCATATTCTCTAGGAATACTACCTGGTATATCTGGCATTGTGGCTCCAGCTTCTTTTTTTATGATTAGTTTTCTTTGAACAGTATTTCTGTAACCATACCTAATCTTGACTACAAGGGGCGTAGTAAAAGATGTAGAAGACTTAGCATATTGGCTGTAGCCGTTCTGTCCTCCTTTTTCAAGCTTGCATATAACAAAACCCTCTCCGTTCATCAGCCTTATAATACCAGTTTTTTCTTCAACAATATTAACAAATGGTCCGCATAATAAAGGTTCATTTGCTATATATGCCCCAACTAACTCCACTCTGTCAACATCTTCCCGTCCTATCTTTTTTCCCTTTTCTCCCACATTTGGATTACACATTTTATTAATAGCTTCTCTTGTAAGAACATCCCCATTTCCAACATTCTTTACAGTGATTTTAAACCGTGTTTTTTCTGCAAGCGCCTCCTCAGCTATTTCTGTAACAGCAACAGGAGCGCCTTGGCTTGATAATTTTATATCCTGGACTTCGCAAACTTTTTTAGTTTTAATTTCTGAGTATGGATCAGGGTCAATGCATACTTGAGGCCCTGCTGTTGTCTCATAATTATAGCATGCTGTGGCCATTAAGGTTGGCTCATATTTTTCCACATTTAATTTGGACAAGTCGATTGTGCCCTGAAAGCTCAGCAAATCAAGGCCGCCATAAGGGTTAATAGTGCTTTTTCCTTGCAAAGAACTGATAATATCAGTTGTTCTTTCTTTTGGTTTTATTTGCAAAATATTTGGGTCAAATCCGCTTAAATATACATTAAGCCCAAGTTCATTATTTTCATCAGGCTGCGGATAAGCTCCATTGTTCCTTAGTTCCATTGTAATGTCGAAAGTGTTATATCTTGGCTCTGCATGCACTACATCAGGCGGATTGTTTGGCAGAAACGTGAGCGATATTCCTTGCGTTCCTGTTCTAATTTCTTCTATAGATTTTTTTGAGCCGCTTGATCTGCCGCACGCAGAAATTGAAATTACTAAAATCAATGATAATATTAAGAAAAGATTTTTTTTCAAGTTAATCACTTAATTTCCTGGGCTTTTTCTATTTAAAGTTTTCTTATTAAAATCAGCGTGCCCTGTCCTGCACTGTTTTTTGTATGAAGTAATTTGCTGATATCGACTGTGTATATCCATAAGTAAGCGTTATTCTAAGAGGAGACAAATAAGTATCTGTTGATTCAATTCCTTTTTCTAATGTGCATCTGACAATATCCTTCTTGTCCTTGAGCTTTATGTGGCCAGGAATGTTTTTCTTTGTTTCCAGCTGGCAATATAATTTTTCTCCTGAAAGTTCTGCGTCAATATAAATAATGTTAAGATTTTCGTGCTTTGCCTCGCTTTTTGTGCAAAATTCCCCAACAGCTGCGCTGTTTATAACGAGCCCGCTTCCTTTATTCTCAACATAAATCAAAAATTGGGGTATTATTTTTTGAATTGATTTTTCTTTATCATTAGCTTGAGTCGGAAGCATACTGACTTCAACCTTTGTTACTGCAACAGGCGCGCCTTGCCCTCCGCTTGGAGCTAAATCCCTAACTTCACAGACTTTTTTCCCTGGCCTTAAATTGCTTATATCGCTGTCAATGCAAACGCCAGTGCTCAAAACAGTTTCATAAGGATAACATAAAGTTGCTGTGACGGTAGAAGGGTGCGCTTCGCTTTGAGGGTCAATTTTCCCTGCCTTGACATTATAGCTGATAACATCTTCATCACCAATTGGATTTATATTGCTTTTCCCATCCAGGCTGAATTTAGCTGCATTCTCGCCTTCAGCTTTTTGTATCCTTGATCCTTCCAATAGGACAACTTGTAAAGTATAATCCTTTTCAACCCCTAAATTCACAATTGCCTTGCTGTCTTTGATGCTATAAGCGCCGTTATTCTTAATTTTTAGGTAAACCGGAAATGTGTCACCTTCAAAGATTCTTGGCGGTGGAGTATTTTTGACAAACTCAATTGTCAGCCCCTTATAGCCAACATGGACATCTACATCCTGCTTGTTTTGAGTTGATACAGAACCACAGCTTGCAATAAAAATTAAAAAAATCAAATTCAGAATTATATATAAATTTTTTAATTTCATTTTATGGAGTTATTGAATAAGTTCCGTCAAGAAATTGATTGTCTTTTGTTATGACATACAATTTGTATTTGTAGGGAACACCGACAGTGGCATTTGTATGGCCTGAACACGAATACTGGCCGCTGTTGCCATCAGCATTGATTGTGCAAAGGTCTGCATAAGGATTGTTTGCTACAGACATCATCATCTTATAGCCGGTTACCCCATCACGCTTTGATGGACGCCAGGTTAAAAATATTATTCCAGTATTTGAATTATAAGAACCTCCAATTGGAAAGGGCCCTTGAATTTGTTCATCTGGACCTTGAAATGAACTTTCGGTAAATTCTTGCAAGGAACCTTCAGTCGTTATTACATAATCCTCAAACTCAGGTATTGACGGAACTGTTAATGCTCCAGACTCTATTTTATTTGCTATTTCACGTATTTGCTCAACATAAAATACTGTGCCGCGTATACAATTATTTAATTTACTCTGTGATGATGTGCCGAGTTTCCTGCAAGAATCAGCAATTCTATCTATGCTGCAACCCCATCCGATGTACGATCTCAAAACAGCATCAAATCCCTCATAACTTTTGTATCTATCATATAGATTTACCCCATCAAATGTATTTGTTCCAGAGCAAATTTTCTTAAGGCTATTTTCATCTATGCCATTTCTGTATTTTATTATCCCTCTTCTAAGAAGTTCTATTCCTACTCTTATGTTGCATTCCCTGTCATAAATTGTCTGCCCATTTTTACATATTTTGCTGGCCAAACGAGCGTTTACATTTTTGTTAATTTGCATTATGCCAATACTGCTGCCATCAAAGCTTTTTAATATCCTGTCATCGCCGCATGACTTGTCCTCGCTTTTTTTGCAGTCAAAATAGTGGTTCTTTCCGCTTTCAGCACAGCAATGAATTTCTTTGCTTTCTTTGTAAATTAATGCTTGCAATAAGTAAAGAGGAATTTCAACGTCTGGTTCTATTTTCAGCATTCCGCCTTCTACTTTACCTATATCATCCCTAACTAAATAATCAGCCCCATAGCCAAGTGTGCCTTCTGGGGGCTTTTCAACTGCAACACTGAAAGAATTTTCCGTCAGATAATTGTATCTTGCCCTTACTCTAAAATATTTTGTTGTGATAGGTGTTTTTTCAAGCACTTTCTCGCTTGGAGTGAACCTACATTCAAATGTTCTATGAAGATCAATATCTTTATTGATGTCTTTTACTGTTAATGAATTAACATCTAGAGCATATCCATGGTATCCTTCTCCAGGTACTTTCGGTGCACCTTCTTCAGTGGAATCACCCTGTGGATTGAATAGGTGGATGCATTCCAATTCGCAGTTCTTTGAGGATATTTCACACTCTTTAATACAGCTTTCTGGATTAACCTCTTTCAGGTAAGCGTCAGTACATGCATTTGTGCAGGAGTCTAACACGCTTTCTTTGCATGTATTTTTACACTTGTCAGCATCATATCCTACAAAAGGCACATTGCAAGGGCATGCTAATTTTCTTTCTTCATCACTTAGCGATTTGTCATTACATTTATCCAAACCATCTATTGTAACTCCTGGTGGAGTTAACAAAATTAGCTCTGCTATGTTTTTAATTGTGCCGTCCCATCTTGTTATAACTTTTTTGTCTTTGTCCTGTATTTCTTTCCTATTGAATAATGATATGCCTATTGTCGGCTTGACTGTATAGCCTTTGCTAACAGTAATCAAAGGTCCAGCTTTTATTCCGATTTCAACAGGGCCATTTGTGAATATAGGTAAAGGACTTTTGTCTTTTATTCCAAATTGTGTTAACGGGTCAATATCCTCTCTTGCGCTTGCCCTGAACCGGTCCCTGTCAATGAAATAAGTCTTAAGGTAAGCGTCAGTTCCAAAATTATATTCTGCTGACATTGTAACTATGTTTGAACCAGGCTTAACATTCTTTGCCCCTTTGCTTGGTAAAAATGTGCATTCTGTATCTACCTCATCAAGTGTAAAAAACGGAAGCTTTTTTTCCGGAATAATTTTATCCCCTAGGATTTTTCTGTCATTTTCCCACCTATAGCAGCTGAACTTAACTATTACTACATCCTTGTAAGTCTTGCTTCTTATTGTGCCCCAAACTGTAATAGGTTCGTTTACATAAAATCTTGGGTCTGCTGCCCTTACATTTGCAAAATAAACTCCAAGGCTTTCATATCGATTTTTCTCAACATTTCCTCGATAATACCCTCCTGTAGCAAGCTCGAGCTGGTTTTGGATTAAGTCTTTTGTCTTATCAGCTAGTGTGCTAAAGAATTTTGTTACATCAGAGCCACCTGCTCTCGGCTTAAAATCTAGAGTTCCAGCGGCTTGATACGCAGTTGCCTCCAAGCTTAATACCAAAATGACCGTAATAAGGAATATAAAAGTTACTAATGCGTATTTATTTTCTGTTTGATAATAGCAGTATGTTATGACAAAAATGACAAATATTGGAATGAATTTCACCCAAGGATAATCTGTATTCCATAATAAGCCATATCCAAAAAAGTCAATTAAAAGCAATGCAGGTATAAGAAGGTGCCATGCAATCGGGTTTTCAAATTCTTTTGGCTTTATATAGAGAAATCCAAAAAGTATGATGAATATAAAATGTATCACTGCTCGGATATTACTCATCCATCCTTTGTAAATGTAAAAAAAAGAAAAAACAAAAACCATAAAGAGGTATGTAAAGAAATTTGGGACTTCTTTCCTAAATTTCCTGTCCATAACATATGCAACAATTCCGAGGACAATTATGAAAAACAAAATCAGGATATTAGCCCAGTGGGGCACATAAAATGTAAAGTTAAGCCTTAGATAATTTGGAAAATAACTGGAAAATCTGGCTATAAAATTATTGGTGATTAATATGAAAGCAAACCCGAGCAAAAAGCTCATTATCTCTTTTTTTACTATATCAAAAATCATATTAACATATAGAAGAGCAAAAACCAACCCCGAAGTCAATACAGAAGACCAGCTTATTATCCATAACTGGTCAATCGGAAATTCAAAGCCCGCATATGGTGCACCTAATAAAGGCCCTATAAGCCATGTATCTGGAGGAACCATGTCCATCATCCATACGAGAAGCGCTAATCCCACCCAAAATCTTGTTGTGTCTTTCCTTACGATTCCCGCTAAACCATATGCTATAAAAAGAAAATATAATCCTACACCAACCCATATAAGCGCTATTCTTAATTTGTCATAATACCATCCAAAAGCTAGCGCAGCAACAACTCCAATAAAAAATAGCCAGAATTTTGAGCTTGATGCGTTGCCAATAACATTAGTGATGTATATAGGGCTTTTTCCTTTTCCTTTTGCATCCTGCGAGTCTTCTTGGTCAGTTTCTGAGCCTTCTTCACCTTGTAATTCCCTCATTTTTTTATCCACTTGTGCTTCTCTTTTTTCTTTTTTGAGTTTGTCTATTGCTTCATTTTCTAACATAGCTTCTTCCCTAACATCATCAGTAACTTTATCACTTCTCCGCTTCCTTCCACTAGAAGGCCATTTTATCATTTTTGAAGTTTATAGTTCATTTTTTGAGTTTGTAAAAATCCATCTAAAGAATTCTTCCCAAGCCACCTCTTCTTTTTGAACAATTTAATGTGATAAAATTGACTTTAGTCAAAATTAGTTGAATATATTTTTTATTTATTATTGAATTTTAGGTTTAATGAAATTATCTTAAAAAATATTATGTCAATTCAATCTTTAATTCGGCAATTTCCAAGTCTTCCAAAGGCTCAAGCCTTATGAAATTATTGCCCTCCGATACTTTAGTATTGATATTTTTTGAGAATACCATATTGTAAGTGTCAATGCTTTCTATATGGCCATTCACATCAAGCTTTGCCTGCTTGAGCTTTTTATCTTCTACAAATTTTATTGTTAATAATGCATCATTATCGCCATTTTGGATCTTTTTGAAAGTGCTGCCTTTTATCTCAAAATAATATGTCTTGACCTTTGGCTCCTTGAAATCCAGTGAAATTCTGATTTGCTCGACGCTGTAGCTGCCCTTGTTTGTTTTAAATACTATGTTGTTTTCGCCTTCGTTTAACGCGCTCTTTGGTATGCTTTGCCTGTAAGGGTCATCGCAGTTTGGAACTGAGGATACGAGCTTTTTATTATTGATGTAAATTTCCAAAGCCCCTAAGTCATTTACATTGCCGCAGTAAGGTATAAACTTCAGCGTAGCCTTGTCCATGCTTACATATTCTGACTCGCTTATTGTGAAGATGTTTGTGCTTTCCTGCCTGCTTGTATCGGTTATGTCTCCGATTATCTTGGCATTTTCAAAGCTATACTCATTTGTTTCCCAAAACCTAAGCCCGACTGAAGAAACAGTAAATGCCAAAGTATTGGTTTTTCCGAACATTTTCTTGTTTAATTTAATTGGCTCAATCAAGTCGCTTGTCAGTTCGCTTTCAAAAACTACATTGTTGTTCAGTTTAATTGTCAAGATTCCGCCTCTCTTTTTGGTTGTGAAGGAAAGAACTACATTGTCTGTGTTATCAGGGTCTTCAAGCACAAAATCCAATGACTTTTCTTTTTTGTCAAACCACCCATTTCTTATTATGAAGGGGTTTATCCTCTCAAGTTCTTTCGCATTGGTGGTCTCAACAAGAAATATGTTTGGGATGCTTTTTTCCGCTTCTAATCCTTGTGATGTGCTTAACATGCCAGGATTAGCTATAAGCAAGATATTTGATTTTTCTCCAGAAGGCGTCTTTGTGTTCTCATTTATCATCTTTTCCCTTTCAGCCGTTGGCAAAAATATTATATAAAGAATGATAAGGCCTGCTATTATAGCCACTAATATGGCAGCGTTCATGCCACCCTGAGCTGACCGCGAATTTAAGCTTAATGCTAACTGTCGATGCATTCTCTCACGCAATTCAAAGCGTTTTCTCAAGCATCTGCCTTTTTTTTGAACCATAGTACTTTTTCCATATATAGTAAATGACGCAAATTTTTATGCATGGATATGTGATTTTGCTTGTCAAAAATTCCAATTTACAGATACATAATGGAATTTTTGAGCATGCTCGGAAATTGTAACAATTTATTTTTCATTTTTGCAATTTCCGACATATTACGAACGGATAACTATTGTAATTATTTTTATCCGTGAGTATAGTTTTAACTACACTGTTGTAAAGAAATTAACATAAACATATTTAAATGTTTTGGAATTCCCAAAATTCCGAAGCCATAAAAGCGATAGCTTTTTCTATGTTCTGAATTTAATGTATTAAATGAAGCTTATTCATTCTAACCTTAAAAAAGGCGAAGCTAAAATTCTAACACAGAACCTTGATGACTTGTGGTACCTTAGCACGATCATAGAGCCAAAAGACCTTGTCAGCGGGAAAACCTTCAGAAAAATAAAAGCAACCTCAAACGAAGAGAAATCAAAAGATGCAACTAAAAAATCTGTTTTCCTGAAGATTCAGGTTGAAAAGGTGGAGTTTAGCAAATATACAAATATATTAAGGGTTTCAGGGGTGATAAAAGAAGCGCCTGAAGATATTCCATTAGGAGAGCATCACACTTTCAATGTTGATGATAATACTGCAATTACATTAATCAAGCAGCAGTGGCTGAAGTATCAGTTTGATAAGCTAAAAGAAGCCTGCTCTGAAAAGAAATCATCATTGATTATTTGCGTGCTTGACCGAGAAGAGGCCTATTTTGCATTGTTTAAGAAATATGGCTACGAAATTCTTGCGCATTTTGAAGGCGAAGTTGAAAAGAAGAGAGAAGAGAATACAAAAAAAGAGAATTTCTATTTAAAAATAATAAATAAAATGAAGGAATATGTTGATAGGTACCAAATAAAACAAATTATCGTTGGATCGCCTGCATTCTGGAAAGAGGACTTGATGGATGAACTAAAAGACTATGACTTAAAGCAAAAAATAATTCTTGCAACATGTTCTTCTGCAACAAAAAATGGAATAGATGAAGTCATCAAGAGGCCTGAGGTAAGGCAGGCCTTGAAGCAGGAAAGGGCTGCTAATGAAATGAACAAAGTTGAAGAATTGTTTGCCGAAATTGGAAAAAACAACCTTTTTGCATATGGCCTGAAGGAAACTGAAAAAGCATCCTCAATGGGTGCGATAAAGGAGCTTTTAATAACAGACTCTTTCATACAAAAATCAAGAACTGAAAATTTTTACAAAGATATTGAAAATATTATGAAAACTGTAGATAAGACAAAAGGAGATATTGTCATTATCAGTTCAGAGCATGAAGGAGGCTCAAGGCTGGATGGGTTGGGCGGAATTGGCGCAATTTTAAGGTTTAAGTTAAATTATTAAAGATGTAAATTTTAATTGTTTTTATGATAGACAAAGAAAAGCTACAAAAGATTAGATGGAATAATTTCTTAGAAGAGCCAATTGTTAAGGCTTTTACAGAAGGCCATCCAAATACAGATTTATTTTCCAGCAATTTAGTCAGTTTTGTAAATGGTGACAAGCGTTTTCGCAAAAAGACAGGCATAAACTCTCTTGATGAAAACGAAGCTTTGCAATTAGCAAATCTTATAAAAAACCTGATTGACCGAGGAAGACTAAATTCTTTCGTTGAGGAAATTTCAAAATCACAGATTGGAAGAAGAGGTTTTCTAAAATGGCTGGGTTTTGGCGCTATGACATCAGCAACTGCAATGGCAAAGCCGTTGAAAGAAATGCAGGGAGAAAATAAAATAGATTACAAAAAAATGACTGGACAAGAATTGTATGATGCTCTTTCTCAACACCCAGATTTGTATTTCAAGCCTACAAGAAGTGTTATTTCTAACAATCCCAAAGCACCAGTTATAATTATCTTAGAAGATGTGCATGGAAGCCCTACAATCGAATTGGGAAAATTAACGTTATTGGAAAGATTTTTTGGATTTAATTTTGTAGGACTGGAAGGTTGGGCTGGTCATGAAATAGATAAAAAGAGGGGTTACAGGTTATTGAATGCAGAAGTAAAATTAATAGAGTTTTTGATAAACCATAAAGATTATATCGTAGTAGGTTTAGAAGATGAAAACTTGCAGATTTATACACTAGCTCTTATTAGACGCTTGGTTGAAGATTTTTTTGTTAATTTTAAATACAGGCAGGCTTTAAGGAATTTATTTCTAAATGCTAAAATACCAGTAAATGATATTAATGGCTTTTTTGATTGTACCTATTCTTTATTCGAAAATGGTGGCTACGAGAGTCTAAAAGACCTTGGCGAAAACCTGATTAAATGCATGAGTCAGTTTATAGATATAACTAAGCTAAATGAATCTATAACTGAAGAAGCAGATAATTTATTAAAAAATTATATTACTAGTTTAAATAATATTTGCTATAAAATGAAGAGACTTTATGGATTAGAGAAATTTAATAAAAATCTTATTCTATCAACAGAGTCGTCTTACATAAACAAGTTCAAGAATATTTTTACTATGTGCCCAATAAATAATTATAAAATAGATGAATGGTGTATGTTACAAGCTAAACTAAAATTAGACATTAGTCATAATTCATTTGTTCTTTTTGCCAGAAATGAATATGCAGTCAAAAAGATGTTGTATTATATGAAAAAATCAAACCAGAGAATCGGAATTGTAGTATTCGGAAAGGGGCATATTGATCCAACAGAACCTGCATCAGACGTAACGATAAAAGATAATTTAGTGCAAGAATTCTTGAAGCAAGGTGGAAACTTAAATATTATTGTCTACGACGAAGAATAGTCACTAAAACCGTTTTATATTAGTTATACATGTATAACTTTTATGATGGAAATAAAAGCCAAGACAAAGAAATGGGGCAATTCAATAGGAGTCATAATACCGAAAGAAGTAGTCAGGGACAATAATATAAAGCCAAACCAGCAGGTTACTTTGATGCTAAACGCAAAGCCATTTACAACTGGCAGGGATATTTTTGGCACACTCAAGTTCAAGAAATCAACTGAAAAACTGATGCGGGAAGTCGACAGGGATTTCAATTTGGGATTCTGAAATGGTTTATTTTCATAATACATATGCCATAATTGAGCTGATAGAAGGTGCTGAATCTTATGATTGTTTCAAGCATTTTAAAATTATTACGGGCGTTCTTAATATCGGGGAAGTTTATGTAATTCTTTTAAGAAATTTTGGCAAAAATAGGGTAGATGAGTGGTTTAAAGGAAGAAATTTCGAGATTGTTGAGATAACTCCAGAAACAATAACAGAAGCAACTTATTTCAGGTACATGAACAGGAAGAAGGACTTGTCAATCACTGATTGTGTTGGTTATATCATCTCATTAAAAACCAATTTAAAATTTCTTACATGTGACAAAGAATTTCAAAATATGGAAAATGTTGAATTTGTCAAATAGATTCAAAAGTTTTAAAAACGAATTCTAACCTATAATCAAAAAAAGAGGTGAATAATGTCAGAATTCATAGATTCTATTCTCAAAGAGCACAGGGTTTTCTTTCCAAGCGAGGAATTCCACAGAAGCTCTCATATTAAAAGCATGAAGGAATATTCTAGAATTTATAAGAAGTCAGTTGAAAATCCTGAAGCGTTCTGGGCTGGAAAAGCAAATCATTTGGAATGGTTCAAGAAATGGGACATTGTCTTGAGAAATGACATGGGCTTTTTCAAGTGGTTTGAAGGAGGTTATCTTAATGTTTCTTTTAATTGCCTTGATAGGATTATAAAGTCTGGAAAAAAGGATAAAATTGCATTCATTTGGGAATCTGAATCCGGCGAAACAAAAAAATATACTTATGAGCAGCTGTTGAAGGAAGTCTGTAGGTTTGCAAATGTTCTGAAAAAATTAGGTGCCAAAAGAAGTCATGTCATTGAAATTTACCTGCCAATGATTCCTGAATTGCCTATTGCAATGCTTGCATGCGCAAGAATTGGCGCAATCCATTCTGTTGTATTTGCCGGGTTTAGTTCAGATGCGTTAAAGGACAGAATACAAGATTCAAATGCGGAATTGTTGATAACAGCAGATGGCAGCTTTAGAAATGGAAAGGTTTTCCCATTAAAGGATAATGCAGACATTGCCTTGAAAGAATGTCCGACAATAAAAAGTGTTGTTGTGGTCAAAAGAGCAAATAATAAAATTGAGATGCAAAATAATAGAGATTTTTGGCTGCATGATTTAGTTTCCCAAGATGATATAAAAGATTTTTGCGAGCCGGAAAGCATGCACTCCGAAGACTCATTATTTATTCTTTATACATCTGGAACAACCGGAAAGCCAAAAGGAATTCTGCATACACAAGCAGGATATTTGCTTTTTGTCTATCAGACTTTCAAGTGGATTTTTGACATAAAAGACAATGATGTTTATTTCTGCACAGCTGACATTGGCTGGATTACAGGGCATTCATACATCGTATATGGCCCTTTGTCAAATGGAGCAACTGTTGTAATGTACGAAGGTTCTCCGACATTTCCAAAACCGGACAGATTTTGGAAGATTGTTGAAAAATACAATGTTACTATTTTTTATACAGCCCCAACTGCAATTAGGGCATTGGCAAAAGAAGGTGATGATTGGCCAAACAAAACCAACTTAAGCAGTTTACGGTTATTAGGAACAGTTGGAGAGCCGATAAACCCTGAAGCTTGGATGTGGTATCATAATGTAATCGGCAAAAAAAGGTGCCCAATTGTTGATACTTGGTGGCAAACCGAAACAGGAGGAATTTTGATTACGCCATTGCCTGGAGCAACTCCACTAAAGCCTGGGTCTGCAACAAAACCATTTTTTGGAATTATTGCTGATGTTTTAAGAGAGGATGGAACTAAAGCAAACGTTAACGAAGGCGGCTACTTAGTCATCAAAAATCCATGGCCCGGAATGCTGAGGACAGTCTGGAACAATCCTGACAGGTACAAGCACACTTATTTTGAAAAGTTTGGAGTTTACTTGACAGGAGACAGCGCAAGAATTGATGAAGACGGCTATTTCTGGATTATGGGAAGAACTGATGATGTAATAAAGGTTGCAGGCCACAGAATTGGAAGTGCTGAAGTTGAAAGCGCCTTAGTAAGCCACAAATCCGTTGCAGAAGCCGCAATAGTCCCTTTCCCGCACGAAATAAAAGGGCAGGCAATTTATGCTTTTGTTACATTGAAAAGCGGAGTTAAAAAGAGTGATGAGCTAAAAGAAGAATTAAAAAAGCATGTTTCACAAAGTGTTGGGCCAATTGCTAAGCCGGATAAAATACAATTTGCCGACGATTTGCCAAAAACACGAAGCGGCAAAATAATGAGAAGAATTCTGAAAGTAATCGCAGAAGGTAGCACAGAATACGGCAACATAATGACATTGGCAGACCCTTCAGTTGTTGAAGTTCTGGCAAAGAATAGGGTAGCTTAGCTGCTGGGATACAAAACATTTAAATAGTAGTTCTATATATAATGTAATAACTAGTAAGTCATGATAACTAATTACCATTTTATAATGAAATTACTACTAACTGATTAAAAATAATAACATATTAATAGTAGTTGTTTTTATCCCCTACCCAATAATAAAAGGGGGGTGTGTTTAAATGATAGTTAAAGAAGAGTTTTTGAGTAAATTGAGAAGGTTCTTTTCCTTGAACCTTTACGAGGTAAAAATCTGGACTGCTCTGCTAAGCAGGGGAGTTTCTACAGCAGGCGAGCTTTCTGACATAGCAAATGTTCCAAGAAGCAGAAGCTATGATGTTCTTGAGTCTTTGGAAAAGAAAGGATTTGTAATAATGAAATTAGGCAAGCCAATAAAATACATAGCTGTTCCTCCAAAAGAGGTTGTTGAAAGAGTCAAGAAGAATGTTGAATCTTACGCAAAAGACGAAATTAAGAAGCTAACCGATTTAAAAAACACCGACGTTATAAACGAATTAAGCACGTTACATACTCAAGGCGTTGAATTAGTTGAGCCAGCTGACTTAAGTGGTTCATTGAGGGGAAGGCATAACTTATATAATCATTTGGAGCTAACCATCAGAAATGCAGAAGAAAGCGTTACTCTGATGACAACTTCCCAAGGATTTATGAGAAAAATGGAAGGTCTTAAGCCAACATTTGAAAAGTTAAAGAAAAGAGGAGTAAAAATAAGAGTTGCTGCTCCAATCACAAAAGAAACTTTACCTGCCTTGAAGGATGTCCAGGGTCTTGTTGAAGTTAGGCACACAGACAACAGGGCAAGATTCTGCATTGTTGACGGCAAGGAAATAATCTTCATGGTTCTTGATGACACCGAAGTTCATCCAACTTATGATGTTGGCATATGGGTTAACACCCCTTTCTTTGCAAGCGCGATGGAAAACTTGTTTGAACTTGCATGGAAAAATATGAAGCCAGCAGCAGAAGTTATTAAAAGATAATTCTTTATTTTTTTGTTTTGTTATTTATAGCGGTTGCGGTGTGTCTCTTAAACTTAGTTCTGTAAAGTAAAATTCATACTAATCCCTATTGAATTATAAAAATTTAATGCAAAAATATAAAAAACTGCGCCTATTCTATAAGCTAATGAGCAAGCTTGAAAATTATAGGAAAAAAATCGATTTGATTGACAACAGCATTGTCAGGCTATTAATAGTTCGATTTAGATTATCCTATCAAATTATTTGATATAAATCCAACAAATTAAAAATTTCCAATAGAAAATAGGAATCTAAAAAAACATAATTAACTATTCAAAAAAGCTACAAATATAATGGTAAAAAAAGATTTGGTTCTGGAACTGAAGCAAAAAGCAAAAGATTTGAGAAAAGAAATTCTTACTATGGTTTACAAAGCACAATCTGGCCATCCTGGCGGCTCATTGAGTGAGATTGACATCCTGGTTGCACTTTATAATTACAAGCTCAGGATTGACCCTAAGAATCCAAAATGGGAAGATAGGGACAGGTTTGTGTTAAGCAAAGGCCATGCAAGCCCTGGGCTCTACTCTGTGCTAGCAGACAAAGGATATTTTCCAAAATCAGAGCTTGATGGATTCAGGAAAATCAACAGGATGCTGCAGGGCCACCCTGAATTAAGCACACCGGGAATTGACTTTGCCGGCGGCTCTCTTGGTCAGGGAATTTGTTTTGCTGTTGGAATTGCATTGGCCTGCAAGCTTGACAAAAAAAAATGCAAAATCTATGCCATGATTGGCGATGGAGAATGCCAGGAAGGAGCTGTATGGGAAGCTTCAATGTCCGCTTCATTCCACAAGCTTGATAATTTCATAGTTATACTTGACAAGAACCAAGTACAGGAAACTGGAATGACAAAGGATGTCATGGATTTGGGGGATGTCTCTGCAAAATGGAAAGCATTTGGATGGAATGTTATAGAAATCAACGGCCATGATATGGAGCAGATAGTGAAAGCCCTTGACAAGGCAGAAAAGCTTGAAAACAAAAAACCAACTATAATTATTTCAAATACAATCAAGGGCAAAGGAGTTTCCTTCATGGAATTAAATTATAAATTCCACGGCAAAGCCCCAAATGATGAGGAATACAAAAAAGCAATGGAAGAAATTGAAAAAATTAATATTAAATCGTTCAAATAGAATGGAAGTTCAAAAAATCGCAACTCGCGAAGGATATGGAAAAGCTTTGGTGGAATTGGGAAAAATAAATCCGAAAGTTGTAGTTGTTGACGCTGATTTGGGTGACAGCACAAAAGCAGAGCATTTCGGAAAGGAGTTTCCAGAAAGATTCTTTACAATGGGAATTGCAGAGCAGGACATGATTGGCGCTGCAGCCGGCCTTTCAGTTTCCGGAAAAATCCCATATGCGAGCACCTTCGCAGTATTCAGTGAAAGAGCCTATGAGTTTACAAGGAATATAATTTCAAGAAATAAACTAAATGTGAAAATTGCCGGGAGCCATGCTGGCATCACAACTGGCGAGGATGGAAAAAGCGCCCAGGCAATTGTAGACATTGCAGTTTACAGGGCATTGCCAAATATGGTTGTGTTGCAGCCCTGCGATTATATTGAGGCTGAAAAAATGGTTTTTGCACTTGCAGATTATAATGGGCCTTCATACATGAGGCTTCATAGGACTGCTTTGCCGCTGATTCACGATAATAATTACAAGTTTGAGATTGGAAAAGGCGAAATTCTAAGAGAAGGGAAAGATGCTGTTATTTTCGCGTCAGGAACAATGGTTCATGAGTCACTGAATGCTGCTGAAATTCTTAAAAATGAAAAAATTATTGTTTATATTGTCAACATTCCAACAATAAAGCCCATTGATGCGAACTTGATAATTGAATTGGCGAAGAAAACAAATTGCGTGATTACAGCAGAAGACCATAATGTTATCGGTGGCTTGGGAAGTGCTGTTGCAGAAGTCTTAGGAGAAAATTATCCATGCATAATGAAAAGGATTGGAGTTTATGATAAATATGCAGAATCCGGGAAGCCAGATGAACTGTACAAAAAGTATGGATTGGATTCCCAGTCAATCGCAGAAGAAGTTATGAAGGTTGTAAGTAAGAAAAAATAAAAAACTTAATGAACGAATAGGCGAGGCTGAGCGTGTGAGTTGAACGTGAGCATGCGAGCGTTCTCGCACGCAACTCAAACAGAGAATCCGAGCACTAACTATTGTGCGAAGCACGGATTAAAAATATACAATGATTATATGAATTTTCAAATTACCGTTTGCCTGAACAATAGGGCAATTCCAATTAATAATTTTAAAAAAATAACTTAATTAAAAATAATAAAATGGAAAACTGGATTATTTACGGGTTGATTGCCTCTTTATGCTTTGCTGTCCAGACAGTCATTTATAAAGTTGCTTTCCAGAAAGGAACCTCAACTCCATATTATGCCAGCTTTATATTCGCTGTTGGTATTATTCTTACTTTTGCGGTTTTTATGTTGTTTAAGCCTGATTTTCAATTTCAATGGAAATCGAGCAGCTGGCTACTTGTTTCAGGAATTATTTGGGCTATTGGATTTTTGGCTGTGGCTGTTGCAATCGCGGAGAAAGCAGATGTTGCAAGGCTTGCACCTATATATAATACAAACA
>JAHFQA010000063.1 GCA_023266475.1 Candidatus Woesearchaeota archaeon | reverse complement strand
CAGTTACAGTTGGTTATAATCAGCTTTCTGAAACTGAGCAGTATATTTTGAACCAAGCTAAGCATCATAGTTTAGATTGAAGTTGGATACCCCATGCTTCAGCTTGGGGGGGAGGTCATTTAAGTCTTATTAAATTGAAAAAATGACTAATCAAAAAATCTGTACTTAAGCAAATAATAAGCAGCCTTGATTCCGTCTCTCCAGGTTATTTTTTTGCCCTCGTTAAAGCTTCTTGGCTTGAAGTCAATTGGAATTTCCTTTATTTTATACCCTCTTTTAAGAATTTTCGCTGTAATCTCAGGTTCAAAGTCAAATCTTTTAGCTTTAAGCTTCATTCGATTAACAACACTTTTCCTGAAAACCTTGCAGCCCGTTTCCATATCTGTTATCGAGCCATTGTACAACAGATTTGTTATAAATGTCAATCCCCTATTTCCTATCCAATGGAGCGGTATGGGAATTTTTCTCAAGCCAAAGAAAGAAACCCTTTTTCCTAAAAACCTTGAGCCATAAACTACATCAGCTTTTCCGCTCAGAATTGGCTGAACCAGCTTTACGACATTTTTAGGGTCATATTCAAGATCAGCATCCTGAATAGAAATAATGTCACCAGAAGCGTGCTCAAGAGATGTCCTTATTGCAGCACCCTTGCCCATGTTCTTTTTATGGTAAAGAATTTTTACTGACTTGTCTTTTATTTTACTTAAAATATTTTTTGTATTGTCTTGAGAGCAATCGTCAACAACAATTATTTCTTTGACAACATCACCAATTTTTACTTCCTTGACTTTCTTAATTACATTTAAAATAGTTTTCTCTTCATTATAAGCTGGAATAATAATTGAGAGCCTTTCCATCAAGTTAAAAAAAGATATAGGGTATTTAAAGATTTAGATTCACAAAAATATTCAAGATTCAGAAGGAACTTTAACTATGTTTCTGTTTGATGGAAGGGCATAAGTTCTTTTGATGTTATTTGAAATCATTGATGTCATCTCCTTGAATCTTATTATATAGTTCCTCATTGGAGTCGAGAAAAATGTTGAGATAAACCTGAATGACTTATGCGGAGGAAGCCTTGAAAGCAGTGGCATCAGCTTTGGATACCTCACAGCAATAGGGAAGAAGGCCCATACCCACATAATCTCTTTTTTGTACGGATGGTCTAAAATTGTCTCTTCCTTGTAACTTACATGGCCTTCAAGCATCTGCAAATAGTTCTTTTCATTTATGTAGCCTTCCCTTACAGACCTTTCTGCCAGGTCTGTTTTTGGGAATGGAAAGAATGTTGTCATTAGGGCTGCGGCTGGCTTAATTTTCTGATTAATGGCAATTGTCTTAAGCATTTGCTCAGGTGTTTCTCCAGGAAATCCGACCATGTTTAGGGTTGTAAATTCTAATCCAACTTCATGGAAGCAGTTTGCAGCATTGATTATCTCTTCATCTGACATGTTTCGCTTCAGAATTTCATTCCTTATGTAATCATCTCCCGATTCAAGACCCATGTCAACATAAATACATCCGGACTCCTTCAATGCCCTTGCCACATCTATGTCAATTTGGTCAGCCCTTACGAGGCATTTGAACGGCATCTTGTAAATATTGTAAACTCTCTCCTTGTACTGCCTGCACAATTCCAGAGTCCAGATCTTCTTCAAAGTAAAATTGTCATCATAAAAGAAAACTTCCTTGATGCCGGGGTATTTTTCCTTGAAATGCACAACTTCATCAATAACCTTTTCCGGCTTTCTAAACCTTACATAATTTCCCTTGTCCTTGTAAAGCCTCTGATAATTATGGTTAAAGCAGTAAGTGCATTTGTAAGGGCATCCTCTTGACGCCATTATATACAGCCTGGTGCTGAACGCGCCGTACTCAAAAAATATTGACTTGTCCGGAAATGGAAGAGTGTCAATGTCCCTTTCCAACGATCTGATTTCATTTTTTACAATTTCGCCATTTGGTTTTTTGAACCACAAATTCTGGATTGAATAGTCAATCTGGCCTTTGTCTATTGAATTACAAAGCTCAAGGATAGCATCTTCTCCTTCGCCCCTGCATATAATATCAACATCCCAATCATTGCGCATGAACATTTCAGGAACCATTGTCGGCTGCAATCCGCCAATAAGAACAGGAACATTAAACTCTTTCTTGAACAAGGTGCACATTTGCTTTGCCCATGTTGTCATGTTGTTAAGGCATGACACAGCAATAAGCTGCGGCTTGAATTTTCTAGCTTTTTCAAGCATTACATCTTCAGGCTTCATGAACTTTTTCAGGAAATTAAGCTTGAATTCCATATCCCCTACGCCCGAATCAAAAAGAAGCTCTACTTCATGCCCCGCTTCCTTTAGAATTGCGACAAGGTACTCCACACCTAGCCATTCTGCGTTCTTGTAAATAAAAGATATTCTCATGCTCTCTTAACAATTGTTAAATTATTTAGACTATTTAAAGATTTTGATTTTGTCAAGTCGTTAAGTATACACTCAGCCACAATAATAGTGGCAAACACAGCTTTTCTTGGTGAAAAGCCTGCTCACAAAGAATTTTTGACACTTCGTGACTGAAAAATCCCCTACATTCGATTTGCCAACATTGTTATTGAGTGAGAATTAAGTGTAGAGGAAAAATCCGCTACGGAGTTCGGACTCGAGGCTTTATGCCTCGCAAGGTGTTAACTGATTTTGCAATTTTTGCGAATAGGGTTTTGACAAACAAAATCCGTGTTTGGGCCCTATTAAATTTAACAAAAATAAAAGATTAAACTGTACACTTTAAAGGTTTACTTTACAGATTTGTAACTATTTCCTTGACAACATTTATAAACAAAAATAGGTTTTTTAGATTTTGTAAAATGAAATTTAGGATTAATCAAGTTTTGCTGTTTGTCTACATATTGCTGCTATCAGGAATCCTGAAGCAAGTCCTATATGTTCCATTAATCATCGCGGTTGTTGCAGTTCTCTTGGCCAAGTTTGTTCCTGATTTTGAAAATCTACTATACTTGTTGGCTTTGCTTTCGCCGTTCATGCCTGTTTTGTATATCTTCATTTTTTACATTCCTTTTGTGATTTATAGCTATCTGCTGGATAATACAAGATTCATAAAGAGATTTTTGTTAGGCTATGGACTTTCATTTTTTTCAACAATTATCTTGTATATCTTGTCAATTTTGGGCATCAAATTAAGCAAAATTTTGATCATATCAATTTTTTATCTGCCTGTTGCTTTGGTTACACTGAGGATTTATTATAAGCAAAAATCCTTCAGGATTTTTAGGGATTTATATAATATTGAGTCAAGGGAATTTGTTGTTTTGCTGGTCAGCATTTTCTTCCTGTTTTTTGTTGCGCATAATATCATTAACAGCTCCAATTTGTACAATTCAAATGGCACTTATGTTTATACGAAATTCCTATCAGTTGTTGAGGGAGTCAATAAATATGGTCAAATTCCACAATACGAGCCTAGAATAGCGCAAGGTGAGCAACTTTTCTTCACAGACACGGCGGTTTTTTATTCAAATCTTGCAGTTGGCAATATTCTGCTTAAGTGGATAAATCCTGTGTTGTTTTTCAATGCGATTACAGTCTTTATAATATGGCTTTCAATTTTGGGAGCATGGCAGTTCTTACATGAATTGTTAAATTATAACTCTGAAAAAAAGGATTATTTGGCTTATGTAATACCTATTGTTGGAGCAATGTCAATAGTCCTAAGCTTTATGTTTATCCAGCTTTTTGAGAGCTTCAAGCAATCATCAACATACCCAATAAATTTTCTTATACTCGCAATTATTTTTTCAATGCCGAAAAAAGCAAAGCATTTGATTATTATAGCTGCACTGCTGATAATTTCTTTTTTGATACATGGAACCCAGTTCATTGGTTTCAGCCAGCTTGCCTTTTTTTCATTTGTTATCTTATTTTTCTGGCACAATCCAAAAGAGCAATTGAGAAATTCATGGATATATGCTAAAAATAATAAATTTAAGCTCGTTTTAATCTTCATGTTGATATTGCTTGTGCCTTATTTTTACTTGGCTCCAGGACAGATGTATAAAAGCTACATGAGGGAGTCATTAAGCTTCAAGGCTGACTTTAGCCAGGCAAGATTGGTAATTACAGAATATTTGTACAAGGGATTGTTCCTTGATAAGAACACAAGCCCATTGTCAATCAAGTACCCTGATGTAAGGCGCATTGATGAAAGAAAATTTGGATTTTTCTTCACCTTGTTCGGGATAGCCTCATTGGCATTTGTGATATTTAATTTCAGGAAAAATATTTTCAAAAAAACAGCAGCTTTTTCACTGGCTTATCTTGCTCATTTCCTCCTTTCCGGATTCCTTGTCATTTTTACATTTATCGCTGCAGCAGAATATGGCTACAGGACAGTTTTGCCTTTTATGCTTGTAATGTTTGTTGGATGCATTGTTGCTTCCATTTGCAGCTTTTCGTCCAAAACGGCAAAAATAATACTTTCATTGATTTTCTTCGGAGCTTTTTTTCATTCATTAATCTATGTAAGGCAAAATCTTGAGAATATACATTCAGAATCAATTATTGCCGGACAGTCTTTCAAGAATGAAATTGAGTTTGTCAAGCAGCTGCCCAACGACGGAAGAATTATAACTTTTGGCATGTACTCCAATGCAGTTGACACTGCAATGGCTGCATTAACAGACCATTATTTTTCGAGATATGGTTTTTTGCAGTGGAACCTTGAAGAAAATATTTACGACAAGCTGACGAGTCTGAATTCTTTTGGAGCAATCGGGGCCATTGAGCCTATGACTAACAATGAATTTGCTAATTACAATCGCTTGGCTGGTTATAAGTATGTTTTCTCTAATATATGTCATCCAACAGGAGCTGCTGCAGCCAACAAGTTATATCCGAGCAATTCATATGCAATTTATCAGAATAAAGGCAATAACTGCTTTGTATTTTTGCTGGTGAACAATAGTCATTATGCGGAAAAGGTTGATTTGGTCAATGTAGTTGATGAGAAAAAGTACTATGAACCTGACGGATACAAGTACGTGACCATCAGCAGGAATAAAAAAGTCTATAATTTTGACATTAAAACTTATATAAAGTATTTTGTCGAGAAACCAAAAGTTCCAGAACCATTGCAGTTTAATCGATTAAGCCCAACAGAAATAGAGATCTATGGAAATTTTGAAAACAATAACTGGGTTGTGTTCAAGGAAGAGCATTTTCCAAGATGGAAGGCTTACATGAATGGGCAGGAAGTTCCTTTATTGGCAACAAACAACCGCATGATGCTAATCAAAACCTCGAAAGGCAATAAAATAAGTCTTGAATATTCATTACTTCCAAAAGAAAAACTTGCAGGTATTTTATCGCTTGTTGCCGTTCTTGGATTATTTTTTGCTTTTGTATTTGTATTGTAGCTTATTTTGATTTATGCAAATCCAGAATTTTGCTTATAATTGCTGTTGTTGAATATCCTTTTTCAATTTTCGCAATAACAATTTTGCCATTATTTTTTTCAACAACATCTTTTTCAATGATTTGATTTGGTTTATAATCGCCTGCTTTTACATGGATATGTGGCTTTATTTTTTCCAGCCATTTCCTTGGGTCTTTTTCATCAAATAAAAAAGCATAATCTACGCTCTCCAATCCTGCCAAAATAAAGACTCTTGATTTTTCATCGTTTATAGGCCTTTTAGGACCTTTATTCAGCTTGACGGAATTGTCAGAATTCACGCCGACAATTAGAGCATCTCCGAGCTTTTTAGCAGCTTCAAGATACCTTACATGCCCAACATGAAGAATGTCAAAAACACCATTGGTTGTGATTATTTTTTTGTTCTGTTTTTTTAGCTTTCTTACTATAGGGATTAGTTGCTTAATTGTTTTGATTTTGTTTTCAATTGCCATTCTTTATTTTTTTGCTTAATTTTTAATATTATCAATGTTTTGGTCGTAGCGATCCTTTAGTTATTTCATTTTCTACTGTTTGCCTTGCCAATATGGCAATCCATTAATTTTTATATTAAAAATATAAAACTATTTCTTACTCGTTACTTATTACCCATTTCGCCGCTTCTAATAAATCCTTTCCTATAAAATCCGCTTCTGAATTCTTTTTTTCTTCAGTTCCTTTTCCACTTAGAACCAGTATTGTCCTGCATCCAGCATTTTTTCCCAATTCAATGTCTTTTTTTCTGTCTCCAATTACAAAGGATTTTTTCAAATCAACCATAAATTCTTTTTCAGCAACTTTTAATAATTTAGTTTTTGGCTTCCTGCACTCGCAGTTGTCTTCCGGCTTGTGCTGGCAGTAATATGTCTTTACAATTTTTATGCCGCGTTTTTTTAATTCTTTCAGCAAATGAATGTTAAATTTTTCAAAATCCTCCAAAGTATAATACCCCCTTCCAATTCCAGATTGATTTGTTACCATAAATAAATTAAGATTTTTTAACAGTTTTAATCCTTTGATTGCATTTTTTACAAACTTAAAGTCTTCGATTTTGTAATGGTAGCCGATATCTTCAACTATAACTCCGTCCCTGTCTAAAAACACAGCTCTTGTCATAAGCTTTCAATTTCTTTTTTGATTTCATCAATGCTGACAGAAGAGGTTCCAATCTTTCCGACTTTGATTCCTGCTGCTATGTTTGCAAGCGTTGAAGCTTCCTTCAAATCCGCGCCTGAAGCCAATGCAAGTGCGATAGTTGCAACAACTGTATCTCCTGCTCCAATAATGCTGTAAACTTCCTTTGCTTTTGCCGGAATATGCGTAACATTTCCGTCTTTCTCAAATAAGGACATACCTTTTTCTCCTTTTGTTATAAGCACATTTGTATCGAGGTCTTTTAAAAGCTTGGAGCCCATTTCCAGCACAGTTTCATCGCTTCCATCTTCAATATCTGCCATTTCGCTTGCTTCTGCATTGTTGGGGGTAATCAAAGTTACATTTGCATATAAGTTTCTGTGCTTTGGCTTTGGATCAACAATTATCGGCTTGTTTTCCTCTCTTGATATCTGAATCAG
>JAHFQA010000019.1 GCA_023266475.1 Candidatus Woesearchaeota archaeon | reverse complement strand
AAATTTTTGCCTTAACTATATTCTTCGCGCCGCAAGCAGTACATTTCATATAAATTAACTCGTTTTCTTTTATAATCTGGGTGTCTGGCTTGCCGCATTCAAAACAAAGTACAAACTCATTAGCATACTGTCTTATCTTTTCATTAATCCTGGATGCAGGAACTTTTGTTCCTATGATTAAAGCCCCGCTTTTTTTTATTTCACCCGGTGCAGCAAGTTCCTTTAAAACATATTTAAGTAGATGATCTACCTCCCTTCTTAATGTTGATGCAATCTGAAGAAAGTTTGTTATTATTGTCCTGTTTCCCTGCATATGCCCAAGGACCTTCGGTATTTCAAACCTTTCTTTAAGAAATACAGCTTCAGGGAGGTTTTTTCTAACTTCTTCTAGCATTTTTTTATAGTCCATGAGAATCAAGAAAGGTGGTTCATTTATAAATTTAATTATCATAATATTTTAGTTTGAATTCAAAAAATATATAAATAAACTATGTAAGTTAAAATTCATGGTTGTTGAAGCACTTTTGTATCCAATAAAGGCAGAAAAAAGGCCATGGGAGATGTTTTTTCTCGGATTCTTGTATACTTCAATAGGAGTATTTATTTCTCTCTGGATTTTTGCAGATCAGGCAAGCTTGATAATGGTTTTTATGATAACTATGGCTGCTCTGCCTATATTCTATAATACAATGAAATTGGAGGAAAGCAAAGATATGATTATTGGTCATGAATCTGCAATTTTAAGGGAGCATAACAAAGCGATTGCTTTTTTTATGTACCTATTCATAGGAATTACTGTTGCATGCGCTGTATGGTATGTAATATTACCAAATTCGACAATAAACATACTTTTTGACAAGCAGACAGGAACAATACAGACAATAAACAACCAAGTTTCTGGGAATGTTATTCATAATCTTAACATTTTTTGGAAAATTTTTTTAAACAACTTCAAGGTTTTAGCATTTTCAATATTGTTTGCCTTGATTTACGGTGCTGGTGCAATCTTTATTCTGGCATGGAATGCAACAGTAATAGGGGCTGCTATTGGGAATTTTATAAGGGCAAACGTAAGCAGCTACACTAGCTCGCTCGGATTGTTTGAGGCAGGTAACTATTTTCATGTAGTTTCACTCGGCATGCTAAAATATTCAATTCATGGATTACCGGAGATAGCGGCATATTTCTATGGGGGGTTGGCAGGAGGTATACTTTCAGTGGCCTTGATTAGAAAACACTTCAGGACAGAAAAATTTTCAAAAATTATGGTAGACTTTTCAGAATTAGTGCTCATCTCAATTGGATTTCTTATTGCAGCAGCATTTCTTGAAGTTTACGTAACTCCAGTTTTATTCTAGAACTTTAAGTTTGCCAGGTATAACTTCGAAAATATTCCCACTTTCCAACAGTTTAGTTATTATTTTCTCAGTTTCAGCAATATCTGATTTCTTGATAACATCATCTACAAATACGCCATTGCCACTATCAAGATTTTTTATTAATGAGTATATAATATCATATGTATCAGCAAAAACTTCTTCAGCCAAGTTTGAATTTTTGTTTTTAGATTCTGTGTTATCATTGACATAATTGATTTTTTTCAACTCCAATCTTCTTACATTTATCCATTCGATATTGTTAAGCTTTTTGAGGGCCTCTGGTAGAATATACTTTTCCCCGTTAAATTCCCTTAGCTTGCCAATAATCAAGATAAAATCCCCAACATCAACTTTTGAAAAAGCATCAATATTTTCAAAATTCCGCAGTAAGATTTTTCCAGTGCCGTCATCAACTAGCAAACTTGCGTAGTTTTGGCTTTGTTCAGATTTCACAACAACAGTAACCATTAAATTGACCCTTGAAATAATCTTGTCATTTAGTCTTATGTAACCGGATAGGTTTTCATCTTTTTCAAAATTAGAATTTAATATATTAGAAATGCTCACTTTAAATGCAACCTGCCTTTGGAATGATTTTTGTTGAAGTTCTGGCATTTTATATACGAGATATTGACCCGCGTTTTGGCTCAAATATATCCCCAGAGCGCTTTAATCTCTCTAAAGCCTCTTCCACTTTGTCTTCATCCAATCCACGATTCTTAGCTTCCGCAACTACATCATTAATAGGTATTGATTTCCCAAATCTGTTTTCCAGTTCTCCAATAATATCCTTCAGAATCAGAATATGGCTTCTTGAGGTTGCAGCAATACCAGTAGCAATTCTGTCAATGTCAACTTTTCCAGTCTCCCTGTCAAAGCCTACCTGCATAAGGCAGTAATCCAGCAATTCAATGGCTTTTTTTGCATCCTTTCTTGTAACCCTATCATCGAACCTTGATCTTGCAGAGGCCTCGCTTAATCTTACCAGCGCCTCAAGCTGCCTTGCAGAAATTGGTATGGCATTTATTCCACCATCACCACCACCGCTTTTTCTCATCCTCAAATAAAACTCCTTGATCTCTTCCAAAGCGCCATCGGTAAGTTTAGGAATTATTTTTTGTCTTGCATAAGCAATATACTTTCTCAAGATCTCTGTTGATATTTCCGGTTCGTTAACTTCAGGGCTTTGATGCAAAATCAAAATATGCTTTGCCATTTTCTCATCTCTGGTTTCTTCAGGCAAATCCTTTATAGGAAATATAAGGTCGAATCTATTGATTAATGTTGGAGGCAGATTAATCTGGTCAGCAATTATTCCGTAAGGGTCAAACCTTCCGTATTTCGGGTTTGCTGCAGCCAACACAGTTGTTCTTGCGATCAAAGTCGCTTGTATATTTGCCTTAGATATACTTACTGTCTGGTTTTCAAGTGCTTCATGCATCGCAGCCCTATCTTCATTACTCATCTTATCGAGCTCATCAACACAAACTAGGCCGTCGCTGCTTAAAACCATAGCTCCAGCTTCTAAAGCCCATCCGCTCAAAAATTCATCCCGTACAACAGCAGCAGTTATACCAGCTCCAGATACTCCTTTGCCGCTCACATACCTTCCCTTTGGGGCAATCTGAGTTATTCTTTTCAACAGTGCACTTTTTCCAGATCCAGGATCACCAACAAGCAAAATGTGCATATCACCCCTGCTAACAACACTGTCCATTCTTGTTTTCCTCACACCGCCCATTAATTGAAGCAACAAAGCTTCCTTTATTTTTTCATAACCATAAATCGAGGGAGCAATAGAATTAACAAGTTTTTCATAACCCTTTGGGTCGTTGGCAATTTCCAAAATTTGTTTTTCCTCCTCCTCACTTATCTCAATCTCATAAAATGTACTCTCAACAGGCTTTATATAATTAGCGTCAACCATAAGGTCTAACTTTGTGGATTTTGCGCCAGACCTTGATATTATGGGGACTTCTTTTACTATTCCAACAACCTCAACTTTGCTTCCTGGAGAAGTTCTTTTTTCGCTTAAAGGGCTTACCAAGTCATCTGTCAAAAGAACATTTATGCGCTTAGGTTGCTCTCCACCCTCAATGTTTTCGTGAGCCTCTTCAATCACAATGCCTTGTGCATCTACTAATTCCTTGTCAAGCATGACAAATTTTCCCTTCCTTCCGCAACCACATCTCGTTGGCTCCCTAAAAGTTCCTTCAAGCTGTAGGACATTCATTATATTGCCGCAAACAGGGCATTCAAATCTTGCAGATGTTACCTGAGGCCTAACATCAGATTTTCGCCTTATAACACCCTCAACAAAAAAAAGCTTGTTAAGGTGTTTGCTCCTTATGTTTCTTATCATTATATGCTGGCTTTGCGGCAGATTGTGGAAGCGAATCCTCAAATCATTCAAACCATCAACATCGAACTGTTCAATAGCTTTTTCAATGGCTTTAATGGTTTCTTCTGGTGCATCAAGAAGTTCAGTAGCCAAATCAGGGTCGTACTTGGAAAGCTCTACAAAGTCAACTAGCAAGAATTTGTTACCTTTTCTGATATTCTCCAGCAAAGAATTATAGTAGTTAATGTCAATAAAATCCTGAAATCTCTTTATCTGCTCGATGGCATTAATTTCCATATATCCTCTTTTGCTTTTTGAGTTTATATAATTTGCGCGGAGATGTCCAGTGGTCAAAATTGTAAATTCAAGATAAAAACGATAAAACTAAAATCAAGCCTTAACTCTTTTTAAGTTTTCAATTAATTTATCAAGGGCTGCATGAACTTCCTTCTCACTTTTAGTTCCAGTGCATACAATTTTTCCGTTGCTAAACAACAAAAAAGTTGCCTTTGCAGCTGTTAGTTTGTAAACCAAGCCAGGAAACTGTTCCGGCTCATATTCTGTGTTTTCCAGCTTCATTGCTAGTGTATTAAGATTTAAGTCCATACCAACGCTTCCAGAAGCTACAATATTCTGTATCTTTATTTCTGGCTTTATAGTTATCTTTATATTAATCTTTTCGAGGCTTTTGATTATCTTCTTTATGCTCTCTTCCACCTTGTCCATTGAACGGGCTCCGGTGCACACAACTTTGCCAGAACTGAAGATTAAAGCAGACGTTTTAGGCTCCTTAATCCTTATAACAAGGCCAGGAAACTGTTCTGGATTATATTCTGTATTGCTTAAAGTCGCTGCCATTTTTTCAAGGGGAATATCGTGCTTTAAAGATGTAGAAACTACTATATTAACTACTTTTATGTCTCTTTTAGTCTCTTTCTTAACCATATTAAGTTACACCCCCAAATAATAGTTATTTCAGCTGAAAATGCCATAAAATACGCTTATTTTATTTTTAAGGTATTCTTTTGGCTTGTTTCATGCATTTTATTTATAAATATTTATAAAGCCGCTTGCTTTATAAATACTCTTGTTCTTAAATAATGTTATTAAGAAATAAATTTTAGAAAGAATATACCTCCTTTGTTTCTCATGGAGCATCAATAACTTTAAATAATAACTTGTAGTTTTGAGCAATATGTTTACAGATATTGTATTTCCAAACATGAATGAGCCTGAATTTGTTAAAATAGCATCTAAATTGGGATACGATAAATTATATTTTATTTATGACTTTGAGGTATTTAATCCTGGTATTAAGAAGAAATTGGACATAGTTGAAAATAATGAAGATATCAACATAGAAATTGGATTTATACTTAATCAAAAAAATTCAAGAACAACAATAAAGGGCTCGAAACTTCTGGTTGCTAAAAGCTCTGACAAGGATAGGTTCCTCATTGAAACAAAAAAAGTAAATATGATTTATGGATTTGAGGAACTTCAAAAAAGGGATCACATGCACCAGAGGGCATCAGGCTTAAACCAGACTATATGTGAGCTTGCCGGGAAAAATGCTGTAGCAATAGGAATTGCTTACGGCTCTTTGATAAATAAAAATGCACAAGATGGTCCTTTAT
Source organism: Candidatus Woesearchaeota archaeon (assembly GCA_023266475.1). Lineage (GTDB taxonomy): Archaea > Nanobdellota > Nanobdellia > Woesearchaeales > GW2011-AR4. The sequence goes on along the minus strand of JAHFQA010000019.1, from coordinate 18,143 downwards.
TAATTGGAAGGATAATTCAAAACATAATGATGTGCCAGAAATACAAGGTGAAACTCGTTGTTGGCTCGCTTACAAACAACCCATATGCAATGAGGGCTCCACACGAAATTATGAGCTTTCTATCATTGCTCGGAATGGATGGAAGAAGGATAATGGAGTCATTGAGTTCTAAATTATGATATTCATCGTCAAATAGAGAAAGACAAAAGTTTTAATTCAAATTGTTTTCTCTTTCTAATATTAGTAGCTGATTATCCATAAGCAATTACTTTTGTCAGCTACTAAAATAGGAAAGTTTTTATAATACTTATTTAATTAAGTAATCATAGGAAACTAATTATACTTACTTTAATAAGTTAATTAACTTAATCTAAGAGATGGCAAGAATAAATATAGAAATTGATGATGACATCCATAAGAAGGCCAAGCTAAACTGCGTTCTCCAAAACAAAACTCTTATTCAATACATAAATGAAGCTCTAAAGGAAAAACTCGAGAAAGATAAGTCTAAGAAGAATGAAAAGTAAAAAAAGAGAAAATAATATCCACATTGAAATATTTTATTATTCCTTTATCGCAATATTAGTGATATTTGCAGTACAATTTGTTTTTGCGCAAACACCAAGCCAAGATGGCTGCTATGACAAATTAGGCAACAAGCAAGATTTTAATTCCTTAACTCCAAATGATTTTGGAAGTTATGTTACAGATACTGGACAGGTACAAACAAATCCTGACGAATCCAATGCAGCATGCAACTGCATTATTGGAAGTGTATGGGACAATAATGGAAAGTGCTGCGGTGATGACTTAAATGATTGCGGCCTGCAATTATCAGGCAACCTATGCCAAATGAGTTCAACAAATCCTTCTGCGTGGGTTCAAGCCTCCATAGCAAATCTAGGTGACATAAGGTATGTAGAATGTGCGCGAGCAGAATATTTGTCCACAAATGGAAATATATGGAAGAAATGTGATGGTGTATTCTGGACAGAACCTATTGGTGGAAGGGATTACCTTTGTATAGGTGCAGGCAGAGGTTCCATTGTTGAATGTTGTGGAGATAGCGGAACCAATTGTGGCTTAAGAGGAGCTGGGCAGCAACTGACAACAGGAAAAAGCGTAAAGCCAAGTAATTTTATAAGTGAGCCAATTGTTCAGGGATCTTCAGCAAAAGTTCCAGCAGCAGGAAATGCTAATACTTATTATTGCACACAAAACAAAAAATTTGTTACAGATTTAGACCAGCCGAATTTGGAGTTTGCATGCAAAAAAGCTGGATTTAACTGGACAGGCACAAAATGCTGCAGTGAAGATGATGATAATTCAACATGCTCACCTTATTTTGGTCAAGGATGTCCTGAAGTTCAAGGATGCATCCCAGATGGTGGAGAAGGTTGCATAGGCAATACAGAGTACTACAATGACCCTGGCCAGAGATTTGCATGTTGGAAGAGCTTGGTAATTGAATCAGGTAGTTATGTGAAAGATACCGATTACTCAGTTATAAATTACTTAGGTGAATTTCATGGTTGCGCAATTGCACAAGATTCATTGAAGGGGATTAAGGATACACATTCACAGCCACCAACTCCATTGATAACTAACCATCATTACTGTTCAAATAATCCAGTCCAAAACTATTACTGCTCATATTCCGGAATGTGGAATCTAACTCAAAATAAAGATAAAAGCCACCTTAGCTTCGTTCCATCAACTGGAATAGGAAGCATCTTCAAATCAGATGGTACACCTTATTTTACTTTCTACCCAAATGATGGGACAATGGTTGCAGGAATGGATTCTTTTGTATTCACTCTGAATGGCGCACAGCCTAGTGACAAATTGTCTGTGGATATTTATAAGAATGGAAACCCTGCTGGAAGTGTAGTTGTATGTGAAGTCGGTCCTGGGCAGTCATCATGCGCTTCATCGGCAGTGTCACAGCAAGTTGATGTTGGACGGTACATGGAAGACGTTTTCATAAACAACCAAAAAAGAGGAACAATAAATGTAGAAGTTGTTTCAAGTTCAGCTGGAAATACTTTTAGGTCAGAGGGTGACCCGTATTTTATATTTGCCCCAAACAATGGAATCCTAGTAGCAGGACGTGATTCTTTCACATTTGAATTGCATGGAAATCCTGGGGATACATTATCTGTAAATGCATTTAAAGATGGAAATTCAATTGGCAGCATTCTTGTTTGTGCAATTCCTGTAGGTTCAAATTCATGTACATCTTCAGCTATACCACAACAAGAAAATGTTGGATTCTACAAAGAAGACGTTCTAATCAACGGGCAAGTTAAAGGAGCCATCAATCTGTTGGTTATTTCAGGCCAAGCAGAATGCTGCGGAAACAATGAATGTTGGGATGGAAATAAATGTATTAACAACCAAAATCTTGATCCAACATCAAAGCCAATACTTTTTTATAGGTGCATTGATGGTATTTGGACACCATCTCAATTGAAATTCACGCCTGATGGAAGCGAAGGTTATTGTGCAAAAGAAACCCAATGCTTGGCAAAAGAGGCAACTTTGTTGAAGTGTGTTGAATCAGGGTTTTACATCAATGATGATTATTGCGAAGATGGCAACTGGACATCAAGAACTAAATTATTGGCATTAAAATTATTAAGAATTAAGGAGTTGCTAGGCTTTGGAGATTTTAAGATTTTTTGTGACAACAAAGAAAATACTTTAAATTACCTTCAGTATACTATTGGCACTTCAACAGCAGCAAACATACTTGAATCGGATTTGAAAGCAAACAATTTCTGTGTTTTAAATTCAACTGGCCAAATTATAGTAGCAGGCACAGTAAACCAAGATTTGAGGAGCATATTAACTAAGAATATTTTTGGAATTAGCATTTGTGATAATCCACAGGCATTTGTTGATTCCGATTCACACTACCGTTTCTGTGATTCAGCAAAAAAATTATGGTTTAGCCAGAAGTTAAAAAGCTTCATCTTTAGCAATAAAAGAATTGATGTTCCTCCTGACTATTATCCTCAATCAATACTTCGTGACTTGATTAAAAATATTGTTGACAAGCTGAAACAATTAGTCTCCTCACCACCAATCGGAAACACATACGATGATTCTTTCATCAAAGGCATAAAAAAATTTGACAGGCTGTATGTTGATGTAGCACTGCAAGGAGCAAGATCAATCAGCGGCTCAATTGAGGGCATAGGCTCTGGCAACAGGAATGCAGTGTTTCAATATAAAGGTCTCAATTTTGATATTTGTGGTCCTTTAAAGCTGTATAACCAGACAAAGAAACAGGACAGCAAGAATGACCAATCAGGGATAGTCTGCAAAAATGAAAATGGGATTTATTATGTTTTAGCGCAGGGCAATCACTTTACATTAATCGATCCGGATAAAATCTGGCCCGATATGACATCCAAGCTAAGATTAAAATGAAAAGAAATTCGCAGATAACAATGCTTATTATAGTTGGTCTTTTAATTTTTATAGTAGTTAGTCTAATCTTATATTTATCCAAATCAGCAATTAAAAAACAGAACCAGCAAAATATTAAGAAAATACAAACAACATCCTTGGAAGCACAGCCAATAAAGGAATTTGTAACCCAATGTCTGGACAAGCTCTCAAAAGATGCAATTGTCTTGCTTGGCAAACAAGGCGGCATAATTTACAAAAGTCAAGGTGGAACAATTTCTGATCGCCGTCCTGATGGTTATGGCCTCCTTTTTATCACATATGGTAATTATAATGTAGCTTACGACATACTACCCCCAACTAAAGGCTCAAGAAGGCCAACTGCAAAATACACAAATTTTGCAGATATTCCAAACTATCCGTGGATAACTTTCCCCTATCAAGATTCTATCTCTGATGAAAAAATCTATAATGGATATTTTGGTGAGAATGTTATGCCAAAATTGAATTCTTCGGAAGGATCATCACATTCAATCCAACTACAAATTGAAATTTTTGTTGATAATAATATCATAAACTGCAGCAATTTCGAATTTTTCAGAAAACAGGGACTTGAAATAATTACAAGCAAACCCAATGCGTCAGTTGTTATAGGTGGTAGTGACATAGCTGTAAAATTGAAATTTCCAATAAAAATAATTAATCCATCAACAAAAGAGTTTACTGAGCTTAGTGATTTCAGCGCTCAGATTAATGTAAGGCTAAAAGATTTTTATTTTTTTACAAAAAACCTTATCGAAAATGACATAAATAACATTACTTTCAAAATAAATGACGCCAGAAATAACAGAGATTATTATAAAATAAAATTGATGAAAGATGTGTATAAGGGTGGTACAACAAAAGCAGACTTGATAACAATCACTGATGAAAAATCTTTGATCAATGGCATGGCTTTTGAGTACACGTTTGCCAGAAAGAATAGACCTCCTGCGCTGTATTACATAAAAAACGCTGATGGTTCTGAATTTGACAGAGAACACCCAATTACTGAAGCTGACGTTCTTAATGGGCAATCTTTATCCTCATTAAAGGCAGAAGATCCCGATGAAGACCAAATTGTTATAAGGCAGATTTTCTTGGGAGATAGTTCAACTGGGGCGACATTTCCAAAGGATTATTTAAGATTTCAAAACCTACAAAAATTTCAAGTCAGAGTAAGTGACGGTAAATTAGAGGATTGGCAGGAAATAACAATTCGCAGCAGATGATAAAACTAAAAAAAGAAATATTCATTTTTGGCATTTTTATGTTTTTCATTAGCTTAAACTCTGTTTATGCACAGCAATCCCAAAAAGGATGCTGCACAAATCCAGGCGCTTACGTACCTGACATATGTTTTCCGGACACATTGATAGATATAGATTCGTGCTGCCCATTACCTGAATCGTCCAATCAGGCCTATTACACTACCCAAAGCGGTCCAACTACTTATTCAGAATGTATACAGCAATTCTTTTTCAGCGGGAAAGGTTGCTCTGAGATATCTGCATGTTCAGGCGTTGGTTGTTGTTGTTCACCATCACCATTTGGAGGGAGCATTAGGAAAGAATTAGAATGTAAGAATTTAGGGCAAAAATTCTATTCAGATATAACAGATTCTCAACAATGCTCGCAAAAATGCACAATCCCGCAATGCAGGGATGGAATTGACAACAATAATAATGGCTGCACGGACTCCGATGACACAGCATGCACATCCCCAGAAATCCAGATTGAAAATGGAAACTGCAAAACACAACCTGTAAAATGCAATGACCCAGCTTACAAGCCAAAATTAACGGATTTAATAATAACTCCTGTAAAAGGTCAAAGAAAATTCTTGCTAAGATGGAAGGATGAGTGTACACCTAAATCGTATGATATATTTAGGTGCAAGGGGCCAAGCTGCACAAATTTTGAAAATGTTGCAACAGCAAGCACAAATTCGTTTGATGACTCATCTGACCAATTGCTGTATGACTCAACATCAACTGCCCCATATACTTACAAAATTATTGTGCAGTACACTAATGGGCAATCATCCAATCAGATAACCAAAACAGCCAACTTAGGAAATTTGGAATGTTTTGGTCAATTAACAGCAGATCCTTTTTGTATTTTTTCAGGGTATTATGACAGGTACAAAGATTATCTAATCTCAAACTTTGTTTCTGAATTTACAGATAAGGATTTTTCAATACAGATTGCTGGAAAGTTTGGCAGTAAATTTAATAGCGCATATCACTGCGATGAGTTAAATAAACTAGTAGGCCCAAGTTTATCATGCAACAGAGATACGCAGGTTTGCGTTATTGACAACAAGCAGCCCTTTTGTACAATTAAGATAGACTGCCGAAAAAATGATGTCAATCCTTTTGGAATATTCTTTACAAAGGAAGATTGTGAAAAATACAGTGATGGCAAATTCAAGCCTTGTTTTTATGATAGGTCTCATACAATAGTAAACTCTTGCTTTAATTGTGCTGCATCAATGTCATGCTATGACTATAAGTCAGAAGACGCATGCGCCAGCGATCATTGTAATATTGCAAATAAACAATGCAAATGGAAAAATTTGGAAGGCCAGATTGGAATTGGGGTGTGTATAAATCCTAACGAATATAACTGCCAGTGGTGTGATAAAGAAGGAACATTAACATTAGACAATGTAAGGTCATTTAATGAAGTCTTTGACTTATGCACAAAGGACAAATCTGATTTATTGTCAGAAGGAAATTTCAACTGTTATTTTAATAATGTACAATCAAAAAGCTGTGATGAAGTTGTATGCACAGACTATGCAAAAGAGGAATGCAGCAATAATCAAATTACACACAATCAAAACAATATTATAATTAACCCATCAAATGACAGATGCAGAATAAAAATATGCCAGAATATTGGAAATAAATGCGCTAAAAATTCTGATGGCGACAATGCTGCAGACTGTGATAATAGAGAATGTGAAAATGATTATTTCCCTCCAAATACTACCATAACATCTATTCCAAACAGAAAAGGAATTTATGAAGAGCTTAATATAGTAATTTCAGATAAGATAAATGCAAAAGGGGCAACTTTTGATCCAGCCTCCACAAATTATATTACTTTCCTGTGCGTTGAGCCGTTCTGCAATGATAATGGTCATCCCTATCTAAATAAAACAAGAAGCAGGAAAATTATCTTAAGTAATTTAGACGCTTTCGATCAAATTACAGGCTTTAGAGTTATGTCTTTGAAAGAAGGCCTCAATACAATAAGATTTTATTCACAAGACCCATCAAAAAATATTGGTGAAGTCAAAAAAATAACAATTGAATCTCATAGCAATACATCTGGTCCTAAGGTATTTGCAGTCAACATAACCGGAAGCCAGGAAATTCTTGGTAAAATTGGTAAAATTTATACTAGCAACACAGCACCAAGAATCGATGTTGAGTTTTTTGACTCGGCAATTATAACATCTGCAAAGCTGACAAACACAAAGACTGGCAGCATTGTTAATCCACAGTTGCCTACCTCCCCTGGTAAAATAAACCAGCTTCCAATTGTCCAGACTTTGGCAAATGGCGAGTACTTGCTAGAATTAAATGCCAAAAACCAGAACAGCATTTTCATGGATCCTATATTTACAAAGACAATAGTTATTGACAATAAAAACCCAACACTGACTTTTATACCATCAAATGGCACAACCGTCAATGAAACATCACGAGTTTTAGTAGCACTTTCATTTGATGAAGAAGTTAAGCTGGAAACAGTAACAATCAACTCCCAGGACATCAAAAATTTATTGTCTTCAACTGACAACAAGAATTTTACAGGAATCATAAACATGCAGGACGGAAATAAAAAACTCGAAGTAACTGCTAAGGATTATGCAAGAAATCCTGTAAGCAGTTTTATAAATTTTGTTGTAGATTCAAGTTCTTTGGTAATTACTCTTTTAAATCCAAGATTTGGAGTATCTTCAACACAAACATTTGATATTTTGGCAGAAACTGACAACAATGCTGAATGCAGATATAGCTTAGATAGCGCTTTCCTGTTTGAAAATATGAAAGCATTTACAATTACAGGGGCTACAAAACATAATATTACAAATTTTAACAGCGTACAAAGCAGCGCTACAAGAACATTATTTATAAGATGCAAGGAATCAAAAGGAACAATTACCTTAAAATCTTTTATTTTGAGTGTTGATACAACAAACCCACAAATAAAGAAAGCATTTGCATTTCCAAATCCGATTGCAGATGAACCTCCGGTAACAACATTGACAGTTGAAGCTGATGAGCCTGCCTTATGCAAATTCACAGCAGATCCTGGCAAATCATTTGCTGATATGGAAGGGAAGTTTGATGGTTTTGATCAAAACAATTTTGTGTTAATAAATCGGCAGGAGATTAGTATTCAAGGTGAAACAGAAAAAACTGTTTACGTTGCATGCAAAAACAAAGCAGAACTTGTGTCTGATATTAAATCAATTCATTTCACTGTAGACCTGTCAGTTCAATTAAACATAACTTCAACAACTCCTGATGCATTTGGCACAACAAATATTGTACTCTCTCTTGGCACAAATAAAAAAGCCCAATGCACTTACTCAAATAATCCAACAATAACTGGTGACCAATTTGGACTAGAAGGATATAACCATAGAAAGGACTTAACATTAAGCGGAGGAAGATATACTTACTATATAGAATGCAGGGATGCTTCAGGTGCTTCAGCAAGAACAACAATCAATTTTACTATTGATGTAACAGCTCCTTTAATGCGTTTTGTTAATGATACTAGCACTTTTGAGGAAAACCAGCCAATAAAATTTAAAGACAAGACGTGCCTAAATAACGTCTTGAGAGTAAAGTTTTTAGCACAAGATGCTGAATCTGGCATTATCAAGTACTTTTATTCATTGTTCAAAGGTACACAGCCAATCATTGACTTAGTTGAAGCTTTAGGTGATGCAGGCAACCAATGGATACTAATAAATCAAAAGCCTGACGGCAGCCCGTTGAATCTTGAAGATAATACAAGATATTTCTTTAGCGTAAATGCAAGAAATTATGTAGGATTAAATAGTACTCCTCAATCAAGTGATGGAATTATTGTTGACACGTCTCTGTGCCAAACACCTCAAGATGCTTGCGGTAATGGAAGACTTGATACAGGGGAAGTCTGTGATCCAGACGATACCCAGCCAGTTTTCGGCTCAATTAACAAATGCACTTTCTATTCCAATTATATTGGGGGAAAATTAAAGTGCACTGCAAAAACCGCAACAGTCCCTTGTTTCTTTGACACTTCAGATTGTATACCTGCAATATCATGCAAAAATGGCGTAATAGAGCCAGGAGAGCAGTGTGAATGGAGATCTTCGTCGCAGTTTATGTTTGGTAAAGTCAGGACATGTGCAGATTTAGGATTTGCATCAAATCAAGGCCAGTTAAAATGTGGAGCAAACTGCTTATTGGACACTTCGAATTGCGTGCCAAAGGCAAAATGCGGCAATGGAATAATTGACTCTGGTGAGGAATGTGATGGAATCAATTTAGGGCCTTTGAATGGGCAATGCACAAATTATTCCTCAACTTCTGTTTTTACAGTGTTCACTGGTGGAGATTTAAGATGTGTCAATTGCAGAATTGATACAAGCAGCTGTTCTGGGCTGTCTGGAAACTGCGATGGATCTGTCATAAATATTGGTGAAAAATGTGATGGAACTAAATTCGGCACTACTATTTCAGATTGTAAAAGCTACTCGGAGTTCATTAACGGAATAATAAAATGCGCAAATAACTGCCAGCTCGATACTTCTGAATGTGTTCCAAAGGAAAAATGCCCTAATAATTTAATTGATCCAGGAGAAACTTGCGACAGTAATAATTTCGGAATTTTGAGCACAAGCTGCTCAGAATATTCAGCATTTTTTTCAGGTGGTGTATTGAGCTGCAACTCTGAATGCAGTCTAAACACAACACAATGTGTGCCAGCAGAACACTGCGGCAATGGGATAAAAGATGATGGTGAACAATGTGATGGAACAGACTTTGGGTCAACTCTTATAGGAACATGCATAAATATGAGCAAACTTCAATTTATAGGAGGAAATTTAAAATGTAATCCACAAGGAGTTCCAGGAGCTTGTGAAATAAATTTTACAGATTGCATCAGCTTAAAAGTTTGTGGTGACAACAGGAGAGATATAGAAAATAACGAGCAATGCGATGGTTCAGATTTTGGCAGCTATACTGGAACTTGTACCAATTATAGTCAATCTTATATTGGTGGAAATCTCATATGTAATCCGTCAAGCAAAGCTGGTAAGTGCATCATAAACACGACACAGTGCCAGGTTCCATCGCAGCTTGAACCAAGATGCGGCAATAATCAAATAGATCAGTTCAACGAAAGCTGTGATGGAACAGATTTAGGATTTTCTACATGCCAGTCGCTAGGCTATCAAAATGGAAACATTGGCTGCAACACGACATCCTGCAGATATATTCTAACAGGCTGCTCAAATCCGTTGCCAAAATACTGTGGAAATGGGGTTGTTGAAAAACCTAATGATGCAAACTTCATTGAGAAATGTGATTCATCCGATTTAGATGGCAAGACATGCTCCTCGTTCCAAGGCTATTCAGGAACTGGCCTAGCTTGCAGAGATGATTGCAGGTTTGACCTTACAAAATGCACTGTACAGCCTCCAGGCCAAACATGCGGGAACAATGTAGTCGACCAGTTCAACGAAAGCTGTGATGGAACAGATTTAGGATTTTCTACATGCCAGTCGCTAGGCTATCAAAATGGAAACATTGGCTGCAACACGACATCCTGCAGATATATTCTAACAGGCTGCTCAAATCCGTTAGTAACTTATTGTGGCGATCACAATACACAAAAACCAAATAGTGTAGGATTTATGGAACAATGTGACAAGCCAGATCTGGATGGTAAAACATGCTCTTCTTTTGAAGGATTTTTAGGATTAGGTCTCGATTGTGCTAATGATTGCAGATTTGATAAGAGCAAATGTACAATAATTAGTGATACACCGGTTTGCGGTGATGGTGTTGTAGGCAGAGGAGAGCAATGTGATGGTAATAATCTTGACAATAAAAACTGCCAATCATTTGGTTATAGTGGAGGCAATTTATTCTGTATCTCTGGAGCGTGCCAATTTAATTTGACTCAATGTATTTTGCCTCCTCATTGCGGAAATGGAAGGGTTGATGCTGATAAATCTGAACTTTGTGATGATCATGGTCCAGTTTTCCTTGAAGGTTTGAACTCATGCAAATTTTACACCAGCTTTATTGGAGGAAATTTGAGTTGCAATAATTGTGATCTTGATACAACAAATTGTGTAAGGCAGCCATATTGTGGCGATGGCAAGTTAGATCCAGGCGAGAAATGTGAAATCAAAGGAAATATATTCGGCGCAGCAAATTCATGCGATGACTTGGGGTTTTTGCCGAATCAGGGCCAGTTGAGATGCGCGCCAAATTGCTTTTTGGATACAACAAGATGTATTCCAAAGCCAAAATGCGGCAATGGAATAATTGACTCTGGTGAGGAATGTGATGGCATCAATTTAGGGCCTTTGAATGGGCAATGCACAAATTACGCATCCTCTTTTACAGGAGGCACATTAACATGCAGCAGCAATTGTAAGATTGATACAAGTAATTGCCAAGGAATTCCAGGCGGAAGCTGCAATGACGGATTCATCAACATAGGGGAAAAATGTGATGGTACAAGACTTGGCTCAGTCATTACTACATGCACAAGCTATAGTGACTTCGTCAGCGGAACTATAACCTGCACAGGCAATTGCCAGCTAAATACTACTGGCTGTGCTCCAAAACCACCGTGCAGCAATAGATTGATTGACCCAGGTGAAGAATGTGACACTGATAATCTTGGATTCTTAAATTCAAGCTGCTCCCAATACAGTCCTTATTTCAGAGGAGGAACAATAAGCTGTAATTCTGATTGTAAATTAGATACATCTAATTGCCAAGAATCACCAAAATGCCAGAATGGAGTTTTAGATTCAGGAGAAACTTGTGATACAACTAATTTCGGCAACCTTACAGATTTAGGCTGCAGCAGCTATAATAGTAGATTTGTCAATGGCACAATAATATGTGGCTCAAATTGCCAAATAAGCACAAGCAATTGCAGAACAAACGCAACATTTGTTACTTGTAAAGACAGGGGCGATTGCGCCATAAACGAAACATGCAGCGACAATTCTCAATGCAGAAGTGCATTTTGTTATCAAAATAAATGTTCAGAGCCGACTTGTAGCGACGGTATAAAAAATCATCTCGAGTCATCAATTGACTGCGGCGGCCCATGCGGCAAATGCCCAGATGGCAAAACATGTAATAGAGATATTGACTGCATAAGTAATTTCTGCAGCGTTGGATCATTATGCAGCCCTCAGCAAAGCTGCTTTGACAGTCAATTAAGCGGCTCAGAATCTGATGTTGACTGCGGCGGCCCATGCCCATCAAAATGTCCAGAAGGCAAAAGCTGTGTTGATACCACTGACTGCAAAGATGATTTAAAATGTATGTCAAATATCTGCAAAAAATGTGAAGTAAATGATAAGAATTGTGATGGAATCCCAGATGATGAAGAAAAAGGCAAACAAACATCTAAAGATACAGATGGCGACGGAATGCCTGACGATTGGGAAATAGAGCATGGCTTAAATCCAAATGACCCAAGCGATGCAAATAAAGATCCTGATAATGATGGATTAACAAATCTGCAAGAGTACCAAGTAAGGCAATCTGTATATGGGCAGAGCACGGACCCAAACCTAAAAGATACTGATGGGGATGGATACACAGACAAGCAAGAGATTGATGCTGGAACAAATCCTTTAGATTCAAAATCTTTTCCAAAGACCAGTAAATTAAAAATTATCTTGTTTGTTTTAGGAACTTTAGTTTTGCTTTCTGGATTTGGATATTTAGGATATACAATTATCACAAAGCGAAAGGAAGAAGAAATTAGTTTTGCAGAACCAAGGGAATCTCCAAGAATATTGCAGTCATCTCAAGTAAGGCAAGTTCCATTAAGGTCTCCTCAGGAGATTGCCAAAGTAAAGGAAGCAATTAAAAAACAAGAAAAACAAAAAAATCTGGAAAGGAAAAAGTTATTTGAGGCATTTGGAAAAGAGGAAAAAGAAAAGCCAAAAGAAGTACATGAAACAAAAATTGAAAAGCCTGAGTTAAAAGAAGTTAAAGCAGAAACTACTGCAAAATCAACTAAAAGGAAGGCAAGAAAACTGAAGCCAAAAAAGCCAAAGGAAGACGTTTTTGTAAAGTTAAAGCAGATAGCGAAAGAAGCAAAGCCGAAAAAACTCAAAGCTAGAAAGCCTAAATGACAAATGAAGCAATCTCAGCTTTACAGCCAGATATTTGTTTATGTTCTGACAGTAGTATTAATATCCTTTATTTTGATTTATGGATACAATTCTGTTCAAAACTTTAAGGAAAGGGCAGACAAAGTATCATGCCTTAGGTTCAAAAATGATTTGACGAGTGCTGTAAATACAATTATGGGTGACTTTGGAAGCGTCAGGAAAAAAGAATTGGAATTATGCTCTGGGTATAACCAAGTTTGTTTTGTAGAAACATTTGAGCAGTTTGACAGGAGCAATCCAGAATTGAATACAGGCCAGCTTGACCCAATTATAAAGGACAGTATATTTTCCAATATAGACAAAAACGTTTTTTTTGTTGGAGGAGAATCATTTTATGCCGGGAACATATCAGTTGAGAATAATGTATTATGCTTAAACGCAGTTAATAACAAGATAAGCTTAAGGTTGGAGAGCAAAGGCAACCATATTTTGCTAGGCCAATGGGCATAATTAAGATTTAGCATATTTTCTAAAAATATGAATAAAAAGGCATTTGAAATTCAGTTCAACTGGATATTTGTATTAATTGCAGGAGCAGTAATTCTCCTTTTTTTTACTGTTATACTTGTAAAACAGAAAAATATATCAGAAATATCAGCAAAAAACACTGTTCTGAAAAGCATAGAGTTGATAATAACAAGTGCAAGTGTGACAATAGATACAACCAAAATCGAGAATATTCCAAACCTAAATGTTCAAGTTGAATGCAACAGGGTTTCAGTCGGTGGAGTATCAAAGCAATATCAAAGCCTTATACTTTTCGCTCCGGATACAATTATGGGCGGCAAACTTATATGGCAAACAATGCCGTTTAACGGGCCGTATAGAGCTACCAATCTTCTTTACATGACCGGCCCCCAGGTCAGGTATATTCTGATTGGCAACAGCCAGCTTGCTAGACAAATAAACAAATCCTTGCCTTCCAATCTAATGAAAGAATTTTATGAAACAATTCCCATTTCTATAGAAGACAAAAATAATTACAAAGTAAAGTTTGTAGTTTTTGATAATATTGATCTAAATAAAATAAATCTAGGCAACCTTCAAAATATGCAGGATTCTGACGTTACTGCTGTTAGAGTTGATGGTGACTCGAGCCATGGACAAATTGAGTTCTATGAAAAAAATAATTTTGCATGGGATTCAAAAGGAGAATCAAATTATTTGGGAATATCTTCACTTATTGGCGCTGTATATTCTGATACTTTGGAAGCTTATGAATGCAATATGAAGGCCATATTTTCCAAGCTAACTTTGGTTAACAGCATATATAAATCAAAAACAGAAGAAATGAGGGCAGAAATATCTGGTAAGAGGCAAGATTGCAAAAATATTTACGAAAACGCATTGATTCAATTAACATCTATTAGCAGGTCATCTGCAAAACTTGAAAATTCTCTGGACTCTAACGAGATCACAAAAATATCAACAGCTTCTAGAGAACTTTTGGATAAAAATAAAGAGGCACAAAGGCTATCATGCCCGTTAATCTATTAGCATGAAAAAGAAGTCACAAATACAAATAGGAGAGACAATTGCGGTTTTGTTTGTGTTTTTCATACTGGTAGTTATAGGATTCATGTTTTATGCAAAGGTTTTCAAAGGCAACTTGGAAACAGAAAAAGATGAATTGTCCCAGGCAAGGTCAGTTGGGATAGCGCAAAGAATCATGTTTTTGCCAGAGCTTCAGTGCAGCGAAGACAATGTTATTATAGATAATTGCATTGACATTTTAAAATTAGAATCAGCGCAAAAATTAATGCTTGATAATTCTCTTTATTATTATGACTTGCTTGAATTCAGCGATGTGGATATTGTGCAGATTTACCCCAAAGAAATCAGTTGGAATATTTATTCAAGAACAACAGAAGATGTCAAAAACAGGTTTGTAACAAATGTGCCTATATCATTGTATAATTCGACAACTAGGAGGTTTACGTTTGGAATCTTGACAATAGAAACCTTGCTAAAGTAAATCTTGACACAAAATGAAAAAAAAGAAATCCCAGATGGAGATTCTTGGATTGGCTATCGTAGTTGTAATTGTATTGATGGCTACTTTATTTGTAGTTCGATTTGTGGTGCTTAGGTCACCGATTGACTATAGGAAAGGTTTTGTAAGCTCAGAGCTAGCATCAAATATGCTTAATACATTGCTTAAGACAAGCGCACAAGATTGCAAACAGCTAACATTGTCAGAACTCATCCAGGATTGTGCACAAGAAACAGGCTTGGAATGCGATAATGGGCAAGATTCATGCAAGTTTGTTAGTTCAACTGCAAATTGGATATTCGGAACTACACTTGATAAATGGAACTACAAATACGAATTCCTTGCCTATAGGGAGAATGACAAGCCATTCATTAAGTTAGGTAATCAATGTCAATCAGAGAAAAGATCCAAACTATATCCAATTCCAATAAGAGCAGCAACAGTTTATGTTAAGCTGGATATTTGTACTTAATGAATATTTTAATAAATTATAAAAAAATATAATGAATTGAGTTTTTTACTTGTTGTTTTAAACATTAGCCAACAATAAAAATGATACTAATCAAGTATTAAAATCCAAATATTTAAATATAACTTACTCAATGATATTATTATCTCTTAATGAGGTGCTGTAAATGAATAAGAAAGGACAAAGCATTTCTATCAACACAATAATAATAGCAGCTATAGGGCTTGCAGTTCTTGTTGTATTGTTTGCAATCTTTACAGGCAGGCTGGGCGGATTTACCCAAGGCGTTCAGGATACAGACACTTGCGCACAGAAGTGTACCAGCCTAAACATGAATCCCGGCAACCCTCCAAGTACAGATTCAAAAACCTGCTCATCAGGAGACTATATAGCAGGCCGCTACAAAGATGGCCCAAATGGATGCTGCTGCGTACCAAAACCATAAGCATTATATACTAATATATTTCTTGTTTTTTTATGCTTAGAATTACAAAAAAAGCGCAAAGCATTTCTATCAACACGATAATTATAGCAGCTATTGCGCTGGCTGTTCTTGTTGTTTTGTTTCTTATTTTTACAGGAAGATTGAGCATTTTCAGCAAAGGGCTTGAAGGGACTGTAACGTGCGAGAACGCTTGCAAGTCAGTAGGGAAGTCATATAGGATTGGTGATGATTTAAAACAGTCTGATTGTGATGTACAAGGCCGTTCTTATATAGGTGGAAGTTATAGTGATGCAAAATCAGGGTGCTGCTGTAGTTCTACATAAACATTTAGGGTATAAATCATAACAACAATAACACAAATATTTATATATCTGGTTCTTTAGGGTTTAGGGCATGGATAAGAATAGAAATACTTACTTTTTTTACAATAAAAAAGCAGAAGACAACATAATAACAAGAAATTTAGTTTACTGGCTTCTTATAGGAATTTGTGCTGTAATAATTTGGTTTATTGTTAATGGAATTATCCACAAATTATTAGTTTTATATTAAAATGAACAAATCAAGAATAGGTTCAGAGTTTGGTTTTTCAGTCTTAGCATCCTTTATACTACTATTTGGTGGAATAATGATGTTCTTTTTTCCCTTTACCTTGGAAGCAAGCAAAACTATCTCAAGTGGAGGAAAATCATCATCCTGCACTTTGTCTTTGCTTAATGGTGAAGGTACAGCAAAATGCCCTGTGGATCAGGTAAATATTTTTAAAAACAAGATAGAGATTAATGGGAAAAAATCAATTGATGCTGGAAATTCTGGAACGCAAATAATGGCAAAGGAAGCAATTGCCAAACTGCTGGTTTCTTGCTTAAGTAGGGGTGGAGGCTATAACAGCAGATCTTTCAGCCGCGAAAACACTTTTCCAAATGAAATTGTGTGTCTGGAGTGTTTTGATGTTAAAATTGATGGAAATGTTGGCAATATAGAAGGTCTTACGGATTATTTAAGAGATACAAAATCCCAAAGTTCTGTTACTGACAAAAAATATCTGGAGGTTTTAACTCGAGACCAGGAGCACCTTGAAGCATATATAGAATATGGCACAGCCAGGCATTTGGCACCTCCTACAGGTACTTTCATCCTGAAGCCAAATAAAGAATATGTAATTTATTTTATGGGTATCAAGCAGGGAAAAGTTAATGCATTTTGGAGCTGGCTGAAAGATATAAAAGACTTAGAATTTTTTAGAGCATTTCTTGGAAACAATGATGCATATTTTACTTATTTGGTAGAATCTGACAGGCTTAATGGAGTATGCGACAGGAAAATAAACTAAAATGAAAGATAAAAAATCTGATTTGGGGTTCAAGTTTCTTGTTGTGCTTATAATAACAATTGCGGGCGCTATTATATACATCATGTGGTTAAAAGATTTCAGGATTTTTGGTGAAAATCTAGAAGATTATACAATCTGTAAAAATAGCAATGTAGAAAATGCAAAACTAAAATTAAAAATAACCAACCAGGTTTTAACTGAAAGGCAAGGCAACAAATGCAAAACAGATTATATTAATGTTCCTAAAGGAAAGGAATTGGAGGTTACAGCAAAGAAAATGGCTAATTGCTGGGACATGTACCTTGAAGGTAAGGAAGAGTTATTTGATACTGTCACAAACAATTATTGCGCAATTTGCTCAGTTCTAACATTTGACCAAAAAACACAAGTAAATGGTTTGACTAATTATCTTATCGAGCAGCGAGCTCTAGGCAAAAGCAAAAGCTATCATGAATATTTGACTAACACATTTGTAACAAATGATATACACCAAGAAATAAAAAATTCTAATCTTGATAGTTTATACAAGATTGATACTACAAAACCTCTCGCTGTAATATTCACAAGTGCAAAAACCGTAAACCCAGGAAGTTTGACTGGATATAGTAGCATAGCTTCAGGCACTGTTGGATCGGCTATTGGTATAATAGGTGGTTTTGTGGTTCTTGGCGGAACTGCGATTTGTTCAGTAACTACATTTGGTATATGCCCTGCTGGCATACTTATAATTGGAAGTATTACAGGGGGTAAAATTGGATATATGATGGGCTCAAGTTTTAACCCAAATTTGGACACAAAAATATTATTATGGACATATACAAGAGAAGATTTAAGTCAGCTAAAGTGCACCATGCTTGAAGGCAAGGATAGGCTGGATATAAAAAAATTTTAGCAATAAAGAAAAGTTTTTATAAAATGAAATTAGTGAAAACATAATGAAATGGAATAAAAAAGCCGAGGAAGGCCCGCCAGGATATGCCACATTATTAATGATAGCGT
>JAHFQA010000018.1 GCA_023266475.1 Candidatus Woesearchaeota archaeon | reverse complement strand
CCCGTTTGTTTGTGTTTATATTTCTTATTTCTGCTTCAGCATATCTAACTGGCTCACCGCCTTCGCTTTTTGTATAATGGAAAAATGTAGAAAAAATCCATTCCCCATTATCACTTCGTTTCCTCTCCTCAGCTTTTTCTTGTGTTGGAGGGGGAATTGGTTTTCCCTCTTTACGAAGGTTAGCTATATCATTAGCTGACAAAACTCTTTTAGTCTCAGGATCTAAATATACGATGTTAAATAAATTAACAGATTCTGGACCTGTTTTGGGATTCTTGCCAAAAGTTAATTCTTCAGTAGGTAATCCTGTTGTTTTGTCCCGTATTTTTAAAATGTTTTTGTCACCTTCTTTAGCAATATCAACTTTTAATCCCTTGCTTGTTTGTTGTTGGATTAGTTTAAGAGAATTAGGATCAATTATAGCTTGTATCTCATTTTCCTTTAAGGTTACCGATAATGTTTTACCACTCAAATCATTCGTTCTAATAACATCAAAATCACCAATTTTTTGTTGAGTTTGATAAGATACATCAAATCTAATCCATCCACCTCCATATAGTTTACCACTCGCATCTACCGACGGCATAAAATAGGAAACTCCTGTTGCATCTTTTGCAATCAAATATCCTTCTGGTGTCAATTCTCCAGTTAAGTGTGCACCTAGCAATTCTTTTTTGGCAGCTGCTTCGGCATAATTCTTTGTCACCGTTGTAGTAAACGCTAAATTCGCTTTTGCATAAGCGGCCTCAGCTTCGACTTTTTTTTCATATCTATCGTTATTAACGTAATAGACTTCTTTTTCACCTATTTGCATAGCATAAATATTTGGTGCTACAAGTTCTTGACTTTGCTTAGAAGATGATTGAATAAATGAGTTTTCCAATTCTTTTTGAAGAATATAGGCAGGAACTCTAGGATTTTGTTGTTGCAATTCCTGAAGAGTTGGAAGTTTTTTTAATTCTAGTGTCTGCGATAGATAGATTGCATTATTTTGATAGTTATTTAAAATTTTATTAGCTGCTTCATCATTTTGTGCTTCAAACGTTATTCTCTGACCTGTTTCTTTTATAATTAGAGAGTAACTTCGACTGGAAGTCATTGGCTGGTCTGGTTTGAATTCTATATAAGATTCCGGCACCTTGCCCCATGTATCTTTGTATTTGGCTATTGCCGCTGCCAAATCAGGCGCCTCATAAATTTGATCTCCAGTTGACGCGGAAGAAAGCTTGAATTTTGGCAAGGAATATGTTCCATAATCTTTTCCATATAATTGTGCTAATAATCTTGCTGGTGCCTGAATATCCCCACCTGGGGGAACTATTATCTTGCCTATGAATTGATTACTTAGTGAATAGACATTATAAGTTGTACCAACAGTCTGTGAAACTGTTTGCTCCCTTACATCTAGAGCCCCCCGTAAATTTTTTACATATGCTTGTGCTTCTTGCTTCGTGCTGAACTTTTCAGGTAGGTCTAGCCATTGTCCATTTATATTTACTTGATAAGCTTTAGGCTCTGATAGTAGGGGCACTGCAGTATCTCTGTACTCCACGACATTGTTACTTGGATTCCTCCAATAAGTAAAAGTATGCCCATCCGCAGTATGATCCATTCTAACTATAACTCCATCAGAACGTGTTGGCTGGATTTCGGTGTACGGCGTACCAGCAAACGGTATGCCAGGTAATACCTTTCCATCTTTATCGTAGTAGGTACTACCTTGTGATTTGGTTGTTGTTGCAGATGATGTTGATACAGCTGGTCCAAGAGGTAAGTTCGGAGTATTTTGTTGTTGAGTTTGTGAATTAGAATTTTGAACAAGTGCTTGTTTTATTTGGTCTGCATAAAAGCTATCTGGTTTACCTGGTATTATGACTCCAGATGTTTCAACTCTTTTTCCTTGGGAATTATAATAATAAATATTGCTATCTGGAGATTTATAAGCAAAAATACCTGAGTTTGTCCCAGTTTCTGTATAAGTGTATACACCATAATTGTCATCACTCAAATACTGCTTAATTGTTAATTTAGTAATTCCATCCGTACCTGTTTCACGAGTCGTTATAATTCTGCTATCTGGAGATGTTATTGTAGTTATAGAACTTGTTTCAATCACAAACCCACTCACCTTTTCCAACCCCGTAACCCTTCCGCTTATTGTTGCTGAAGCTGTCTTTTCCTGAATATCCTTTTCATCAATGAATTTTTTTTCTTTTATTGAATCGGCAGTTATATTATTTTCATATAAAATGCTTCCTGTAAGTATTGAAACTAGCAATATTATTATTAAAGCAAAGCTTAAAATTCCCTGAGCGGTTTTGTTATTCAATATTCTTTTATGGTTCATTTTGTCATTACCAAGCGAAAGATTTATATACCTACAATACCTATTAATTCCCATGAAGGGTGCTGTGCTGACTGTGAGAAGGCTTATGCCAGGCTCGCTGTAGGCGCATACTACGTTACTATGTAACGTCCCCCGATTATTTCTTTTTTTAATTGTCATATAAAATCTGCAACCTCTTTCTTAGTCAAAATCTTATTTGGCGCTAATTTACCGCTAAAAGTTTGATATGCCACTCTATGCGCATTTGATTTTTTTCCAATAGCTGAAAACATAATTAGCCTTTTATCGAAATTAGGCTTGTCTTTCCAAATAAGCCTTAAAAGATGTTTTTTAATATCGTGTTCTCTACCTTCATATTCTTTGTCAATCACAATTAATTCTGTTTTGTTAAGATAGTTTTTGATACAATAATAAATTAAAATTGCAAATAGCCTGTAATGAATGTCCTTGTATTTTGTTCTGTATTCTGTTAATATTTCCATTTTTATCTTTCTGTTTAATAAAACCGAATATTGTTCATCATTTCTAAAAGCAACAACAGTGTCCAAATAATTTTCAATCTTTCCACTTTGGTCTATTTCTATATGCATGTTGTATTTTAATTATTTTTAATCCAGCTCACCTTTTCTAATCCAGTAACCCTTCCGCTTATTGTTGTTGCAACTATTTTTTCTTCAAATGTATTTTCGTTAACTTCATTTTTAGAATGAAACTTACTGTCAAAAATTATTGTTCCGTCATAATCAACAGACAACAATCCATTCTGCTGATTTGAATTTTTTATTCTTATGTATAATGGAATTGGAGTATCAAAATCTTGAAGATAATAAATAAATCCATTTCTGATTTCGTACCATCCCTCGTTTAATTGATTTAATCCGTTGATATCATCAACAGCAATGATTGAGATTGCAGGGCTTGAATCAAAATCAGTTTCTTGAATTGCGCGCGCTGTTATATTAGATTGATAGAAGATGCTTGCAGCCAATATGGAGCTTATCAAAATTATGACAGTAGCAAAACTCATCAAACCATATGCAAATTTATTTTTTAAGATTTTATATTTCATCTTCAAATTCACGATCTTTTCGCTGGATTGCTTAAATCCGGAGTTGGTTCAGCTGCCTTTTCAGACAGCTGCAATTTCTCACAATAATCCTGCCGTATCTTGAAGCCTTCATTGGCAATGCCCTTTACATTTTGGAAAATTTCACCAGCTTTGGAGGCAATTTTAAAAGCTTGGCAAGTGATATAAAATGCAGATGAGCCAGGAGATTTTTTAGGGCATGTGTGTAAACAAGCAGCCCCTATACCTATACCTATTGCAGCAAACGGATTTGATAATGCCTCTTTTGCTAGTCCAGTAAAATGGTCAAAAACAGCAGTGTAAGGGGTAAGTGCAAAAACCTCGCCCCAGATATATTTGCAAGTTGCATAATTCTTTTGATCTTCGCATGCCTTTATTGGAAGCCCATCTTTGCCAACTGCATTCTGCAAGCAATCAGCATAAAGGCACTTAATTTGGCTGTACTTATCAATTCCATAAATTACTCCTGGAATACAAGCGAATAAAACAGCAGTAAAGAGATTATCATTTGGGTCCATGTAACCAGCAAGCCCTGTTCTCCCTCCACCAGCTTGAGGTTGAGTGCTTTTAACTCCGGGCTGGTTTCCAGCACCAGGTCCTGGAAGGCGCTCAGCGCCAGGTAGATTATTTATTTTTTCAGTTATATAATTCTGCCATTTTCCCAAGACTCCAGGAGCCCACTGGCAGTTAACGAATTTGCAAAATTCTCCACCTGTAGTCCATCGTTTATCTGCTGCTGTTTCTGCGCTTTGTTGTCCGTAACATGAAGCAGTCCCTGCTAAATACAATGGCGGTCCAATAAAAGGCTCAGCTGGAGTTCCAGATACAATATCTCCAAAACCTTTTATTTTGGTTGTAATTATTTTTTCTATAAGAACTACATTATAGATAATTCCAAACATCTGGCAAATCTTTTTAGAAATCTGCAAAAGCTTGTTTAATGCTCCTATTTTCTTGTGCAAATCAAGAGCATCTTTTTTAGCATCATCAACTTTTTTCTGAACTTCCTCACCTAATTCTCCAAGAGGCAGATTATAAAATTGTAAATTGATTTTTGCATTCTCTATCTCAGGATTTTTTGTTATTGTATTTGTGTTTATGACCTTGGAGAAAATGTTAAATGAGCAGGTAATATTTGCTTCATTCAGTTTGAGCTCATCCTTCTTTAAAGTAATTTTAATTATTGGAGCTGTGCTTCCTATTTCTTTATTGAAGGTATCAACGCTTTGAACCCTGGATGTGTCACCAGTGCAAGCTGCTGGCCCTATAAAAACCGTTGAAACTTGAGCTGTCGCTTTCGGTCTTAATTTAACCTGGCAATAAACTCTTTGGCTTATTAAAGTGCCCAAAGACCTGTCAACAGCTTTTGGAGAGCACGAAATAGAGTTTGCCCAGAAATCAGGAGTAGCTGCATTTTCCAAGCCCAGAGTTGCCAAGGCTCTTTTTTCAATCAATGAATTTCCAGCTGAATCTGTGAAATTAAAAATAATAAAATCCGATGCTGCAAGATTAATTGAATCTGTTTGCCAAGTGCAAATATTCTCATTATCCTCTATTTTTTTGCAGCTTCCTGAAACCTTTTTTGCGTCGGTTATGAATTTTGAAAAGTCAGCAACAGCAGAAACATCATTATCTTCAGTTATATTGGCCACAACAGCAATTTTATCGCCGATCTTGAAAATTCCTGGAAATGCGGCAATTGTAGAGCCAACAGAACTTATATTCAAGCTGTTCAACACAGGGTTTGTGGCATCAACTGCAACCTCCGCAATTTTATTTTCATTTACATTATTTCCTAAAACATCGGTTGTAGCAGAACCAATTGTCATTATCGCATTATTTCTTATAGTTACGTCTTCCCATGAGCAAGTCCAGGCTGTTTCTTTGGTGCATCTTGATGCTTTTATTTCATTGCCGTCTAAATCCAAATATACTTCGTCAGCGCTCAATCCACTTAATTCATCAAATACTGCAATTACTGTGTTGCCGACTGGCCTTGCTAATACTTTTGTTCCTTTTGTTGTAAGTGTTGAAAGTGATTGAACATTAGGGCCTTGATTGTCAAGATTTAATTCCCTGGTTAATGTTGCAGCTCCATTATTGCCTGATGTGTCAAAAGCTGTTATTTCAGAAGATTTAGTTCCTGGTGATCCGGGCCTTAGATTTATGTTCCATCTGCATGTGCTTAATCCGCCTTGGATTTGAGAGCATGCTGCTCTTGCATTTTTTAAATTTTGAGAAGGGTTAAATTGTGACAAATCAGCAATTACAGAATTTAAAGCCAAGTCATCTGCAGAAATATTAACTGAAATTTCAATAGGAACATTTTGTGAAGAAAATGTATTCAGGCTTATACCTTTTCTTGTAATTGTAAATGAATTTGATAAGATGCTAGGGCCTGTTGTATCAACTGAAAATGTAACAGAAGTTTCTGAAGATATTTGACCAAACTTGTCTGTTGCTCTGGCAAAGATTGAGTTTTTTCCGTCCTTTAAGGATTTCTGTTCAATATCCAATACTGACTTAACATTGCAATCATTTGTTGTTATATCTTCTGTTTTCTTAAAGGAGCCATCCAAAGTGTAAAATTCAATAGTTTTTAACCCGACGCATTTGTTTTCGCAGGAGGGCGAATTGCATGCAAAATCTGTAGCATCATACTCAATTTCAATGCTGTCTTTTGATGAAAATTTGCTTTTTGATACGCTCAATTTAATTTGCGGTGCTTTGTTGTCAACCACCAGAAATCCGGATTTTGAATCATCAAAGGTTTTTTTGTCGTCTTTAAGAAGCGTGACAGTATAAGGAAGAATTCCTCCGTCAAAAGAATCTGTACCGCTGCTGGGATGTCTTAATGAGCATTCAAAGCCGCTGCTTGGTAACGGGCTGCATTTGTCAAATATCAAAGCGTCTCCTGCTTTTACCTCTTCTGCTTTTATTGCAGTTCCTTCTATTGCTGCCTGCACTATGAAATTTATGAAATCATTTGCTTTTAAGTAGCCTTCAACTCCATCACCACCTTTTACGCTGACGCTATTTATTTTCGCTGCAGAAAAAGGAATTGAAAGTATTAAAATTATCAAAAATGTTGCAATAAATTCAACATACTTTTCCTTTTTCATTTTTACTTATTAACCATGATTTGCTGATTATCCCATGAATATGTCGTAACAATTAACTTTTCCACGGGTTGTCCACTATACAGCCTTATAGCATAAAATTCTGAAAATTTTCTGTTCATCGTTGAAAATATCTTTATCATTTTCATTTTTCAAAAGTCGGCTGCAATGCCAATTGGTAAATATCAGAATACTCCTCGACCTTTCCCATTTGGTCAAGGTCTTCAATGACTCTTTGCGATTCTGGTACCTCGGCTAAATCCATATTTATTACATAAAGAACAATCTTGTTGTTATTTTGAAGGTCTTCAGGGCTCACAGTGAAATTAAGCTGTAAGCCTCCTGCAGGAAATGTTTCATAACCTGGAGCTGAGCCTTCGCCAAAATCCACTTTTGGAATAATTATATCTTCGCTTGAGAAAATGCCAGTTTTTACTTTCTTTTTTCTTTCGGGAATTATAATTCTGTCATTAAGAATCAAATTTGCATCAGCAGAATATTTTCCTGGTGCTATCTCGATTTCTGTATTTTCCTTTTGTTGGCCAATGTAATTCGCTTCAGAAGAAAATTCCATCTCGTTCTCGTCACCAATCCTTGTGATGGATATTGTAGAAGATTCCTTTTCATTTAAGTCAACTGCATTATTGTCAAACTGCCATCCTTGTATTGTTTTGACAATATTTTTCTTTTTGACAACCAGAGTTTTTGCGTATATTGGTTGAAGCTCAACACTAAGTGAAGCTTCCTCGTTAATTTTAGGGTCAAATTCAGCCGATTTTCCAATGTAGCCATCTTTAGCAATTCCAACAAAACCACCAATTCCAATCGGAAATTGTTCTTTTAAAGCTCCGTTTTCATCAGTTGTGCCTATAAAGCAGCTTTCTCCTGTAACACTGTAGAGAATTTGTGCATCGCTAATCGGCTTTTTTGCACCTGCATCAACAATAAAGATTGTTACATTTCCGCTTGCCTTCAAATCACAAAGCTGGGACCTTTCTGATTCCGATGCTATCTCCAAAGGCGTAAAATTGCCTTCCATGTAATTATTGTCCCTAATATTTCCCTCCAGAAAGAAATTAAAATTATATCCCTGGCCATTAAATGCTAATGGGTCCTGAATTTCAACCAAGACTGGAAATGACAAATCATAAGCAAACCGATAAGTCTGCAACCCAATGATAGGAAGCAAGCCATTCGCAGAGCTTGGCTTGCAAACCTCTCCTTTGCAGTTCAAATCAAAATATGGGCTCCAGAAATCAAGATATGTGAACGAAGCAGCAAGGCTTTCAAATGAGCTGTTTGCAACAGGAATAATTGATGAATCATACAGCCTTTGTTTAAGCTCTGTATCAAGAATATTTCTTTCATAATTGTATGTTCCGTCAACTTGGAATAATGGCACATAAGAAGACAATAATCCTGTTATCCTATTTTTGACGTCTGTCTTTTGCCAATTGATTGAGCTGCCAAAATTAAATCTCATATCAGACATCGGAGGCAATTTTTCCTTATCAACTCCTGAGAATGCTACTATCATATTTAGAACATGCTTTTCTATGAAATGGTATTTCAGCTGAAGGTTAGTTAATTTCGTAGCCAACTCATAGATTTTATCCAGATTGACTGGGATATTGGCAACAAACTGACTCATCTCAGTCCTTGCATTGGGATTTTCTACTGTTATAGGGTACTCGACTAATATTGAAATGTCTTCAGAAGCGATTGTCACATCTGTTCTTATCTTTCCTCTTTCTATCACTCTATATCCCTGTTCAATAAATGGCTGGAAATTATTTACGCATTCTTTAAATTTTAAATCAACATGCCTTTCCAGCTGCTTCTCAATTGAATTATCCGTATGCCTTAAGTCAGGCCTCTTTGAAGCAAATTGGCATTCGCCATTGCAGTCATTCTTGGACTTAAGGTACCACCAGTATGGAACCTTCAAATCAGAATCTCCTGCAAATGAAACAGCATCGCTTTCAGTTGGGTTCGAGCTTATTAAAAATGCATCCTTGTTCAGGCTCTTGTCTGTGAAGCTTATATATCCACCTTGCTCGCCTATTAATCTTAGACCTTCAGCTCCGACAGAATTTACGCAATCAGTGATGTAGCTCCTTATTGGATCGAACTCAACTGGCACTTGCTCCTGAATAATTTTTATTTCAGGTTCAAATTTTTTCTGCGAATTCTTGGTGGCATAAAAAAAAATGGCTCCGCCTATTACTATCATTAACCCGACAACCATAAAAATTGTGACTTGAGATTTTTTTTGAGATTTCATTTTTAATTTATTATTTTACCAAATTTCATTAAAGCCAAGTAATAACTCTATTGGTTAATGTAATTTTCAGCTTGACTTGTCCAATTCCCTCAGTTCTTTTTGTATTAATTCCAGATCATACATCTTCTGCTCCATCAATTCCCTGGCTAGCATTGATTTTTTCTTGCCAAGCTTTTTAGAAACCCTTTCTAGCAAATCGTTAATTTCCTTAGATACAGTAATTCTTATTTGAATACTCATTTTAACCTTTATTTATACAGTATTTAGTCTATTTTAAGTATTACTATATAAAGTTTATTATTGGGCTGAAAAGTAAATTATACTTAATTAAGCATAAATTAAGTATATCTAAAGGATAAAGTGTATTAGTATCTTGGAATTTGATGATTGTGCTAAACATAACTAAAACAACAATAATGTTTATATACAATCAATAATAAAACAATTCAATGGTAAAAAAGAGTGTTGTGAGCTATGTAAAGACCCAGCTGCAAAGAGGTTATAACATTTATGCAATAAGAAAAGTTATGCTGAATTACGGCTACACTGACAAGGATATTGATGAAGCTTTCAATGAGGTATACCATCCAACTATAAGGCATGAATTACATCTTTCGCGTACAACAATTTTCGTTATTGTTTTTGTTTGCATTTCCTTTATTGGAACAGCTTTATTTATTTATTATCCCCAGAAAGGCACGAAGCAGCTGCTCGACCTTAACCTTGAGCCGGTCAAAACCACAGCAGCTCCAGGAGAAAGCATAAATTTTGTAAAAGAGCTTTTAAATCTTGGCTCGTCAAAAAGATACGATGTTGTAATTAAACAGGAAATTTTGGATCCACAAAATTTTAATGTGATTACTGAAAAAATTGAAACAAGGGCAATTGAAACTTTTGGCTCAACTCCTACTGCAATCGTTATTCCGTTAGAAACAAAGCCAGGTGATTACACACTACGGGTTATAGTTGAGTATGAAGATAAGAAAGCAGTGGCGACTTTGCCTGTAAAAATCATTGCATTGTCAGGAAATGTGGAATCCTGCATTGATGGCATAAAAAACCAAAATGAATATGGAGTCGATTGTGGTGGTTTATGCAAACCCTGCGAAAATGAATCAAAAGAGTGTAATGACAACAATCCATGCACTGCTGATTTAATAGTAAACGGAAAATGCACAAATTCTCCCAATATCCCATGCTGCGGCAATGGCATTTGTGAGGATAAAGAGCAGGAAATTTGTTTGTCGGACTGCAAGAAAACAGAAGCCGATGGAATTGCTTCGTCTGAAACAATAGAAGATATTAGAGAGCTCGCAAAAACCAATCCAAGCAAAGCTCTGCAGCAATGCAATCTGATTGAAATTCCTGATTTGAAGGACAGCTGCATTAGCAAAATTGCTGAGGTACAGCGCAGCAAAAATTATTGTATACAGATTAAGGACTCAAGAACAAAAGATTTGTGCTACTCAAATATTGCAAAAATCTTGAATGACAATTCTATTTGCGATGATATTTCTTCAGACGGCATTAAAGATGCCTGCTATATGACATTTGTTTTGGACAACAAAGACTACTCGGTTTGCAGCAAACTAACAAACAAGCAATTGGCTCAGTCATGTGAGTATTTGAGGCAAGTTAAAGAAATAAATGATCAACAGAATAAAATCCAAGAGTAAGAAGAGCAGACAACATCACAAAACCGATAATAATAAAACCAATTTTTTATAATTTATATAAAAATTATAAATGAAATACCTTGTAAAAAAGATAACATTTAAATAGAAGCTAAACTTCTTACTTCTTAATAATGGCAAATAACACATATTGGATGGGAATGAGTATTCTGTATCTGATTAGGCCTGTCCATACAGTTGCGTTTACAGCTGTGTGTTGTTAATTGCCGATTTTAACCTTACTTTTTTTCTAAAAACATCGGAGGTGTTAAAATTGGTACAAAAGGCAAAACTAAACCCTACAGACGCGCGGACGAAGATAGGCAGCGGATATCAAGGATATGAGAAATTTATAGATAGCTTATTGGATGTAGACTTCAATAACCGCAATGAAGAAGCAAAGTATAAGTAGAACAATGAAAAACTGTAAAGATTTAAATATGGATGGGCTTTACCTAGGTATTATGATGAGGCAAGATTATTATAGATACGATTGTTGTTGTTAGTTCTGAAAGTTTTTGATAGATACAATAATTTTTAAAGATTAAATATTAAAATCAGCCATTAAATCCAATAAATTAAATAAATGATGCACAATGAAAAACTATAAAATATTCAAAGAGCGACTTTTATATGCCAGCATGAGAAAAGCAAACCGTTTGATATTATCAATTTAATGAATAGGTGAGCACTGAATATTGCGACGAAGTCGCAGATTCAAAAATTAAGTAGATTAATATAAAAAATCATAGTCAAGCGAGGGTGCCCAAGCGGCTAAGGGGAGCGGCTGCAAAGCAGCCATACGAGCCAAGGAATCTTGGCGATGAAGTGTTGCACAAATCCCGCTTTATCATGGGTTCGAGTCCCATCCCTCGCTCTATTATATAAAAATTGTTAAGGAGGAAAAATCAGATGAACAAAAGTAAAAAATATGCCAAATATTCAACCGCAGACCATTATGCTATTTCTATTTGTTGTTGTTGATTTCTATTAATTTTGTTTTAAAATATTACAAAAAAATAAAAACAATGGAGGCAAAACTATGTGCGAAAATCCAGAACAAGGAAACGTTAATTTTTGGGGCAAGTTTAATCCATTAGTGACTTTGGAAGCAGGCAATCTTGGAATAGAAGACTTTGTTGAGGATAATGGTTTCATCTTTCATCCAAAAGGTGTTGCTGCCAAGGTTCATTCGCTAGCAGAACAAGCAAGAAGGAATAATCTTGACCCAAGAAAACTTAAACTATACTTGGAAATAGCCAGTGCAACAAATGGAAATCCAGGAAACTACCAAATTGTATTTGACGAGATTCCCTACGATGTTCGCATCAAAGGGCAAGTTTTGCGTGATGGGTCTATATATGGGCTTTTGACTAGAATAGCCAGATATTGAATAAAAACCATTAAAAACAAGTAAAGAATTTTGAATAGAGATGGCTCTTAAACTATATAATACCTTAACAAGAAAAAAAGAATTATTTAAGCCTTTAAAAAAAGGAGAAGTAAAAATCTATACATGCGGCCCAACGGTTTATGATTTTGCCCACATCGGCAACTTTCGTGCTTATATTTGCAGCGATATTCTTAAGCGTTATTTAAAGTACAAGGGCTTTAAAGTAAAGCACGTAATGAACATTACAGATGTTGACGACAAGACAATAAAAGGCGCAAATAAGGAGGGAATTTCTTTGAAAGAGTTCACACAAAGGTATGAAAAGGCCTTCTTTGAGGATTTGGAGACTTTAAATATTGAAAAAGCTGATATTTTTCCAAGAGCCACAGAGCACATTAAGGAAATGGTTGATATAATCAAAAAATTGCTGAAGAAAGGAACGGCTTACAAAAGCGATGATGGAAGCGTGTACTTTGAAATATCAAAATTCAAGGATTACGGGAAGCTGTCTCACGAAAAAATAAGCGCCTTAAATGAAGGGGCAAGAGTCAGCCAGGATTCTTATGAGAAAGAAGAGGCAAGAGACTTTGCATTGTGGAAAGCCTATGACAAGGAAGACGGAAATGTTTTTTGGGAAATTGAAATTGGGAAAGGAAGGCCGGGATGGCATATCGAATGTTCTGCCATGTCAATGAAATATTTGGGAATGCATTTTGACATTCACGCAGGGGGAATTGACCTTGTTTTCCCCCACCATGAAAATGAGATAGCTCAAAGCGAGGCATTTTCTGGAAAAAAATTTGTGAATTACTGGTTTCACAACGAGCACCTTCTTGTTGACGGAAAAAAGATGTCAAAATCGCTTGGAAATTTTTTTACATTGAGGGATTTGCTGAACAAGAATTATAATCCAGAGGCAATAAGGTACCTTTTGCTTTCCGCAAATTACAGGATGCAATTAAATTTTACAGAAGAATCCGTCAAGGCTTCTGAAAATGCAGTTCAAAGGATTAATGATTTCATGGTTAAGCTAAGGGAAATTAAAAATAAAATTGAAAACAAAAATATTGACAAAATAATAGATAAAACAAAAAAACGATTTGAAAAAAGCATGGATGATGACTTGAATATTTCAAACGCCCTTGCTGCCATATTTGATTTTGTAAAAGAAATAAACACCTTGATTATGGAAGGCAAAATTGGATTCAATAATTCAAAAAAAATAATCAAGCTAATGAAGGATTTCAACGAAGTTCTCGGAATTCTTGCTGAAAAAGACGAAAAACTAAGTTCTGAAATAAAAAAGCTGCTTGATGAACGGGAAAAAGCAAGGAAGGAAAAAGATTTCGCAAGAGCTGACAGATTAAGAAATGAATTAAAAGAAAAGGGAATAATACTTGAGGACACAAAAGAAGGAGTCAGGTGGAAAAAAATGTAGGCTAAAATTAATTCTGATTAAAAAAAAGTTATAAAATTATTTTCTGGGTGCCACAGTATACATTTTGATTCCATTAATGTCTGCGGCAGCATAACCAAGAGATTCCATAAATGCAGGAAAGCTCGCCAAACGCATAACCTTTCCAGAAAGCTGCTTCATTATTTGCCCTAAATCTGAATAAGGAACGAGATGAATTTCGCCTTTGAAATTTAAAGCAGATAAATTATTTAGCCCACTTAGATTATTAACGCCTAGCTGTTCAATTACATAATCAGCATTTGCTGTGGCCATAGCTATGGCTTTTTGGTCCTCAACTATCATTTTTGTAACTTCTTTCCTCCTAATCACTTCTGCCTGAACACACCGATGCAAAAATCCCATAATTTCCAATGCAGAGCTTCTAAAATTTTCATAATGAAAAATTCTTCCATCTCCATGAAACACTGCCAATTGGTATCCTGACCTTATAATGTCTGCACCATAATGGCTATCGCCATTAAAAGTTTCTAGATAAGAAGTCCTGTCATTAATTGTTTTAAAGCCAAGCTGGCTAAGAATTTGATTTGTGCCTGTAGGGAAAAACTTTGGTTTTCCATTTGGTTTTGGTTCTTCAACAAATTCTCCTACAACATCACCTAATTCTCGCGAAGACATTCCCCTAACTTGTATTAAAGCTGAATGAGTATCAGCAGTTAATCCATCTACCAATCTTCTTAAATTGTCTTTCATAAATATCAGATATTACTTTGGAAATGTGATATTATTTTTAAACCTTTTCAAAATTCAACCTCAATTTCCAAATCCTTCTCTGGCTTTTTGCCCCTTGTGGGCTCAAATATTACAAATTCTGCACTTGTTGCAGCTTTAATCTCTGCCTCGACCTCATCAAAGTCTTTTTCCTCGATTTTTGCCTTGACTGTAAGCTTTTTTAAAGGAGTTTTAAGCGACAATTGCTTTTCAGATTTTTTCTTTCTTACAAATTCAACAACATTTACTACAAAATCGCCGATGTGCTCTGCATGCGCGTCAAAAAATATCACCTCAGGCCATTTCGTTAAGTGAACACTTTTAGTTTTCTCAAATTTCCTGTAGTAAAGCTGGTAAAGCTCTTCTGTTATAAACGGCATTGTTGGCGCCATCAGTTTTATAATCCCTAACAATGTATGATAGAGCCCGTACTGCGCTGATATTCTTGCATCTTTTCCTCTTTTGTCTGCATTATAAATCCTGTCTTTAATTATTTCCAAATAATTGTCACAAAAAGTGTGCCAGAAGAAAGTCTCGGTTGCAAGCTTTGTGTGTGAATACTCATAATTTAAGAAGTTTTCTGTAGATGCATTTACAACTTTGCTAAGCTTTGACAAAATCCATTTGTCGATTGGCTCAAGCTTTGCTGGTTCTTCCCCATTATAATCTGCAAGGTGCATGAATGCAAACTTTGATGCATTCCATATTTTTGTCGTAAACTTATTTCCTGTTACTAAATCCTTTTCCTGAAACGGCAAGTCATCTCCTAATCTTGAGCCGGCTGCCCAGAACCTTAAAGAATCTGCAGAATATTTTGCAATCATTTCCCTCGGATCGATAACATTGCCTTTGCTCTTGCTCATTTTCTTTCCGTGAGGATCAAGAGCCCATCCTGAAATCATTACATTTTGCCATGGAATATCTTTGTGATGAAAATAACTCTTAACAACTGTGTTGAATAGCCAGAATGTAATTATATCATGCGCCTGCGGCCTCAAGCTCATAGGATGAAGTTTTTTGAAAATGGATTTATTTTTAAATAATTCAATTGCGATATCTGGTGTTAGAGAAGATGTTGCCCATGTGTCAAGAACATCCTTTTCACCAATAAATTCGCTTGAGCCACACTTACACTTTTTTGATGGCTTGTCAACTAAAGGATCTACTGGCAATTGCATTTCCTCTGCAACAATAATTTCATTGCATTTCCTGCAGTACCATGCTGGAATTGGAACTCCAAAATGGCGCTGTCTTGATATGTTCCAGTCCCATTTTAAGCCTTGAATCCAGTTTTCATATCTTGCATGCATATGTTCAGGGTACCATTTTATTTTCCTTCCGTACTTGATGAAATCGTCCTTTAAGTCTAGGTATCTTATAAACCACTGGTCTGTTGTAAGAATTTCTATATCAGTTTCACATCTCTCGTGGACATTCACAACATGGGTTATCGGCTCAATCTTTGCAACCATTTTTTCCTCTTCCAATGCTTTGATGACAGCTCCTCTTGCTTTCTTTACATGTAGTCCTTTGAATTTTCCAGCTTTCTCGTTCAAAGTCCCGTCTTTATTAAGGATTTCAATCGGCTCAACGTTAAACTCTTCCATCCATTTTACATCATCCATGTCGCCAAATGTGCAATGGTAAACTATACCAGAGCCAAATTCCATATCGACGTCCTTATTTGCTTCTATCTTTACTTCCCTGCTTGAAAATGGAATTCTTGCCTTTGCTCCGATGAATTTTTTGTATCTCTTGTCATCAGGATGCACATGAATGGCCACACAAGCTGGCAATAATTCCGGCCTTGTTGTGGCTATTGTAATCTGCTCTTTCAAGTTCGTGTCAAATTTCATATAAACAAGCTGACTCTCCCTTTCGCTGTCCTTCATCTCAACCTGCGCGATTGCAGTCTGGCATTCAGGACACCAAACAAATGGCGCTCTTTTTCTGTAAATCCTCCCTTGCTTATACAAATCCAGGAATGAACGCTGGGAAATTTTTTGGGAATGCTTGTTGATTGTTGAATAAAAAATATTGAAATCTGCGCTTATTCCAATTCTTTTCCAATCCTGCACAAAATCATGCCTTATTTCTTCAACAGTCGTATAGCATAATTTGACAAATTCCTGCCTTGGCATAAACTGCCCTTTGACATTTTTCATTTTCTCAATCATTCTCTCAGTTGCCAAGCCGTTGTCATCAACACCAAATGGGTAGAAAATATTTTTGCCAAGCATTCTCTGGAATCTTACAACAAAATCCTGCTGCGAATATGAGAATGAATGCCCTAGGTGCATATTACCGCTTACTGTAGGAGGGGGCGTGTCAACAGAATAAATTTCCGACTTGCTATCGGGGTCAAACTTATACACTTTCTCCTTTTCCCAGAACTCAAGCCATTTTTGCTCTGATTCCTTGGGATTGTAGTTTTTTGGCAGTTCCATTAATAGTAAAGATTTTGTTCAGTATTTAAAAGTTTAATGATTAAAGAAACCTTATATATATTTTATCCAGATGCGCACCTATTCGGACCAAACTCCAGCTGCTCGCCCATCTGCCTTGGGACTTGAACAAGATTTAAGTTCATATTTTTAATTTGTTGGTAATTTGGAGGGGCTATTGGAAGATTGTTAAGGATATAATTTACAAATTCCTGCTCGGAACTTATCTGCAATGATTTATTATTGTTTAATATATTATTCAATTTGTCATAAATTGGAAACTTGTCATAATTAGTAAAATGCGCCGGCAGAATTATGATATTTTTATCAAAATCTTTAATTTGATTTAATGAATTGAACAATAACTTTGCTCCTTTTTCTATTTCTTCCTGGGTTCTTCCCAAATCCGGCCTTCCAACGCCTTCCAGAAACAATGTGTCTCCTGTCAAAAGCGCCTTGTCATTAACCAGTAAGCAGACACTTCCATTCGTATGCCCTGGTGTTTGAATTATTTTTATTATATTTTCTCCAATTTTTATTTCATTGGCATTTTTTAAGTCAGTGAAATCAATTTTTGCCTTTAAATCTTCGCTCGAAACGTAATAACTTGCCTTTGTTATTTCTGCCAGCAATTTTGCACCTGAGAAATGGTCTGCATGGACATGTGTTTCAATAACACCCTTAATCTTAAATCCAAATTGATTTGCAAGATCAGCATATTCCTCAATAAACTGGGAAGGGTCCACAATAAAGCATTCTTTTGCTGATTTTGAGCCTATTAAATATGACAGGCATCCTTTACCAACTCTAATAATTTGTTTCAAGAGCAAATCATTTTCATTTATTACAGCAGCTGATTCGTGCAAGGAATTCCAGCCCAACATTCCTTTCTCAAGTACAATTGTCTTGAAGCCCATTGACTCAAGGAGCATAGATGCGTTCTGTGATGTGACACCCGCATTGCAAACTGTGACTATTGTCTTTTCCTTTGGCAGCTTGCTCAGTTCTTTTTTTACTTTCTCAAAATTTCCTTCCCAAATATCATTATAAACATCAATATTCTTGCTTCCCTTAATGTGCCAATCTTTAAACGCATTGAAATTTCTAATATCAAGAATTAGAATTGATTCATCATTATTTTTTGCAAGTTCTTTTGATGTTATTGTTTGCATTTTTATTTTTTTATTGTTTTTTTCAATTAAGTTTTGTGCTGCTTTATTTTATGCAATCCTAGTGTGTTCTCATCATCTTTACTGTATCTTTTAACGCCATATTATGTATTGCCATTAAAAAATCTTAAAAATAAAAAATTATGTTTTAACCATGCTGTTTAACCACTCAACTTCCTCGTCTTCCAAGTCTAATTGAACAATAATGTTGTTTCTCATCCCACTATCCCTGAACATGATTGGCAAATATGGCATTGTGCTTTTCACAATCTCTTTTTTTGATGTGTGAGTTTTCATGGCAATTTTTTCCGCGATGGCCTTTTTCTTTGCCTGTTTCTGGTTTGCCCACCAGATTTTAAGGATTCTGCCAGTTGGCTTGTATTGGATGAGATTTTTGTATTTTGAGTCCTTTGCAGATGCAATGCCTGCAGTTATTAGGGCATTTATATATACCAAAAATCTGTAATGCTGCCATCTTCTTATCCTTCTGTTAAACACATCTGCTTTGCTCAGCATTTCATACGCTTGTGCAAGCTCTGCTGGCCTTGTGTATTCTTTCGGAAGATTTTCATCAATCCAGAGCAATTGCTCATTTAAGTCTTCTTCAACATTCTCAAATGCGGAAATCGCTATTTTCAAATTAGTTGTTTTGAATATCTTATTTAACGCCGTCATGATATTGTCTGTCTTGTTCCGACCTGACAATTCGTCCAAGCTGCCCTTAGTAAGCTCATTATTGTTTTGTGTGAGGCTTTGCAAGTCGTTTATGGCAGCCCGTGCGTCTCCACCAGCCATTCTTGAAAGTGATTTAAGAACATCTTCATCATATTTTATTTTTTCATGGTCGCATATTCGCTTTAAAATTTTAAAGATGGATAAGTAATCAAGAGTCTTGAATTCCATAAGATTTGACTTGCTTCTCAAAGAGCTGAATTTATTGTCAAAAGGATTTGTTGCAGTCATTATAATTGGATATGATGAATCTGCAATAATTTTTGTTATTGTCTGTATGCCGCCCCTGTCTTCATGGCCCGACAACCCATCAATTTCATCAATAAGAATTATTTTTTCTTTTGCAAAAAGGCTCCTTTGCCTGACGGCATTTCCAACTTTTAGTTCAAGCTGCTCAGTATTTCTGAAATCTGATGCATTGACTTCAACAATCTCATAATCAAGCTCGTTTGCAATTGCGTGAACAGAACAAGTTTTTCCTGCGCCGCTTGATCCATAAATTAAAGCAGATTTCTTTTTTTCTTTTTTAAAATTTATTATAAAATTTTTTAATTCCTTTATCGATTCTTCCTGCCCATATATATCCTTTGAGGTTTTTGGAATATACTTGTTAATTAATGGCTGCATTGGGCAATGAAAGCGTTTTGCATTTATTAATGTTTAGGCCTTGCGGCCTTAAGTCTTATACTTATTTAATTTTGCCCTTGTTTTATTTACATAAATAAATGTTTCATGTACAACAGTGCTGATTGCAGCTAGGGCTTCTTCTTCGTTAAGATTTTTTGTCATAATGCAATAGAAAATTCTGGAATCTTCAATATACATTATCCCGCAATCATGAAAAAATTTATTGTTTTTGTAATAAATCACACCAAATTTATGAGATATTCTTATGTCACTAGGAATATTTGCGATTTTGTTCATATCGAATTCAGATTCTGCCAGCAATGACAAGAGGTACTCTGAGTTTTTAGGCTCAAGAACTGTCGAAAAGTATAAGCTTGAAAATAATGTTGACATTGCTTTCGGGCTTACTAAATCTGGTTGCTTATTCTTTTTTTGCTCTATATTTATGTCCAATCCATAATAATCCAATACAAACTGCAAGTTTTCCAAGTCAACATAATGCAATAAAACCCTTAAAGCAGTGTTATCAGAATTCTTTAGCAATTTTTCAAGAACTAATCTTAAGGGCAATTCTTTTTCCTTTGTTGCGTAGAGATTCCCAGAGGTGTTTGTCCTGTCAGCGTCCATAATTTGAACTTTTTGGTCAAGGCTTAAATTGCCAATTTCTACATTCCTCATAATCAATATAGCAACAGGCAGCTTGTTGAGGCTTGCGGGAAAGAATTCTGCTTTTTCGTTTATGCCCATAAAAGCCCCATTGCGGAAATTTTCAACATAAACTGAAGCGTTAATGTTATTTTTTGCAATGTATTCCGTGATTTCTTGCTTAAGGGGCTTAAAATTAACTATCAAGTGGCTCTTCGGCTCAAGAATTCCGGCATAAATTCTCGGTGACAAAAAGCCTTCCTGTATTTTTTGCTCGATTTTTTTATCTGCCAAATAATTATTTACAATAAGACCTAAAAGAATCAGAAGAATCATAGTTTCAGATATAACCACCCATTTAAATTTGATAATCATGAAAACCAGTGTATATTAATCTGCCTCTTTAAATTTTTTTCTCTATTATTCGACCAATTTAATTTGATGTCATCACTTTATAATTATTACAAAACAAAAAGTTTAAATTTAATATCGCAACAATAGCTGAAATGAACAATAATTCGAGATTTTTTTTCGCTTTGCTGTCAGCAGCATCTGCAGTTGGAATTGGAAACATCTGGCTTTACCCATATTTTTCATTTAAGCTAACTGGATTGTTTTTTATTCCTTATTTGATTGCCTTGATTCTTTTAGGAATTCCATTGCTTTTGCTTGAGTTTTCTATTGGACAGTATTTCAACAAGAATGTTGTTGACTTATTTGCATCAATCAGAAAATGGTTCAGCAGCATTGGCTGGCTTATGATTTTTAATGCATTTATTGTTATGGGCTATTATGCTGTAATACTATCCTGGCATATGATTTATTTTTTTGTATCATTTGGGATGCAATGGAAGGAAAATGCAGAAGATTATTTTTTTGACAACGTTCTTCAAGTTTCCAGTGGTTTTAACAATTTTACGCAGTTTTCGTTGCCAGTTTTTATTGCATTGATTATCACTTGGATAATCATATTTTTATATATAAGAAAAGGCCAGGAAAGCATGAAAAAAACAGTCCTATTTACATTTTTAGCATTTGCAATACTAATGTTTTTCTTTTTTATCTATACATTAAGCCTTGACAATGCCCTTAACGGAATATATTCTATGCTTAAGCCAAATTTTAAAGAATTTTTTAAGCTTAATGTCTGGACCAGCTCCTTTTCTTTGGCTATTGTTTCCTTGGGGTTGTCATTTGGAATAATGCCTGCTTTTGCAAGAAAAGCCAACAAAGGATTTGTAGTTAGCAATTCGATTATTGTTGTGGTTGCTGAATTGCTAATAAGCATTGCAATTGGATTTATTTTGTTTGGGATTCTTGGATTTTTAAGCATGAAACAAGGGATAGATCTGGAAAAAGTGGCATTTTCAGACCCAAGCACTTCTTTTACAGTTCTTGCACAGGCCTTGCCTTTTTTTTACAAGCCTGCTATGCTTAGCTTGCTATTTTTTATTTTTTTGTCATTATTTTTTATTCTAGGAACATCTGCATTGGCCTACTCAATTTCGCACGTCTTAGTTCATAAATTTAACACTAAGCATAGGAGTGCTGCGGTTACAGTTTCAGGATTGGGCTTTTTAATTGGGCTATTGTTTATCATAAAGCCTGGGTTTTACGTCCTTGATATTGTGGTTCATTTTGTTTATTACAATATTCTAATTACAATTTTGCTTCAGGCCTTGGCTGTTGGGTGGTTCTTTGACAGTGAAAAAATTTCTGATTTTATAAATCAGAATTCGCTTCTTAAAATAGGAAATTTCTGGAGAATTCTAATAAAGTACTTTATTCCATTGGTTTTGATAATTCTTCTATTTTTACAAATTAAATCAGACTATTTGCTTAATTACAATAATTATCCTTTGTATGCAATATTAATTTTCGGAATTGGGATTGTAATTGTGCCTATTACAGCAGCGTTTTTGATGCCGCAGAAATTGCTGGATAGGAAGTAATTTAAACAAAAACAATAAAATTAAAAAGTAAAGATGAAAAATTAATAAATTGTTTAGATTTTTTAATAATTATTGATTAAATAAAACTGGATTGCCATATTGTCACGGCAAACAGTTAGACTAACATAAAGTAAAGGATAACTTTAACCGTAACAATGTCGTGTAAAAATAATTCAATATGCTCCGCAAATTTTAGTGCTCAGCCTCGCTGTTAGTACACACGCTCGGCTTCGCCAATTTATACATTTTAATTAAAATATCAAATCAGATGGAAAAGCCTAAACTAACAATTGATGAAATGGCAACTTTCTGCAAGAGAAAAGGCTTTGTGTATCCAAACTCTGAGATTTACGGCGGAATTGCAGGCTTTTATGATTTTGGTCATCTTGGAGTTGAACTGAAGAATAATATTAAGAAAGAGTGGTGGAAAACTTTTGTGATGCAACGGGATGATATTGTTGGAATTGATGGCAGCATCATAAACCACCCTATGGTTTGGAAAGCTTCAGGACATGTTGAGGGATTCACAGATGTCATTATAGACTGCAAGAAATGCGGCTTAAGATTTCGTGCAGACACTTTGGTTGCAGACAAACTAAATATTCAAACAGCAGGCTTGTCAATTGAAGACATATCTAAGAAAATAAAAGAAAATAAGATAAAATGCCAGAAATGCGGAAGCGAGCTTGGAATTCCGAAGCAGTTCAATTTAATGTTTTCAACAAATGTTGGTCCTATGCAGTCGTCCAGCTCTGTTGCTTATTTGAGGCCTGAAACTGCGCAAATAATATTTACAAATTTCAAATTAGTCCAGGAAAATGCGCGGCTGAAGCTGCCATTTGGAATTGCGCAGGTTGGAAAGTCTTTCAGGAACGAGATTTCTCCCAGAGAGTTTCTTTTCAGGATGAGGGAGTTTGAGCAGATGGAGATTGAGTATTTTGTTCATCCTGAAAAGCCAGATGAATGTGTCTTCATTGATGAGGTTATGGATTATGAATTAAATGTTTATTCCGCTGAAATGCAAAAACAGAATAAGAAAATGCAAAAAATGGCAATAAAGGAATGCTTGAGCAAGAAAATAATCAAGACAAGATGGCATGGCTATTGGCTGGCCTTGATGCATAGATGGTTTGTCGATCTTGGCGCCTCAAGCGAGCATTTTAGGATAAGGCAGCATGTTAAAGATGAATTGTCCCATTATGCTTTAGACACCTGGGACTTGGAATATGAGTTTCCGTTTGGCTGGAAGGAGCTGCAAGGTCTCTCTAATAGAACAGACTTCGATTTAAAGCAGCATATGGAACACAGCAAGACAGATTTGAGCATATTTGATGAAGATACGAAAAAGAAAATAATTCCTCATGTGATATGCGAGCCATCCCAAGGTGTTGAAAGGGCTTTCTTGGTTTTCATGTTTGATGCATATAACTATGACAAGGCAAGGGAAAATGTTGTTTTAAAACTGCATCCTAAACTTGCTCCTGTTAAAATAGGTGTTTTTCCTCTTGTTTCAAACAAGGCAGATTTGGTTAAGAAGGCAAGGGATGCTTATGACGGGCTGAAGAAAGAATGGCCTTGTGTTTTTGATTTAAGCGGGTCAATTGGCAGAAGATATGCAAGGGCTGATGAATCCGGAATTTATGCAACAGTGACTGTTGATTTTGAAAGCCTGGAAGACGAAAGCGTTACAATAAGGTCAAGGGATACAACTGAACAAATTAGAGTTAAGATAAAAGACTTGAAAGAAATTCTTGGAAAGTTTTTGGATGGAGAGAAATTGGGGAAATTAGGGAAGGGTGTTGAGTGAGAATATAAAGACTAATTTGATTAATTTTTGTTAATTCCAATACGACTACGTAGAACACGACGAATTAATAATGGCACACTCACTATGGCGCTACGCACTTTACATTTAACTTTATGGAATAGGTGGCTAAAAACCGAAATATTTAAATATTACATTGTATTA
>JAHFQA010000062.1 GCA_023266475.1 Candidatus Woesearchaeota archaeon | reverse complement strand
AGTATTGAGGCGGGTACCACAGGTAATCAGGAAACATTGCATTTTGGCCTTTATACCGAAAAGTTATAGGATAAGGTATTTTGGCTATTGACTTGTCATAAGTCACCATATAGTCT
Source organism: Candidatus Woesearchaeota archaeon (assembly GCA_023266475.1). Lineage (GTDB taxonomy): Archaea > Nanobdellota > Nanobdellia > Woesearchaeales > GW2011-AR4. The sequence goes on along the minus strand of JAHFQA010000062.1, from coordinate 7,216 downwards.
CCTATGGTAAAGTGCGAGCTTGCATCAACATCTCCAAAAGGCAGCTTATTCTTTTGGATTGGCAGTGTCCAGATGTAGAGTGCTGACAAATATAAAATAACCAATAGAATAATTTCAATTTTTTTAAGGCTTAGTTTCATATAAGACAGCGATGGCTGACACTATATAAATATTTACTCATTAGGGTGCTGTCAAGTTAAGTGGGAAAATTCAATCCGTCGCTTCGCGACAAAATTTACACTCGGCAAATTTTGACTTCCACTAAAATTTGCCTCGAATTAATCTCAATGAATTAATAGGCGAGGCAAAAAATAATGGTAATAAATTTTTTGCCGAGCACAGGTAGATGAGCGAATGGAATGAGCTCTCGCGTTCGATATTGCCGAAGGCGGATTGAAAATTTTAAATCATACATAACACACATAAGTTGACTTTACCACTCATCAGAAAGCTTTAAATTAGCTATCCTTTCCTATAAAGAGAATGAGAATACTTATAATCAAGCTTGGTGCAATTGGAGATGTGATTAGGACAACTTCCATTCTGCATGGCTTGAGGGAGAAATACAAAAACTGCAAAATTGACTGGGTTACAAAAAAAGAGTCATTTGATGTTTTAAGAAATAACAATCTTATAAATGAAATGTATTTAATTGACAACAATAAAAAGATAAAAAATAAGAAATATGATTTAGTGATATGCCTTGATGATGATTTAGATGCCTGCAGGCTGGCTTCTGGCATAAATTCCAAAAAAATCATTGGCGCGTACTTGAAAAATAACCAAAGGATTTATACAAAAAATTCTTCCTTGTGGTTTGATATTGGATTGCTTTCAAGATTTGGAAAGCAGAAAGCTGATGAGCTGAAGGCAAAAAACAAAAAAACCTACCAAGAAATAATGTATAAGATTCTTGGCTTAAAGTACAAAAAACAAGAGCCAATATTAATCTTAGATAAAGAACCATTACAATTTGCTAAAAAATTTATTAAAAAAAATAAAATAAAAAAATCCGGCTTAATAATTGGAATAAACACAGGAGCAGGAGGCAGATGGGAGGACAAGAAATTAAGCGTTGAAAAGACAGCAGAATTAATAGACAAATTAAATAATCAGATTAATGCTAAAATACTTCTATTTGGCGGTCCAGAAGAAAAAGAAAGGAATGAAGATATCAAAAAAACAATCAATACAAAGACAATAGATGCTGGATGCAATAATTCTTTAATGGAATTCGCCTCTTTGGTGAATTTATGCAATGTGCTTGTGACAAGCGACAGTTTGGCTTTGCATATCGGGGTTGCTTTGAAGAAGAAAATAGTTTGTTTTTTTTATCCTACCTCTGCAAATGAAATAGAGCTGTATAATAGAGGGATAAAAATTATCGGCAAGGGAAAATCCTATTGCTCTTATCAAACAAAATGCAAGTATACCCCAAAATGGGATATTGATAAGATTGTAAAAGCAGTTAAGTCTTTATTCTAAAAAACTTATAATAAAAGAATCCGCCTAAAGCCAGCACAACTGCTGCAATTGATATTGTTAATATTAAATTGCCTGATTTTCCACTAACTTTTTGAACAGCTAATCCGGTTATTTGAGATTGTTTGCTTTCGTTGGATTTTTGCTGATTATTTGCTTCCTTAAATTGTGTTTCTGCTGGAGTTTCAGCCTTTGGAACTTCACATTTCTGGCTTGTTGCAGGAGATTTTGAGGAATCAGGGCATTCTGTGTCTTGTACATGCTGGGGAACTTTTGCAAAATCACACTGCCTTGCCTGCAATCCATTGACGCAAGCTGTCCAATCATTGCATTTCCAATCCATGTTGCAGACATAACCAATATTTCCTCCTCCACCGCCTCCTCCTGAACTTCCTCCTCCGCTTGAAGAACCAGAACTTGATGAACTACTGCCAGAAGATTGTGTATAAGATAATTGCACGACGCCAGAATGCGAAAGTCCTGTTACTTTGTATAAATTGCTTGATGAATTATAAGTGCAAGTATATCCATTTTGCGTGCTTCCATCACATTCTATTTTGTATTCGTTTGACAAAGAGCAATCAGAGCTTATATTGTCAATCCAGTCAATTTCCTCGTCCTTTATGCACAAGCCGTTTTTATTTTGGTCTACTCTTTCAACATAAGCTGTCTTTGTAACTCCGCTTGGCAGATTTATGCCTCTGACTACAACTCCGCCCAAAGAAGAGTTTGAGGCGTTTAAAATTGACAGATTTGTAAAATCAAGAACAGTCGAATTTGACAAATTAAAATTGAACTCCAGTAATGTTCTGCTACTCTGAAAAAATTTTACAGTTTGCAAGCCTTCAAGATTCATTGGTATGTTTTCAGAGCCATTTATGTTAAAGCTTAAGTTCAATATATTTGTATTGATATTGTTTTTATCTCCCTTTATGAAATTTGAAGTATCATTTATTCCCTCCTTTGTAGCAGTTGTAAAGTTCCAAATATAATTCTTATCTAAACTGTTCCCAAAAGAATCCTTTACATTCGTAGTAACATTGACTAGATATGTTGTATTAAATTTTAAATATTGAATTGGGCGAAGAATACTTTGATTTATGGTATCATTATATACGAATAATCTCTTAATTCTATCGCCACTTAATTCTTGAACAGTAACTGTTGCCTTATTCAAAGCACTTGAATCCATACTTTTGCTGAAATTTAATATAATATTGGTTTTTACACTGATGTTTACGTTTCCATCTAAAGGAAAGTATGAAGTTATATTTGGTTTTGTGGTATAATTAAATGTTAAATTATAATCAGTTTCAGCACCAAATATATCAGTACAATTAATTGTGATGTTATGCTGCCCTAAACTTATACTTGACAATGGGTTGGAGTGGATGCCTCCATTCTCAATATAAACCAATGCTTCTCTTTGTTTTGCAGGATAATCTATGTCAAGAGTTGCTGGCTGATCAGATGGAGTTCGTCTTGTTATAAATGTCCCATAGCTTGTATAGCCATATGCTATATTTGATTCTCCGGATGGTGTTCTAAGATTAAGTCGTCGACTCGTTTGACAACAAGAATAGTCATGACTTACTTGGCCATTTAATGCACTTATATTAAACATCAAAACAGAAGGGTAAAGATTGTTTACATTGTCTTTAGATTTTAAAGTTACGTTAGTGAAAGTACCAAATGTCCTTAGAGTAAGTTGAACAGTATTTGATAAACTTTCATTCGTCATGTTAATCTCAACTCCAGACTTAGTAGTTATTGGTACAAAATATCCATTATCCGAACTCAAAGTGCCATTCCCATCTAAATCAACTTGAATATCAAAATCATCTGATGCAATGCTGCTTGAATTATAGATGCTAAAACTTGTTCCGCCTAATTTTAATTGATATAAACCAGACCCAGTATCTGAAGCATAGTTTTGTGATATCGTAATTCCGCTTCCCAAATTTTTGAATCTTAGTGCAGGAGAATCTGCTGTTATTTTGTCAGCACCAAGATATTGTAAAGCATAGGACCTCCTATACCCCCTATCAGAAGATAAATCAGAAACAACAAAGTAATAGTTCTTTTTTATTATACCAGTTTCTTTATTAATCAAAGTCTTGTTTATTTGCCCAAAAAATGTTTGATTATTTGTGCCATTTTCCGCCACTGGTAAAATGGAATTATAACCGTCAGCATCCTTAAATTCAAGATTATAAATGTTGTCACCTAAAGTAAAAACTCTAATTGTATCTTTAGAATCCACTGTCGTATTTCCAGAGCCAGCAGTTACATTTATGAAGGTTGCATTTTCAGTATTATAAACTGTCTTATCCATATCTGTTTTGTCATCTGGTGTTCTTATGCCCAACTCAATGCCAGTGCCTGATTGATTTGTCAAATTTATTTCTGCCCCATATCTTGTAGTTATAAGAATGCTCGAAGTTGAGTTGTTATCTAGAATTCCATCACCATCTAAATCAATTTGAATACCAAAATCATTTTGTGACAAATCCGCATTTGAAGCAGGATAGACTTTATTGGATATGCCATTCAAATTTAATCTAGCCAAAGGAGTGGAATTTGTGTAATTAACTTCAAGTGTTGTCCCATCTCCAAGATTTCTGAATCGCATGACATGCCCATTCATAGATATTTTATCAGCTCCTTTATATTGCAAGACATAAGTAGGGCGCGAACTCCTGTTGCCAGTTGAATTAGTTACAACAAGATAATAGTCTTTTTCTATGTTTTGTGATTCTACATTAATAAAATTTTTTCCAACAATTCCAAATAAAGTATTATTCCCGATGGCTTTTGCTATTGGAACAGTGACTTTGTTTCCATCGCCATCAACAAATTCAAGGTCGTATTCGCTGGCTCCATTAGTTGTAAGTTTTATTTTTTCTGTATTTTCGTTTTTCAAACCCTTATATGCAATATCCCAGTTTTGTGTAAACAAAGCTGCTGGTTTTCTCAAATCAGGGTTCTGGCTTAAAAGTTTTCCTGCTGGCACATAATATGTATCGTCATCCGTTAGATTTACTATAATCCTGTTTATCTTAAAGGTTGAATTGTCATCAGTTCCTTCAATTATAACAGGGTCAGCAGTTATTGACGTATCATCAACTTTTAGGTTGTTGCTTGATGCTGTGTCAGTTATCAATGTATCCTTAATCTCAATTTTTTGTGTTCCATTAATAAGAATTAAATTTATATTTCCTCCATTCGTAGTAATTCTTCGAGCAGATGAGATTACATAATTTTTTCCGAATATCTGTAAAGTTGTATTTACGAAATCATTAAGAAATAATCCAGATGTTGAATTATTTCCAGCACTATCATAAACTCCAGACTTAAAAGCTGTTGTAAATTCTAGAACATATCTTCCTATTTCATGATTTGATTTAAAGTATAGGAAGTCTGCCGTTACAGCTTGATTGTCATCAGTATATTTTACATAACCTGAATTTTCTCCTGTTCCAGGACCTAATAAGTATAGGTATTGATTATATGGAGCAGTTCCTTTTGAATTTGTTACAGTTCCTGAAGCCAATGCCTTAAGTTCTCCGCCTGAACCTCCAATAATTGAGGTAATATTTCTCAAAGTTTCGGTATTAGTTCCAGAAGAAAGATCTTCACTTATTTCTAAAATATTGCTCGAAGTTCCAATCTTCCAATAATCAGCTGTAGAATTAGTAAAACTGGAAAATGAATTTAAGTCAAAACTGTAACTACAATTTGCATATTTATTGGTTAATATGCTTAACAAAACCGAGTTTTCATGGATAACAGAATTACCTTGTGGAGAAATTGGAGTTATAGTCAAACTATAAACAAAAGGTGAAACTATCAAAAATAGAAGGACTGCGAACAAAATTTTTTTTATTACCACCACATAGTATACAAAATCTCATTTTTATTTAAACTTTATGCTAAATTCTCAGAAGACAACTAAATTTATAAATGCCTCATTTATCTATTGAATAGAATGAAAACCTTTGTAATGATTCCAACATATAATGAGAAAGAAAACATCAAGAAATTGATAGATATGATTCTAAAATTAAAAATCAAGAATTTGCATATAGTTGTTGCTGATGACAACAGCCCGGATGGAACATGGAAAATTGTTCAGGAGATTTCCAAAAGAAATAAAAATGTCCATCTTTTATTAAGAAAAAAAGACAAAGGCAGGGGAGCAGCAGGAAAGGATGGCTTTATTTACTGCCTGAAGAATGGAGCTGATGTTGTTGTTGAAATGGACGCTGACATGTCCCATGACCCCAAGTACATTCCTTCATTGATTAGCGAACTAAAAAATGCTGACCTGATTCTTGGCTCCAGAAGAATAAAAGGCAGCAAAGAAATAGGAAGAAGCCCTGCAAGAAGGATAATTACTTATTTGGCTAACTTGTACATAAGGCTAATACTTGGATTAAAAGTAAAGGACTGCAATTCAGGATTTAGGTGCTTCAAAAGGAAAGTTTTAGAGCAAATAAACCTGCAAAAGCTTGAATCAAAAGGGCCTGCGATTGTTCAGGAAGTCTTGTTCAAAGCGCATTTGAAAGGGTTCAAAATAATGGAGATGCCAATAACGTTTGTAAACAGAACCAAAGGCAAATCCAAACTTGGAATTCCGCAAATAGCAGCAGGCTACTTTATGGTTTTGAAGTTGAAGATGCAGAGTATGATGGGTTTGATTTAAAAATATTATATGTCTATATTAAAAAAATAAACAAAAACGAGAGCGACTTTTGACAGCAAAGCGTTGAAAGTGAACCGCTTGAGATAGTTTGATTAAATAAATAGGCGAGGCTGAGGTTAATGGCAGAAAAACCGAAGCCGAGCACTAAATATTGTGAGCGAAGCGAACGGATTGAAAAATAAACAATAGAAACATTACAATAAAAATGATTCAATAATCAAAATTTCACTAAAAAATCGAAAAATAATTATTAAATAAATAAACAAATCCAAAAATGAAAATCGCAATTTTAACCCCGACATTCTCGCATTTCAGCGGAATAGACAGGGTTGTTGAGCTGCAGGCAATAGACTATGCTAAAAAACACCATCAAGTTACTGTTTTTGCCCTTGAATCGGCAATTAAGCCAAAAGGTTTCAAGCTTGAAGTCTTGGGGATGCCAAAAAATCTGTTTCTGCAGAGATTGTACAGGCTGTTTTTCTTCCTTGATTTTAAAAAAATAAGCAGTGCTGCTGGGAAACTGAAAGATTACGATGTTGCAATCTCGCATTTCTACCCAATGAACTGGATTGCATACTGCGCAAAGAAAAAATACAAAATAAAATATGTTTATCATAATCATGGAATTGGCTACAGCGGGCTTTTCGGAAATATTTTTGAAAAGTTGTACATCAGGCTATTTGCCTTTTTCAACAGATTATCATTAAAAAATGCTGACTCGGTTATTTCAATAAGCAAATTCCTGCAGAGTGAACTGAAAAAAGAGGCTGGATTGGACAGCAAAGTGGTTTACAACAAAATTGACAAAAAAAGATTTAGAAAAGGCATTGACAGCACTAAAATAAGAAAAATGCTGAAAATAAAAAATAACAACAAGCTTTTGCTTTTTGTCGGAAGATTGTCACCTCATAAGAATGTGCATACATTGCTGAAGATTTTCGACTTGGTTAATAAAAAAATACCAAATTCAAAATTACTTATTATCGGAAAGCCTACATTCCAGAATTATTACAAAAAACTCAAAAAAAT
>JAHFQA010000076.1 GCA_023266475.1 Candidatus Woesearchaeota archaeon | reverse complement strand
GTTACAGTTGGTTATAATCAGCTTTCTGAAACTGAGCAGTATATTTTGAACCAAGCTAAGCATCATAGTTTAGATTGAAGTTGGATACCCCATGCTTCAGCTTGGGGGGGAGGTCATTTTGGAACTCGTAATTGGAAACCTCACCAGGGCAATCCTATGTTCCCAGAAGCATTTGATGACAAAACCACAGTGCTCTATATGTTCGGTACTGTTAAGGAAAGATGGGATGAAGAGTTTGAAACAGATAAAGGAGAAGTTGTGAGGCAATCAAGAGAATTTTTAATAGCCAAATATCTGCTAAGTGAAGATGTAGAATTGCTCAATAGCCTTCATAGAGAATCTCCACAAGTAACTCGATTAACGGGTGAACTTCGAAGATATGCAGAAAGGTTTCATGGCATTTCAAGGTATGATGCCAAGATTACAGGAGATTTAGTAGTCGAATATTGCGGTAAATTTAATCTTCCAAGATTGACACCAATGTTATTTGAGAGATTAGGATTATAATTCTGTTGCCTCTAAACCCTTTCACCTAACAGTCAATCCCTGCATTTTTTTAAGCTTGCTTTGCGGCTTGAATGTCCAAAGCACTTTATCATCATGAACTAAAATTTTTCCACTATATTCAAGATAGTCAACGACTGCCATCAAAGTTTGGTGCATAACCTGCTTTGGAAGCATCCTTTTGAGTTTTCCAATTGTCAATACTTCGCCTGCTTTGATTAGTGTTTTTTCTACCATCAAGACTGTATTAAGTGTTGGGCTTCTTTGTTCGCTATAATTTCTTTTCTTCATTATTAGTATTTCTGGACTCATTTTTTCCTCATATCATTTGATATGATACCAACTGATATATAAATGTTTTGGTTTTTCAAAAATAGAAATCATTTGCAAAATGCATATAAATATTATTCAGAAATATTAGATTTAATGAAAAATAATAATTTGGATATTGAATTATTCAAAAAAATTGATAGTTTAATAGAAAAAGCTTGGTTGTACCATTACTTCAGTATATTTTTTGGTTATGTAAGTGATAGAAAAAGATTACACAAAATTCAAGAAAAAAATAATCTTTAAAAATTATTTTCTCTTATACAACCCAATCAATTCTGCCTGTGCAAGAATATGCCCCTGCATTTCCTTTTCAATTTCTCTTTTTGCTGCGCCTTTTGGAAGGATTAGCATTGTATCAAGAGCATATAGCTTGAAGAAATAACGATGTGTTCCTAAAGGCGGACAAGGACCGCCGTAGCCAGTTTTTCCCCAGCTGTTTCTGCCAGGAGATGCTTGCGGCTCTTGTCCTTTTTTGATTTCTGTTGTTGTTGGCGGAATGTTAAATACAATCCAGTGATCCCATGTTCCTACAGGTGCATCAGGGTCATCATTTATTAAAACAAGGCTTTTTGCGTTTTTGGGAACATCAATTATTTGCAATGGCGGACTTAAATCAGAGCCGTCGCACGTATATTCTGATGGAATTTGACCATTATGCGCAAATGCTGGACTTGTTAGCTTCATTTCAACCATCCCAGTTTCAATTTGAATTTCTTTTTCTTGTTTTTGACTGCAACTAATAATTAAAATTAATATTAAAATATACATTAAAAAATGATTTAATTTCATTTCAAAATATTTGGCATAATTTTAGAATTTATAAGGTTTTTGCTGTGGGTGATTTGGATTATCCAAAAAGAGATTGTATAACAAACCTGTTTACCAAATAAGCAATAATGAAGGAAGCTATGATTGTTATTACTATTACAAGCCATTTCTGGAATCTATCTTTTAGAAGTTTATAAATGACAACAAATGAAATCGCGAATAATATGAAAAATGGAAATACTATATTAAAGAATCCAATAGTTTTCAGATAACCTATAATAGGCATCATCAATATAAAAAATCATTCGTTTAAATATGTTACTAAATTAATTCCTTGCTCAATTCCTCAGCAGCTTTTTTCATATCCTTTGCCTCGTAAATTGCCCTCCCTATTATCGCATGCCATGAATCTAATTTTCTTGCAAGGTCGCTTATATTGCCGCCTTGAGTTATCAAGCCAGGAGAATAATAAGCTGGATTTTTGACTTTTGACCTTATCATCCTATCATATTCCATGCATTTTTCGGGCTTGTTCCCGGGAATCACAAAATCTGAAACACCCATCGATGCTGCTATATCGTAAATTCTTTTTGGAGCATCATCCTCGATAAAGCCTCCAGCACTCATAAGATAAGCCTGATGAGTCATTTCACCACCAATTATAACATTCATTTTTGCATTCTGAGCTGCCTTAATCCAAGAAATTTCTGTTTCAGGTCCGGCCTGGGGGAACATAATGACAGCGTCAACACCTTTGCATGATTTCATGAATTTTTCCCCCATATCTGGAATATCGGTACCAGCTTTCTGGTGGTCATAAATTATCGGCAATTTTGTTATTTTCCTAATTGACTTTACAACCTTTTCCATTCCAAAAGGTATTACCAATTCAAATCCTATCTTGTAAGCTCCAATTCCTTTTACAGAGCAAGTGGCTTTGACCAATCTGCTTAATTTCTCCATGCTGTTTACATCACAGCTAGGGATTATTGATTTTTTCAGTTTGATTATTGACATTTTAGTTTTGATTTATGATATTCTATAAATAAGCGCCATAAGCAAAACTCCAAATAAAACAAACATAGCCCAAAAATCTTTTACAAAATTCCTAAACGTCATACCGCAACCCATCCCTCTGGATGCTTTTTCCAGTCCATTATGTGGTTAAGCTGCTCTTTTGTAATATATTTTTTCTTTAAAGCTGTCTTGACAAAGCTTGTGAAGCTGGTTAGTGTCAATAATTTAACATTTGCATTTTGAAAATTATTTACGGATTTTTCAAGCTCATATGTAAATATCGCAATGCAATTTTCCACAATTCCGCCTTTTGCTCTTACAGCGTTAATAGTATTTATTGAACTACTTCCTGTGCTTATTAAATCCTCAACCACAACATAGATTCTCCCTTCTTCTATTTTTCCTTCAACCTGGTTCTCTTTTCCATGGTCCTTTGCGTCGCTCCTGACATAAACCATTGGCTTTTTCATTTTTTGAGCCAGCCATGCTGCCCATGGAATTCCAGCAGTTGCAGTTGCAGCAAATGCGTCAAACCTTGTTTTATTCTGCCTGATTAATCTAATGAAAGAATTAACAATGAATTCCCTTTCTCTTGAGTAGCTCATTAAAA
>JAHFQA010000061.1 GCA_023266475.1 Candidatus Woesearchaeota archaeon | reverse complement strand
CCATTATCATAAACAACATTTCCGTTTACTATGGTCGTTAATGGCCAACCTTTTAATATTTTGCCATCATAAGGCGACCACTTGCATTTTGTAAGCAAATCCTCATTTCTGACTGCCTGTCTTTTGTCAAGATCAACAATTACTAAATCGGCATCATAGCCTTCTTTCAAAATTCCTTTATTTTTAATCTTAAAAATTTTAGCAGGATTTTCGCAGCATAGTTTTATTATTTGAGGAATTGTTAACCTATTATTGTTAAAAGCATCCAAAAGCAATGGAAGCAATGTCTCAATACCTGGAACTCCAAAAGGGTAGTTTGCCTGCTCTTTTTCTTCCTTCAAATGCGGGGCATGGTCTGTTGCGATTGTATCAACAGTTCCATTTTCTATGCCCAGCCACAAAGCTTTCTGGTCATGCTCTGTTTTCAATCGAGGCTTCATCTCGGCAAAAGCTCCAAGCGTCTTTAAATCTTTGTCGTTCATGAACAAATGGTTAGGTGTAACTTCAACACTAACCTGATTTTTTATTTTATTCTGCTTTGCATGAATCAATTCTTTTTGTGAGCTTACGTGCGCAACGTGCAATCTATTTTTTATTTTATTTTTTATCATAATATCAACTGCATTCTTGACATTTTGTCCCTCAGCATGGATTATTGTTATTTTTGACAGATTGAACACTTCGCTGATATACTCAAAATCGTCAATTTTCAAGTCTCCTGTTGTATAGTCCATGTACAGCTTTACGGCAGGAATATTTTTTGCTTTTTTTATGTCTGAAATGTTTTCATTTATTGTGCCAAAAACTAACCCATAGTTTACAATGCTTTTTGCAGCAAGCTTCCGTTTTTCTTCCAAAGCGGCAATTGTGGTTGTTGGTGGAATTGTGTTTGGCATGTCGAAAATCGTTGTCACTCCCCCTTTGGCAGCAGCCTTGGAGCCTGAAAGAAAATCTTCTTTCTGAGTCATTCCTGGCTCTCGAAAATGAACATGGCAGTCAACTAATCCCGGCAGAACAAAATTATTCCGTGCATCAATTACAGAATCAGAATTCAGCTCTTTGTTTGTTATTTTTGATATTTTTCCGCTTTTTATTAGAATATTTTTAGAATAGACTTTATCGTTTATCAATATCCTGCAGTTTTTTAGTAAGAGTGGCATTTTTCATCAATGAGCAGCATGATATTCCTTTATCGTAACATTTTTCCCGCTTTTTAGCCTTGCAGTGTTACCAAATTCTGATAATTTTGAAAGCTGTTTTGAGTTAAAAATCGGTCCATCAACACAAAGTATCTTGTCATTAATCATGCACTTTCCGCAAATTCCGAAGCCGCAAGCCATGTATCTTTCAAGAGACGCTTCACATTCAACCTTGTGCCTTTGGCATATGTCAAAAACTTTTTTCATCATAATTTCAGGCCCACATGTGTAAACTACCTTTATTTTGTTTTTTTTATTTTGCAATAATTCATCCAAAGCATCAGTTATAAATCCTTTTCTTCCAAAGCTGCCATCATCTGTTGTGACAAGCATATTTTTATTCTTGTATCTTTTTAAATAAATTAAATACTCCTTATTTCTAGCGCCATTAATAATAACTGGATTTGTTAATACATCAATAAGAGTAGACACCGAAGCCATTCCAACACCCCCGCCTACAACACACGCGTTGATTTTTGTTGAAAAGCAGTTGCCATATGGCCCCCTAATTCCAACCTTGTCTCCTTTCCTGAGCTTGTCAAGCGAATCTGTGAATCTGCCGATTGCATTTGAAGTGAAAGCAAACTCGTTTTTGCTCAAGTAGGAAACTGCCATTGGCTTTTCATCCAATCCCGGAATCCAAACCATAACAAACTGGCCGGGCTTGCAGCCTAAGTAATGCCTGAAGAAAAACGATTTTTGGTTTTTCCCTTCATGTACAACTTTACTTATTTCCATAACTTTCGGGATTTCAACCCTGCATAATTCATCGTATGACATTTCGATTTTTTTTATTTTTTAGAGTTTTATTGTATTTATTTTATATAATGTTAATAGTTATTGGATTTTTATTTCATTGATGCGCGCATCCTCTTATTTCTTCCAAATTTTTTACCTTATTCTTTTTCATCCATTGCTCCATTTCATTGCAAACTTTTTTGAAAATGCCTATTCCCCGGTAATAAATCCCTGTTCCAATGCCGACTGCAGTTGCACCTGCCATCACCATCTCAATTGCATCCTTTCCATACGTAACTCCGCCTGTCCCTATTATTGGAATTTTTACGGTTTCATGAATTTCATAAACGCATCTTACAGCAATTGGCTTTAATGCGGGCCCTGTAATTCCGCCAGTTTTATTTGTAAGAATTGGTTTTCTGGCGTCAATGTCTATGACCATTCCGCTAACAGCGTTTATTGCCGTTATTGCATCAGCTCCTGCCTTTTCAGCAGCATGGGCTATTTCTTTTATGTCATAAACATTAGGGCTCAATTTAATGCTGACAGGAATTTTGCCGGAATTCTTCTTTACAGATTCTGTTATTTTTGAAGTCAATTCAGGATCTGCATAATATGGCTTGCCATAATCCATATGGGGGCACGAAATATCCACTTCAATCATAGAAGGGTTTAATGAAGCCATTTTTTTTGCGACTTCTCCGAATTGCTCAATCCTATAGCCGTAAATGCTTCCTATAACTGGAACACCAAGATTATCGAGCCTTTGAAAATCTTTTATCGCATTGTCTATCCCTTGGCCAGGCAATCCGACTGCATTCATAAAAACACTATTATAGCCAAACATTGTCGGATTTGAAAATCCTGTTCTTTCCTCATGGCACAAGGATTTTAATGTAACTGCCCCTGCACCATTCTTTCCGACTTTGCTGACGCTTTCCTTTGTGACTCCAAGAATACCGGATGCAAGAATGGTTGGATTATTAAGCCTAATATTGCAGAGGTTTGTTTGCAGCATTTTATTTTTGAAAGTAAATAGCATTTATCCTAATGATTACCTAAATTATCTCAATGTCCTCTTTTCCCATGCCCCTCTCGCAATAATGGCACTTTATCTTGAGAGGGTCCTTTTTGACAACATAAAATCTTGTATTGACTTTTTCATTGTTTGTCACACAAACGGGATTTGAGCACTTTACGACATTGTCAATAACGTCTGGAGATTTGACCTTTATTTTTTCCTTTACGTAATAATTTTTTATTATATTGACAGTTGCATCTGGAGCAACAATTGCAATTTTATTTACTTCTTCCTGAGTCAGGCTTTTTCCGCCAACCTTTACAATGCCTTTTTTGCCTATTCTTTTGCTCTGAAGGTTTGTGGCTATGGAAACAATGCCTTTGTGGTTTTCCAAATTCAGGATCTCTGCAACCTTGAAAGTTGAATCTGATGGTATATGGTCTATTACTGTGCCTTCATCAATAGCGCTTATTTTCAGCTCCCTCTTGAGTTCATCCTGTGGAGCAAAGGCGCTTATTTTCTTGGGCCTTATTTTCGCAGCTTTGCTTTTTGTTTTTCTTGAAGACTTCTTGGATTTTCTTTTTGCCATTTTATTTACAAAATGATGTGATTCTCAAACTTCGCAAGAAACTCTTAGTTTCTTGAAGATATTTTCCCCAGCACAAGCGCAAGCAGAGCTTTTCTTACTGGAATTCCATTTGCAGCCTGCTCAAAGTAGATTGCATGAGGAGTTTTATCAATGCTTTTGTCAATTTCATCTACCCTCGGAAGAGCGTGCATTATTTTTAGTTCTTTTTTAACGTTCTGAAGGTATCCTTGGTCAATCCTGTATATCCCCTTGAATTTCTCATATTCCACAAGGTCTGGAAACCTTTCTTTTTGTATTCTTGTTACATACAGTACATCCAATTCCTTGCTAAACCTCATTAAGTCAGAAGTTTTGTAGTATTTTACTTTTTTCTGGAACAATTCGTCAAGGTAATTTTCAGGAATCTGCAGCTCGTCAGGTGCAATAAAGTAGAATGTGGGATTGAAATGTGATAAAGCAATCACAAGAGAATGTACAGTCCTTCCGTACTTTAAGTCGCCAACAAAGCCAACGTGAAGGTTTTCAAGGGTTCCCTTTGTTTTTTGTATTGTGTACAAATCAAGCATTGTCTGTGTTGGATGCTGATTTGATCCGTCGCCACCGTTTATTACAGGAATTGACGCTGCTTCTGCTGCAAGCCTAGCAGAGCCCTCAAGGGGGTTTCTTATTACAATTACATCTGCATACTGCTGCGTCATTTTTATTGTATCCCATAGAGACTCGCCTTTTTGTATTGAAGTGACTGTTGCTGTTGAAAAACCAATTACTGTGCCGGAAAGCTGCTCCATCGCAGATATAAAGCTTAATCTTGTCCTTGTTGACGGCTCGAAAAACAATGCTGCAAGAATTTTTCCTTTCAGAAGATTATTTTTTGGCTTCTGCTCAACCTGCTTTGCAACCTTGAGAATGTATAAAAGCTCCTCCTTTGAGAAATCGTTGATTGAGATTATATCCCTATTTTTAAACTCCATATTAAAAAAATAATAGTATACTAATAGTATTTAAAGATTGCCTTTCCAGTATACAAAAATGGTCAAAATAGGCTTTTTTGAGAAAAAGTGATACCTATAGGTAAAATCAAGAAAGTTTATTAGCTTTTTAAATATTGTGATTTTGCAAGCCTTAACTGTCTTTCTGGAATTCTTTCAGCATTGTTTTCCCGATAGGTAATGTTGTGTAAACCCGTTTGCAAGTGAAGGTATCGAATCTGAATTTTGCCTATAAAGAAATGTTAATGACGCAGCAGCGATGCCAAGATATGCAATATGCTGTTTTCTCATTACCTAAGGTTAGGGTGTTTCTTTTTTAAATTTATTCTCTTAATCTCGCCAACCATATCGCTTGCCAAATAAGAAAAACCTTTTTTCTTTTTCACAAGAATATCACCAATTAATCCATTAATATAAGCTGCATTGATTGCACTTTGCAGCAAGTCCCTGCTTTGTGCAAGAAACCCAGCGCACAATCCTGCCAAAACATCTCCTGTGCCGCCTTTTGTCATGCCTTCATTTCCTGTTTTGTTGTAGAAAATTTTATTTTTTGAGATTAGGATGTCAATTTTTCCCTTCAATAAAATTATGTTGTTTTTTTCCAAAAATTTTTTAGTTATTTTTTTTATTAATTTGGATTTTTTTATAATGTTTTTCTCCCTGTTTATTCTTTTTATAATAATTTTATTGATTTTTGAATTTAATAGAAAATACTCGAGTTCTTTAGAATGCGGTGTTATAACTGAATTTTCAGCATCTTCCATTGAAATAGACTTTATTGCATCAGCGTCTATCACTTTAAATCTTTTTATTTCGTGGATTGTTTTTCTGCAGAATTTTTTTGTTTCATTTTGCAATCCAATTCCATTTCCAATCAGAAGTACGTCATATTTTTCAATATTTTTCTTCACAATTTCAAAATCCTTTAATTTAAAATAATCGCCTTCAACTTTTATTGTTATCAAATCATGAGAATAAGCATTTATCGCCCATGAAACCTTTTCAGGCGCTATTACTTTTACCAGATCAGCTCCGCTTCTTAATGCTGCAAGCCCTGCAAGCGTAATTGCGCCAACATAGTCCTTTGAGCCGCCGACAGCAAGAACTAACCCATTATCGCCCTTGTGGCTGTTTTTTTCCCTTTTAGGAATCCTTACCACTGATTTAGAGATAAATTGCATCGTTACTTTGGCAGTCCGATATCAGCAATAACTGTCTTATCCTGATATTTTTCAAGCCCTTTTTTCAAGTCGTGAAATGTGACTATTAGGTCTGCATTAACGCATTTATCGACTATTTCACCGCTATCCGGGTTCAATCCGGTTGGAATGTCAACTGAAACCTTGTAAGCCTTGGAATTGTTTATATCATCAATTACAGCTGAAATTTCACTGTTTAGTCTGCCATGAATTCCAATGCCCAAAATAGCGTCGATTATAATGTCATACTCATTAAAATCAACGTCCTCATCAACCAAAAACTGTATTCTTTCATTGTGCTCTATTTTTTTGAAATTGGCTTTTGCCTCTTTTTTTAATTTATTCTCATCGCCAATAAACAAAATATCAGTTTCAGCCACTTCTGAGAAGTATCTTGCAGCAACAAATCCGTCGCCGCCGTTATTTCCGTGGTAGCAAACAACCAGAATCTTTTTGTCTTTTAATCCAAATCTGTCCTCGAGAATATGAAAAACAGACTTTCCAGTATTTTCCATTAGATTAAACCTGTTCATTCCACTTTCAGCTTCTAAAATTTTCAAATCTTGTGATGAAATCATCATGAATAATTATCTTACAAATTCAATTATTTTTTCTTTAGCGTCTAAGTTGTTATCAAACCTTTTTATTAATCTTTCTCTTTCTTTAAGTGTTAGATAATTGCACTCCAATAAAAAGTCAGTGAAATCTATTTTCTCAGCATTTTTAAATCTTCTTAGCAGAAAATTGTAAGGATAATTAATTGCTGGCTTAATGATATTCTTCTTCATCAAGTCTATGATAGTCTTGTTTTCCCATTCTATAATCAAATCGTTTTGCACAGCATTTAGGAAAGAGCCATCAGGAAATGCCTCATTTAAAAATTTTATCATTTCAGCAAAATCTTTTGGCACTTGTGGCAATATTTTTTCCATTGCCCCACATTCGCCAAACATCCCTTCAGCTGGATATTCTTTGTCCTGGCTAATAAAAGGGCTTCTGTTGAACGGAAACAATCTACAGACATAAGCCCTTTGCGTGTGATAAATTGAGCATTTTTTTTCTCTTAAAAACGGGCATGCATCAGTTTTACTGTTCATGAAGTAAGTCAAAATAATTGCTTTATTTGAATTCAAATCCAGAATTGCCCTTAATGGCGAAATATTTGCATCAACGTTAGCTTCATTCTGCCATTCCCTAAATCTTTTTGCCTCCCAGTCCCATAATGGAAAAGTCATTTGTTCAGGAGGGACAATCTGAACAACCGGCAGCTTTCCATAAGCATTTTCTCGAATGAAATTTAAGTCTTCTTTTGCAATGATTCCACGAATATGGCTGCAGCAGCTTCCGCATGCATTGCACTGGAATTTTGGAGCATCAGATTTGATTTTTATTAGCATTTTATTCTTTTTTTATTATAAACTCCCCACTTGGAAGCGCTCTTATTATCTCGTCAATTGCTCCACCTATTTTATATTGTATATTTTTTGCGACAGCGCTTGCTTTTTCATCGCCTTGGATCAGGATTACATATTTCTCGCAATGCGATTTTACAGCATCCACAGGCCCTGCCATAATCTGCTGATTTTTTGTCATTCCAACAGCAAGATTAATTTTGTTGCCTATATAATTAGTCTTTCCATAAATCATAAAGGCCCCTTTTCCCATGTACTCCCCTGATTTTGTCTTTTTGCTGACTTGCTCAGGAGAAACGTAAAAAACAGGGCTTGTCTGCAATCCGAGCTTCCATACTTTGCTGAATG
>JAHFQA010000060.1:3968-7496 GCA_023266475.1 Candidatus Woesearchaeota archaeon | reverse complement strand
TCTTTATTAAATTTAAGAAAAGCTTTAAATAAAACAATGATTATTATTTTCATATGAAAAAACTTGTTAGGAAAACAACAAATGCAATTCTTCCTACAAAGTATGGCAATTTCAAAGTCATTGCTTACGAAGACTGCAACAAAAGCGTTCATCTTGCTCTTGTCAAGGGAGAGATAAAGAACAAAAAAAATGTTTACGTCAGGGTTCATTCTCAATGCCTGACAGGCGACACGCTTGGATCATTAAGATGCGATTGCGGGCCTCAGCTTGAAAAATCGCTTAAGATTATTAGCAGGAAAAATGGAGTCCTGCTTTACATGGCACAGGAAGGAAGAGGCATCGGACTTATGAATAAAATTGCTGCTTATCATTTCCAGGATCATGGCATGGACACAGTCGAAGCCAACCTAAAGCTTGGTTTCAAGGCAGACCACAGGGACTATACTATTGGCGCTCAAATACTTCAAGACCTTGGATTAACAAAAATAAGATTACTAACCAACAATCCAAGAAAAATAGACGGCTTGGAGAAATACGGGCTCGAAATTATTGAAAGGGTTCCAATAGAAATAAAGCCTAATAAAAACAACAGAAGATACCTTAAAACAAAAAAGGAAAAGCTAGGCCATTATTTGGAAGAAAGAGGTGTCGTTAAGTAATTTATTTTGGAGCAGAGTATTGAATGCCTAAAGAATCCTTTACGGCTTTCATCACATCCTGTCTAGCCGGAGAAAATGCTTTAATATTTTGAAGTTTCAAATAATCAATTTCTTGTTGGGTTTCGCCGATTCCAAGAAAATCAGTGCTTATCCGACCCTCACTTGAAGTTACTTTTCCTAATTTACTGTATATTATTACACATTCTGGAGTAAGAAGAGGATTTTGACCAATTAAATTAATATCTCCGACTCTTCCCAGAAAAGGTGAGATTACTAATGAAGGAACCTGCTGCAAAATGTATCTTACAGCCCCATCAACATAAATTTCTCTCCTTTCAAGGTCTTGCATCTGCTCAGAACTTAAATCAGAAGCCCGCCACAAATCATGAGAATAAGGTGCCTCATATCCCATAGTTATTGCTTTAAAACCAGAATTTCTTAAATTACTAGATATGTAAATGTTGCGCAAAACTAAAACCAAACCGGCATCCTGTCTTTTCCTGTAAGATTCTGCCAAGCCCTCAATTGACTTACCTAACCCTTCTAGTTGTGTACGATATTGTGAATTAAATCTTCTATCTGTCCTAGTGGCATCTTCTTTATACAACGAACTAGCTTGAATTGACCATCCATTGGTTATAAGTTCTTCTGGTTTTTCCACACGATGATCTTGCTTTAATACAAACTTGAGCGTCAAGCCCAAGTCCTCATCTTCTATTAAAGCACTTTCAATTTTCCCTATATGCTCTTGCAATAATCCTTCTGTTGAGCTTCTTACCATGTTATACTAACTTGGAGATAGGATTTACTTATAAATTTTTCTACGTTAACTATGAAGGAGTGATAAAAATTTTAAAATCTAAGCAAATTTATTACTTTTCCAGCATCTTCCTCATCCACAAGAAATATTGTATCAGTCCAGCAGCTCAATGTCTCCACAATGTTGATGTTATTCTCTCCAAATAATGAGCAAAGGTATGCATAGGCTCCAGGAGTTGTTTCAATTTCCTTAGGGCTCTTTATTGTTATCTCAGCAAGATTTCTGTTTTCAAGAATAATCTTGTTTTTGAAGTATTTGTTTATATTGTCCAAAAATTCCTCTGTTGTTATTATTGTAATTGCTGAAATGCCCTCTATAATTCTGAATATTTCTTTCCTTTTTTTAATTTCTTTTTCAAGATTAAGCAATGTTCCGAAAAATACGTCCTTGTCAACAACAACAGCAATAATTTTATTCTTGACCTCAATTTTTGATTCCTTTAAAATTTTTAGGATTTTATTTTCAGAAACTATTTCACTTTTCAGCTTCCTTTCATACCTCCTGCAGGCAATGAGGATAGCATCAAAGTTGTTTCTTAAATTTAAATTCAACTTGGCAGCAATTTGCCTTGACAAGGAAGAATAATTAACAATACCATTTTTAAGGCAGTCCTTAATTGATGGATGCTCCCTTATATAGTTTTCAGTCAACTTAGTTATGTTAGCCATTTTATTTATTTTTACGGTTTTGTGAATTTTTGTCCAATGTTCAATCCTTATTGGTTTTTATTTTATCTAATATGTGTTTGTAAACATTCCATTCAGATTTTACCTTTATTACTGATTGCCTCACGCATTAGGGCACGCCATTGGATTGATTTCAATACAAAATGAATATGAACCCATTATATTATCTCTTTTATTTAAATGTTTTGTTTTAGACATTTTTGTTTATTAATGTTTCAATTGGGGCGTTAGATTTAAAAAGGGCTGTTTCTGAACATCAGCTTTCATGAAGCAAAAGGTTGTATTGGCTTATAGTGGGGGCTTGGACACGTCGGTAATTTTGAGCTGGCTAAAAAACAAAGGGTTTGATGTAGTTGCATTTATAGCTGACCTTGGGCAAAATGATGATTTTGAAGCAGCAAAGGAAAAGGCTCTGAAAATTGGCGCTTCGAAGGTTTATATTGAAGACTTGAAAGAAGAATTTGTGACTGATTTTATATTTCCTGCAATTCGGGCAAATGCCGTATATGAAGGTAGGTATTTATTAGCTACTGCCCTGGCAAGGTACCTTATTTCTAAAAAACAGATTGAGATTGCGGCAGAGGAAAATGCGGAATATGTAAGCCATGGTGCAACAGGAAAAGGAAATGACCAAGTAAGGTTTGAGCTTACGTATCAAACCTTGAATCCTAAAATAAAGATTATTGCTCCGTGGAAGGATGCAGAATTCCTAGCAAGATTCAAAGGCCGTTCTGATATGATTGAATATGCAAGTAAGAATAATATTCCAGTAAAGGCAACAGCTGAGGCGCCTTACAGCAGCGACGCCAACATCATGCATATAAGCTATGAAGCAGGAATACTGGAAGATCCAAAATTAAAGCCAAGCGATGATATGTTCGAGATGACTAGGAGTCCAAGAAATGCCCCTGATAAAGAAACAATTATTGAAATTGAATTCAAAAACGGCAATCCTGTAAAAGTAAAAAATAAAGATAACGGAACCATAAAAACAAACCCATTGGAATTATTCCAGTACATGAACAAAATCGGCGGTGAAAACGGAATTGGAAGAATTGACATGGTGGAAAACCGTTTTGTCGGCATAAAATCAAGAGGTGTTTATGAAACTCCTGCAGGAACAATTCTGCATATTGCGCATCGCGACATCGAAGGATTGACAATGGACAGGGAAGTAATGCATCTGCGCGACATGCTTATGCCAAAGTTTGCAGAGCTAATTTATTACGGATTTTGGTATTCTCCTGAGATGGATTTCTTGATGGCAGCATTTGACAAAAGCCAGGAACATGTTTCAGGAACAGTTTATTTATCGCTGTACAAAGGAAACTGCATGGCAATTGGAAGAGAATCAAAAGAATCC
>JAHFQA010000060.1:0-3868 GCA_023266475.1 Candidatus Woesearchaeota archaeon | reverse complement strand
TCCTGAGATGGATTTCTTGATGGCAGCATTTGACAAAAGCCAGGAACATGTTTCAGGAACAGTTTATTTATCGCTGTACAAAGGAAACTGCATGGCAATTGGAAGAGAATCAAAAGAATCCATGTATAATCAGGATTTAAGCAGCATGGACATTTTAGGTGGATTTGACCCAAAAGATTCGTTCGGTTTCATAAGATTGAATGCTTTGAGGTTGAAATCAAACACAATAAGAAACAGGGGAGGGAAATAAAAATGGAAAATGGAAATATTGAGGATGTTAATGCTAGATGGCAGGGAACAGCAGTTCCAGAAATTGATTCAAATCGTCCGCTCAGTGCCTGGTATTCATCAATGGCAAGATTTAACAATGTGGCTTCGGGATTAAATAGACTGGATGTCAGGAGTCTTGAGGATTTTCCAGCTATGGCTGAAATGTATGGGGCGACGTTGAAATTATTAGAAATGGAGTACACCAGAATGAATCCTAGTAAAGATAAAACTCAACTGTTAAAACTGGTTAATCTGGAAATTGGCAGACTTGAAATGTGTATTGATCAATATATGAGAATTATAGAAACACAAGGTACATAAAATACCTATTTTGACCTAATAAGCAAACCTTAGTATCTTAAATAAATAATGCTTTTAAAAATGAAACTTTGGCAGAAAGACTACAGTCTAAACAAAGAAGTGGAAAAGTTTACAGTTGGCAATGACTATTTGCTAGATAAAAACCTAATTAAATTTGATGTGTATGGAAACATTGCTCATGCAACCATGCTCTGTAAGATAGGAATTATTTCCAAAGACGAGCTTCAAAAATTAAAAAAATCGCTAATTGAAATTCTGGAGTTGAATAAAAAAAATAAATTTGAGATTAAGCGCGACGATGAAGATGTTCATACAGCAATTGAAAACTACTTGACAAGAAGATTAGGCAATCTTGGAAAAAAAATACATACAGCACGCTCTAGAAATGACCAGGTTTTGGTTGATATAAGATTGTACACTAAGGAAAATATTCTGGAAGTAAAGAAGCTTGCTTTGGATTTAGCGCTGTCTTTGGCAGAGGCAGCTGAAAAATACAAAAAAGTTCCAATGCCGGGCTACACTCATTCAAGAAAAGCAATGCCATCTTCTGTTGGATTGTATTTCCAAAGTTTTGCAGAATCAATAATTGATGATTTGGAATTGCTTAACCTATCATACGAACTTAATGATCAATCTCCTCTTGGAAGCGGCGCAGGTTACGGGCTTCCTTTGGATATTGACAGGCAGCTTGTGGCAGATTTGCTAGGATTTGCAAAAGTTCAAAATAATGCTCTTTATGTTCAGAACAGCCGCGGAAAATTTGAATCAGCTGTTATATTTGCGCTAAGTGCCATAATGAATGACTTAGCAAGGCTTTCAAATGACCTTATACTTTTTAGCATGAATGAATTTGGATTCTTCAACCTTCCAGACGAATTTTGCACAGGCAGCTCTATAATGCCCCATAAGAAAAATCCCGATGTTTTTGAATTGACAAGAGCAAAATCTGCAAAAGTTGATTCAAATCTTTTCCTGATTAAAAATATCTTATTAAAATTGCAATCAGGCTACAACAGGGATTTGCAGCTTACAAAGCAGCCTTTAATTGAGAGTTTTGAAATTACATTGTCAACATTGAATATGTTTAATACTATTGTAAATAAATTGGAAGTAAATAAGCAGAAATGCATTGAATCCTGCACACAGGAAATTTTTGCTACAGAGCATGCATACGATTTGGTAAAAAGGGGAATGCCTTTCCGCGATGCATACAAAAAAGTTGGCGTGAGCCTGAAAAATGTGCCAAAAATTGAACCGACTAAGAACATCTTATCAAAAAAACATCTTGGCGCAACTGGAAATCTTGGCTTGGACAAATTAAATGCAAAAATTAGCGCCTTAAGCAGTGAATTAACTTCTGAAACCAAGAAATTAAGCTCAAAGCTTGACTCTTTGCTGAAAATATAAAATGAAATTTATAAAAATTATTTTAATGATTATTCTAACTATAGTTTTAATAAATGGCTGTGAAGATACGAAACAATTAAAAAATATAGAATTTGCAAAAGAATTGGTTTATAATCATGCAAAAGCTTGGGAAACTGGTGATTATCAGCTTTTAAATTTTGTTTTGCATGAAAACGCTACCTTCTCATATCCTGGAAGGAGAATGAACAAGCAAGAAACCCTTGCAGACTTAATAGAATATAACAAATCTTTTAAGAATACAAAAATATACATAAATAAAATAATTATAGACGGCGAAAATCTGGCTGTTGAATGGCAGTTTGCCTCAACAAACATCAAAACAGGAAACAGGACTGCGGTGAGCGACGCAATAATAGGAAGGATTAAAGATGGAAAAATTATAGTTTGGAAAGAATACCTAGATGGAAGAGTCGGCAAGCTGCAATCGGCAGGCAACCTTACATTAGAGGAAGGAGAAGAGCCATTTCCATGGCCTAAGAAGAAATAAAATGAAGGATATTCTTTCTTTGATTGACTGGAGCAATGAAATGGTTCTTGAGCTTATCAAACATTCCAGCGCAATTAAAAAAAATCCTGAAAATTATTCTGATGTACTTCACAATAAAACCCTGCTAATGATATTTGAAAAGCCTTCTTTAAGGACGAGAGTTTCATTTGAAGTTGGAATCATCCAGCTGGGTGGCTATGCAGTTGTTATGGAAACAAGAGACACGCCGTTCAGGGAAAAGGAATCAATATCTGATACTGCAAAAGCCTCAAGTCGTTATTGCGATATAATAATGGCACGATTGTACAAGCAGGAAGATATTGAAGAACTCGCTGAGAATGCAACTATCCCAGTAATTAACGGCTTGACTGATACGTTTCATCCATGCCAGATTTTATCAGACTTGTTCACAATTCAGGAAAAAAAGAAAAAACTTAAGGGCTTGAAATTAAGCTTTATTGGCGACGGAAATAACAACATAACTCACGATTTGCTTCTTGGTTGCTCTGCAGTGGGGATTGACATCTCAGTCGGCTGCCCCAAGGAATCAGTTCCGCAAAAATGGATTGTTGATATCGCAGTAGAAAAAGCAAAAAAAAATATCTCAAATGTTGAAATATCAAACGATGCAAAAAAAGCTGCTGCCAATGCTGATATTGTTTATGCTGATACTTGGATGAGCTATCACGTTCCTAAAAGTGAGAAGGAAGCAAGGATAAAATTATTTCAGCCGTATCAAGTCAATGAAGAGCTAATGTCTCTTGCAAAAAAGGACGCTATTTTCATGAACTGCTTGCCTGCAATGCGAGGTTATGAGCAGACTGCCGAAGTTATTGACGGCAAGCAGAGCATTGTATTCGACCAGGCAGAAAACAGGTTGCATGTTCAGAAAGCAATTATGCTGAAGCTTCTAAACAAAATATAAATTATAGCAAATCACACTAATATCCGTAACTTTTTATTGTGATTTGCTTATTAGGAAATAACAAATGTATCCGAAAATTAAAGTTATTTCCTATAATTTATTTTGTTTTCTGAACTAAGAAGCTGATTTTTATGAGCAATTACTTTTGTCAGCACTTATATTTGCAAAAAAGCCAACATTTAAATATATGCTTGTCATTAGTGATGCAGATGGAAATAAATAAAACAATTTGGATTGGATTATACGCAATTGTGTTATTGTACATACTTTACAAATTATTTTTCAAAAAGAACCCATATCAGGAAGAGTACGAGCGCACATATAATGAGATTTTGACTTCCAGCAAGTACAAAGTTAAGGGTCAATACGATAAGGAAGAATAACGAGAGAGTTATAAAGCCCCATACTGTTGTTCTGCATGTTGCTTAAATTGTTCT
>JAHFQA010000017.1 GCA_023266475.1 Candidatus Woesearchaeota archaeon | reverse complement strand
CCTTGCTTGGTATGTTGTCCAACCCTGGTCTTTTTTCCTTATGGTTTCTATTAGTTTCCCTTGAGTAAGTTTCATACTGTAAAGAAACTTATCGTAGGGAAATAGTTTCTGGATAACACAGAAAAGCTAGAACTTTGAAATTTAGAGAAAAATATATATAGTGGTATACAGTATAGTGTAACTGACACTTTAAAATATGCCTTAAAAGGGAGGTGTGCTTGAGTAGAAGGGGCACATCAATGCAACGTTTAACAAGTAAACATTTTGGGTATATAGAGTATATAAAATATATGACCGAAGATGATTCTGTTAGAGTTTTTCTTATGTCCAATGTTTTGTATTTTGGTGTGAAGGTGATATGAATGGGTATTCCACTACCTACAAGTGGACTGGAAAATATAGTTAGTAGTCAAGAACTGGATTTTAACTCAGCTAAACAGCCTCCAGCATTAACCCATATAAGTGCCACTCCTGAAGATTATTGGGATCAGTTAAGTAAACTAAGAGTGTCAGCTGGATTCTTGACTACAAATGTGGAGTTTGGTAATGAGGGTTTATCAGCAATTTTGAGAGATGGCAGTCTATATTATGGTTCTAGATTACAATTAAAAGGAAATTATCTTTTCTTATCTAATCCTCCATCAAGCGCACCAACTTTCACAGAATGGCCTTCTGGACAAGATGCATTCCTTGCCTATTTGACTAAGGGTGAAGCAGAAAAGAGAAAGTTTTTAGGCCAACATGACCTTCAAGCAAGCGTAATTTTTGATGAACGATTAATATCATTAGAGGTTTTGGAAGCTAAGGGAGAAAAAGTATTTCTTGCCATGTATTCTGGCCTTTGGGACAAGAATGAAAGATATGTTGTTGTTGGAAGAAATAATAATCCGAATGAATGGAGGGAAATAAGGATTAGTGATGTGTCACAAATTAATTCAATAAAATCTTTAATTAGCATGAGCGGCTATGAAAATGCAATATTGAATGGTAAAGTCAAAAGTATTGAGAATTTCAGTATAAAGCCAGTATCATTTATCCAATCAATGTACTCATATAATTAACTTGATTTTTTCCTTCCTATTTAAAGCTTCCATTAGCCTTCTTCCTATGTTGTTGCTTTTCTTAATTTTTATTATTCCTGTTTTTCCTGCTTTAGCGCTCAGCAAAAATTCATCTCCAATGTAAAAATCAACATCAATGTTTTGCATTTCAAGCCCGAGTTCAATCAAAAGCTGGTTCTTTTTATGATTTAGTTCAAAAGGAATTTCCTTCTGCTCTTTGGATGTTCCAAATGTTTTGATTTGCTCAGCCCCACTGTCGGCATCATTTTTTTCATCTATGCTTTTAATGTCAATTCCAATTCCTAATTTATCCTCTAACTTCATTATGTTTGACCCTTGCTTTCCTATAATCCTTGCGATGTCAGACTCTGGCACATAAACGATGCATTTGTTGTCAGACAAGACTTCAACTTCAACATTTCTTGAATATTTCTGGAATTCTGCAAGTATCGTGCTTTCTGCAAGCTTTTGTGTGCCTGTTTTCCTCTCTCTTGCAGCCTGCACAGGGATAACAACAGTCTGCTCTCCGTAACTGTATATTTCATATTCCAATTTTCCAGTCTCAAAATCATTGATAACAACAACTGGCCTTGCCAAGTCCGCTTCAGTCATTCCAGATGGCACCTTGACAGTCATTTTTAAGGCAAGCGCTTTGTTAATAAACCCATTCTTAATGAATATTACAGTATCGATAACTTGCGGAATTACGCCCATTTCAACCCTACCAATAAACCTCTGAATTGCATCAACTGGAGATGTTGCGTGAACAACCCCAACCATTCCTACTCCAGCTAATCTTAAGTCAGCAAAAAGCTTAAAATCATCAGTATTCCTCATCTCATCAAAAATTGTATAATCTGGCCTTGAAAGAAGCAGAATATCATGAATTTCTTGAGCATCTCCATATGAGATTGCATATTGTGTTATTCTCTCTGGCAAAATCAAGTCCCTTGGCGCTTCTACAGTTTTTACAACCTTGTCTTGGGAAGCATAATATTCTGCTAATGCTTGAGCAAATGTAGTCTTTCCCATTCCAGGAGCACCTGCAACAAGAACGCCTTCAGCCTGTTTTGCTATCCTGTCCATAAGCTTGTCGCTTAATTTGTAGTCGCTTAAATTTAGCCTCTTTACAGGCCTAACTGCAGTTATTTCCCATCCGTCTGAAAAAGGAGGCTTTGTTATAACAATCCTAAAGCTACCGAGCTGGACAATTGTTGAGCCAGGTCTTTCTATTTCAATAAAACCGTCTTTTCTCAGCTTTGCATCTTCAATTATTTCTCTTGACATGTCTTGTATTTCTTCTTGTTTCAGCAAGGCCTTTCTGAGTTCCTTGAACTGCCAGCTGCCAGGCATTCCCTTTTTTGCATACGGCGGAACATTTTCACGCAAATGAACGCTCATTGTTGTTTCATCAAAGAATTTTTCAAGCTTTAATTTTCTTAAGCCCTTTTCAGGCCTCTTGTAGTAAATCACTTTCATTCCTTTTGCCAATGCTACCTCGCTTTGAACTTTGTCAGATGTGATTAAAGTTGCATCTTCATCAAATGCCAATTGCCTAATTAAAGAATCAATCTCGCCGAGAGAAGCATGCCTTATTTCAGCTGCTCTTGGCCTTTGGCCTTTGAAAGAAAGCTCAAAATTCTTTTCCAAGGAAATTTTCTTTATTCTTTTGATTTCATCCAGTCCAAGAAAGCCGATTGCCTTGTTTGAATTTGCCTGGTGCTCAAGCTCGGCTATTACTGCTTCATGTATTATTAGCTCATTTGTCTTTATGTGACCGTTTCTCAGCTTTTCTGACAACAAGCCTTCAATTATAACAGAAGTATCAGGCACAATCCTATCTATATCCTGTGCATTAATTTGTTCCATAGCGATCGTGAATCTAATTTTATTTATAATACTTTTCTTTTTATTAATTTTCAATATAGAAAATTATTTTTAAAATGATAAACTTAATTATTTATAATATTGAAAAGAAATAGATTTACTCTGTATTGCTACACTTCATAAGTTGTTAAACTCAGTAAAATTTCCATTTATAAGAACTAAACGAGGCAAGAACCCCACCTCGTCTTCGGCGAGAGACAACGCTACGATTTTACTTTTTTCTTCCAATCTTTCCTTAACAATCCCGTTATGTATTCATCTTTTATTTTTCCATCAGCTTTGCATCTGAAACCCCCTCTCCTCATTCCTTCAATTTTATAACCAAATCTTTTTTGTATTTTGAACGAGGATGGATTTTCTTTGAAAAATCCATTTTCAATTCTTCTTAATTTTAATTTATTAAAAGCAAATTTTAATCTTTCACCAAAAGCTTCTGTTCCATATCCATGACCATGATATTTTGCATTAATCCAGATACCTCCGCCAGCTGTTCCTTGAAATTTGTTTATTCTACTTAGACTTATTCCTCCAATTATTTTTTTTTCAGATTTAAGCTCAATTGCAAATTCATAAGAATCTCTCTTATTTCCTTTTTTGGCGCCCTTAATACAAAAATTTATCCATTCTTCTGCATCTTTTTTTGTATACGGGTATGGGGCAAATGCAAGCCATTTTGAAACCTCTAAATCATTCAATCCTTCAACTATATCATTTACATCTTTTTTACTCCATTCTCTTAAAATTAATCTATTAGTTTCTAATCTCATTTTACTATTTTAATCAATTTTTCTATTTATATCTTTCGGAATAGTAGGGGCTCTTGCCTCTAAAAAAGATAGCTTCCTTCGGAGGATATTGATATAATGAAATGGAAATTTTACTCTGCGGGCGAAATTTTTCATAACTTCGTAGCTAATAAAATCAAAACCTCTTATCTTCACAGAATGAAATCGTTAATTATTTAAATCAGAACATATATTGTTAGCATATGGGAAATATTATGATATCTGAAGAGAAATTTAACAAAGTCTTATCTGATGTAGAGACTTTAATAGAAGATGTCAGCTCACTTTTTGACCAGGATGAAATTACAAAAAAAAGAATTGCTGAAATAAAATCAAATCCTTCTATAGGCAAATCAGAGAAAGAGCTTGATTCCTATCTCAAACAGAGAGGGGTCAAAGTTGACTGATTGGGAAATAAGAGAGCATCCAGATTTCTTTAAGGATTTAGATAAACTTGGTACGAAAGACCTTGAAATATTCTACAAGAAAAAGAATAAAATAAAGGAAAACCCAGAAAGGCAAGAACATCTAAGTGGAGGAGAAAACTGCTATAGAAAACCAATAACAGATAATCTAAGATTAATTTACTTTATTGAAGGCAAAACAATTTGGTTGCTTACAATAGGAAAACACAAAGAAGCTTACAAAGATTATCTGAAAAGATTATACTCGCTCAGGACAGAGAAATAGTGAAATCATTTTATTGTAATGCGTCAAAAATTAATATTTTTTACCTCTTCTAAACAAAAGAATGACAACAAAGAGAAATGCAATTGTCCCTCCTAATAACATTAAGGCTATTGTTTCATAGCTTAAACCTTCAAAATTGTTAAGGAATAATATTAAACGCTCATACGGGCCAGCATTAATTAATCCTATTGAAAATTTCTTGTTGGCATTATATTTTTGGTTTTGGCTGTCAAAGTAATTTATATTTAATTCATAATTGTTTTTTCCAGACCTTAACTGATTGCCTTCAAAGCTTACAACAAAGTCCCTGTTTTTGTTTAATGTATTTATAGACCACTTTTCCTGAACTCCATTTTGTGACAATATAACTTCAACATTCTTTGGAATCGAAAATGATTTTTTTGATATCGTAAATGATACATTAAAATTCTTTTCAAACGTGACATTAATTGGATGCAGCAAGTATTCGATTTCAACTTTTGGATTGTCATTAACTTTAAAGCTTATGTAAGATGACTTAGAAATAATGCTGTTTCTCAATGTAGCTGTGATCTCCCTTTGACCGATTATTGATTTATTTACGCCAAACATTAGATTTTTTTCCTGGGAAATTCCCAAATCTATCTTATTGCATTTGTTTTCAAGGCAAACCTCTGCGTCTTCAAGAAAAATATTACCAATGTTTTTTGCATTGCAATAAATTTTTACATCTTCATATGCATAAAATTCATCCTTTCCAGCTTTGCATTCAAACAGAACATTTGCAGAGTATTTCTTTTCTTTCTCCTCTTCCAGCATTCTTGCTCTTTTCTCCACTTCTTCAAGTGAAACTTCATTTTCTCTGTTGCTGGAAATAAAGCTTGCAGAGGCTGTAATGTTGTTTGTTGTGCTTACAACCAATGGGAATGTGTAAGAATACTTGCTTTCAAGATTGTTATCAACTTGTAATATCCAGAATACTTTCTTTTTTTCCCTTGGAAGCAATAGAATATTTTTTAATTCATTATCAATTATCTTAAGTTCCTTTGGCCTGCCTAATTGGAGCTCTGTAGCATAGTAAAAATCAGCTGCATTTTCAATAGTTGCCTCAACTAGGTTATAAGAGCCAAACCCAACAGATTTTTTGAGAGTGTTGACATCAAGATTTAAAGGCACGCTATAGTAACCAATTTTATCTGTCAATTTTACTCTTATGTCAAGATTACCTGTTTTTAGGTCAGCATTCCTGCCAAGCCACTGGTAATAAGTTGATGGCTCGTCAGAATCAATTGATTCCTTGAATTTTAAGTGCGTTGGATCAATCCATCCATATTCACCATAAGTTACATCAAAAGGTATCCATCCATATTCTGGGAAGTATACTTCAGCCCATCCATGAGGCCCCCATTTTTCAGGGAAAAGTTCAGAGTTTGTGTAGGCAATTCCAGAAACAAACCTTGCAGGAACTCCAATAGACCTTAATAAGGCGATGAATAATGAAGTTAATTCATCACAGACTCCTTGCTTGTTTTGCAATACCCAAGATGCTTTCTGGCTTACTTCAGCAGTTAAGGTGCTCAAGTTATATTCAACATTGCTCTTTGTCCAGTCTGCAATCTTGAATACTGCTGCGTATAAATCATCTTCACCCTTAACTAATTCAGAAGCGATCCTTATAATGTCTTCGTCATTTGAATCAATTGTTTCGCTTGGCTTTGTATAGATAATAATATCTGCAGGTAATTTTTCAATGGGAAAGCTTATTTTCTCTTTAACTCCTACAATCTTGTTTGTAGTTTTGACGTCAGCTTTAAGCCTGAAATTTAATTTGCCTTCAGGATTTTTCCATGTAAATTTCAATGTTTTGTCTTTTAATTCTGCATTAGGCTCTGTGGAAAATTTTAACAATTCTTGAGTATCTGTTTGCTTTGGAAAAAAAGTCATGTTTACCGTTGCGCTTTCAATATATCCGTTCGAGCTTGTTGACACAACCTCTGCAAATGAAGAAATATCCACGCTAGCAATAATATTCTGGCTGTTGTAGAACCAGTCAGCTAAAGATGATGGAAGCAGCATTAAAAATACAAAAACTATCACCAGCTTTTTCATTTCTATTGAATTAATACATTTATTTATAAGTTTTATTAAATTCATCATATAGAAATCAACAACTTTTATAAACATATAAGATACCCTTTTCTGCATGCCGCGGTCGCATAGCCCGGCCATTGCGGTGATTGTTTAAAACAACTGCAAGATTGCTAAGGGCTAAAGCCTTTCAGAAGCCAATGTGGTTTTACAAAAATCCACTGTCCGAAAGGATACGGGAGTTCAAAAACCGCAAAATCAGTTTACGCTTTAATCAAGTGGGATTTCACTTTGTTCAATCCCACGAATTTGAGTGATGTTGTGGCTTGAGAGTCTCCCCCGCGGCGTATTTTTATTAAACATGAAAAAAGAAAAATATACAAGACAAGAAACAAATATATTTTTTGCGGGTCTTATTGGGGGTATTGTTGGAGGGGCATTAGCAAATTTTTTAATAACTTCACTTTTTCGATTTTCTGACAATTTTAATAAATACAATGGATTTATGTTTATAACTAGTACGTTATTATTTTTTGGATATTTAATATTTTTGAAAAAACAAATTAAACCAACAAAATAAAAAATGTCAATAGCCTCAGACTTGGAAAAGGGAAATTACTTCATCTACAACGGAGAGCCGGTTAAAATAACAAGGAAAGAAGTTGTCTCCGTAGGAACGCACTCCCACACCAAATTAAAATTCTATGTCCAGGGCCTTAGGGAGAAATGGGAAAGAACTGTTGTCTTCCAGCATTCTGATAAGGTTGAGAAAATAGATATAACAAGAAAGCAGGGCCAGATAATTTCAAAAGCAAATAATAAAGTTCAGTTAATGGATGCTGTCAGCTATGAAACCTTGGATGCAAAAGTTCCAGTTGAATTAGTTAATGATTTAAATGAAGGTGACAATGTAACTTTTGTTGAATTGAATGGCAGCATAGAAATATTGGATAAAAGATAAATTTTTAACCTGATATACTGGTTTCTACAATATGTCAAAAAAAGTATCGCTTAAGCAGTTTCTGATGAAGACGGGCAGGCATCAGAACTCAAGCGAATGCATTGTGGAAATAAGAAACGGGAAAATAACTATTAACAATAAAATTATTGACAATCCCAATTATTTTTTTAATCCGAAGAAATCAATAATAAAATATAACAATGAAAAATTAAAAAAAATTTCAAATATTTACTTCATCATGAATAAGCCGGCGGGATATTTAAGCCAGAAATCTACAGGAGAAAAAACAATATACGACTTGTTTGAAAATTTGGATATTTCAAAAGAATCAAAAAATTCGCTTTATGCAGTGGGAAGGCTCGATAAATATACAGAAGGCCTTTTGTTAATTACAAATGATGGGGAACTATCCAATCTTATAATGAGCCCGGAGAATATGATTATCAAAAAGTATTACGCATTGCTTGAAAAATCAGCCGACATTAATAAAATAAAATTGTTGGAAAAAGGAATGGAAATAGAAATTGATAGGGGAAAATACAAAACAAAGCCTTGCAAGGTTAAAATTGTTGGCGAAAAAGAGATTTACATTTCAATATCAGAAGGCAAGAAAAGGCAGATAAGGAAAATGTTTGAAAAAATTGATAATAAAGTTGTTTATCTGAAAAGAGTTTCTATCGGAGGATTGCAGCTCGGGAAGCTTGCAGTTGGAGAAATTAAAGCAATATCAAGGGATGATATTTACGGAAAACTGAATACCCAATGACAAAAATTTATATAAAATAAATAAACTGCTTAATGCGATGAAAAGACAAAATATAACTTATGGCCAACCTTTGGAAAAACAGATTGGATTCTCAAGAGCTGTGAGAATTGGAAACATAATAGCGGTTACTGGGACAGCGCCGATTGCAAA
The DNA here is from genome assembly GCA_023266475.1 of Candidatus Woesearchaeota archaeon. GTDB lineage: Archaea > Nanobdellota > Nanobdellia > Woesearchaeales > GW2011-AR4. The sequence goes on along the minus strand of JAHFQA010000017.1, from coordinate 17,057 downwards.
GAATGGAATTGCTGCATTTCCTGGCGATGTATACAATCAATCAAAAAGGTGTTTTGAAATAATCAAGGATGTCCTGGAAAAAGCTGGTGCAACTCTTGATGATGTAATTAGAACAAGAATATTTCTTAAAGATATTTCAACTTGGAAAGAAGCTGCAAAAGCCCATGGCAAAATGTTTTCTAAAATACAGCCGGCGTGCACTTTCGTCGGTGTTTCCGGTTTTATAAACCCTGAATGGCTGGTTGAGATAGAAGCTGATGCAGTATTAAGAAAAAAATAAAAATATTATACTTTTCAGTAACGTTTATAAACGAAGTTTAATTCTCAAAGAGCATAGCGGGATAGGGCTTTTACGGCCTTAACCGACCGTAGACCTAAGAGCCAGGAGTGCCCGATGATTTCACTAGGTTTCTAGTGGAAGCGGAAGGCTCATAAGCATTTCGGAGGCACCCATAGGTCGGAAGTTCAAATCTTCCTCCCGCTATCAGAAATAATAGCTTGAGGGGGTTATCCTCTCAAGCTTTTTCTATTTATTTAATTCAATTAAATTCTCACTTTTTACTAAAAAAACGGAGGTTTCCTAAATTAGTAAAATGTGAAAATCTCTAAACGATTAGTTCGTAAAGTTTATATTATATTCCTTATACTCTCTTTTAAAAATGGTAAATTGTTATTCATGCAAAAAAAGAGTATTGTTTTTTCAAAAGAACTATTTAGAGAATGACAAAACTAAGGTTTACTGTCAAGAATGTAAGGAAAAAATTGATTTACAAAAACAAGGAGCTAAATTAAGAAAAGGTAGGGCAACTTGTTGTGTTTGTAATGAGAATATTGATAATAGGATATATGTAATTGAAGGTCATAATGCTTATTATTGCAAAGACCACATCCAAATAGGTTTCCAAAGAATAAAAGAAGAAATAGAAAAAGTAAGACTTCAACAGAAAAAAGAAGGAGAAGAACTAGATAAGAAAAAGAGAATAGCACAAGATTTAGTAAAAAAGGGTTTTAAAATAGCCAAAAAAATATCTTTTTTTACTTCATATCCTTTACCTATAGATGACATTCTTCTGAATGAGATTAATAATAATTATTTAGTTATGGAAAAAGGAAAGAAGCACTCACTTAAGCAATCATTTATTGATTTTTCCGATAATATTAATTTAGATTTGTTCTCTAATCACGGTTTTCAAGTTATTAACACTACTCCAATGGCAAATAAATTAATAATAATGCCGGATACAGAACTGAATTTCACTGATAAGCATCCAATATACTCTGCAGCGCTTTATGATTATTTAGATACAAAGCCTAATTTAACAAATAAAAAATATTGCAATTGGGAAAAATTTTACTCAAGTTTAGCACTTAATGATAAGATATCTTTGTTCATTGTTGATTATGGTTCAGATACAATAGTAACAACAAAAGACGCTGAAACAGGTGAATATAATAGACACCATAATCTCTTAGATTTTTGTTATATATCAAATAATCACTATTTTATTCTTAGAGAGATTTGGGTAGCTCATAGACATACAAAAGTTATCCTGCCAAAATTTGATAAAACTGCTGAAGAGATTATTGTAGAATTTAAAGATAAAAATATCAGCTCAAGTTTAGACCAACTATTTGAATTTCTGCAAAAGATCCCTATTGAAGAAAAAGAAGTAATATGGGATAGGGGAAGTTCTTATATTCCAGAGAAGATAAAATTCGAGATTTTAAAAATTATACCTTCAAATTCTAAGAAAATCAACGAGAATACAATAATTAAGAAATTTGTGTCTGATTCAGGTATAACTAATATTTTTGTTAATAACACTAATATTCCAGTTTCATACCCTCGTTGCAAGATACGTAAAGTTAAATCCAAACCAGTTTTAAGAAAACAAAAAGCGATTGAAAGTTTTAGAAAACTAATATCAGTTCTTGATTTGATTGGTAAATTATCATATTATGAAGATAAAGATGAAATAATCTACTTTAATGAAGACTTTTATTTTATAATTGATAAAAATGCCAAAAAACCCAAGTTCAAATGAATGAATAGGTGTTTAAACCCGGCATAACGCACCCATAGCATGAAAAAACAAATGAGTGGAATAATATCAAAATTCAGGAATAGTAGAGCAAAATTTAGAGAATTTCATATTAGTTTTACAGGAGGGTTCTTGGCAGGTATACCTATAGGTCTTTTGTTTGTATTTCCAAAACATTTTATACTATTACTCATAGTTTTATTATTGGTATATTTTGTAGGTCTAATACTAATAACATATGTTTATTCAAATGAAGCAAGATTTTCATATTTAGTAAACTTTAATTCAGGCATATTGAGCTCTTCACTTGTGGGACTTCTTATAACCTTTAATGATCATATTCCCATAGTTATAATTGTAAGCGTATCCCTCTTTATTTTAGTTAGCTTTGTTTTAATTAAAATTAAACGTTAAAATAGTAAACGACCACTGGACATCTCCGCTTAAGATATACAAACCCGTTCTACTTTTGAAAACTAAAAAAGAGAATACGCAAAACTGCCAAATAATGATTTTCGGCTTTCAGCACAAAAATCAATTACGCAGTTTCGCTTAACATTCTCTTTTTCTCTAAATCCAAAGTCTTTGAAAGAATAAAAAACTTTGGAGGTTGATTAAAATGGAATATGCAACAATTAATAGGGAAAAATTAGAAAAACATTTTACTATTTCAAATATTAATGATAAAGAGTTTACAGTTAGAATACCTAAAGGAGAGAATTCCATAAAGATAAATATACCTTTTACTTTAAATGAAAACGTTGCTACGTTAGCTGGATTGATGCCAGATGGTAGCTCAATTAAAGATTTAAGAAGAATATATTTTACTCAAAAGAAAGATGTTTCAAAAATATACTTATTTAGAAATTTATTATGTAATATTTTTTCTCCTTCCAATAAAATTTTTATAAAAAAAGGCAATGTTGAGACTTATACAAATTCTAAAACGTTAGCTCATTTCTTTTATTACATTCTGGATATTAAAAAATCTGATGAAGAAACAAGAATTCCAAGTTGGATATTTAACTCTCCTCTTTCAGTAAAATATGCTTATTTGAGAGCAGCATTCGACATGGAAGCTTATATGTCAAAAAGACTTTACGAAATCAGGTTTATTACCGTTGATAAAAATTATGCATACGACTTGAAAAAGTTACTCGAAAGTGTAAATATTAATTCCATAGTCAAAACAAGAATTGGCGGTACCCATAATACCATTCAATACAGAATTTCTATATATGGGAAAGAAAATATAAAAGAGTTTGCCAAGATAGGATTTTCTATTCAAATACACAAAAATCGTTTGAAAAGAGCATTAGCAAAATACCCATAATTTTGCCTTTCTTTCCCAAACATTTTTATAAATCAACTCTAATTCTTTTTTATAAAAGGTGATAACAAATTGGTTTTAGTCTGCGGCATTGATGAAGCGAGGCGCGGTCCCGTACTTTCTGTTATGGTAATGTGCGGCGCTTTTATTGAAGAAAAAGACATGAAAAAATTAGAAGCGCTTAAGCCGAGAGATTCAAAATTAATGACTGCTGCTGAAAGAGAAGAATTATATCCAAAACTTTTATCTGTTTTGAAGGAATACAAAATTATAATTATGCAGCCTCAGGAAATAGACAAGGCAGTTCATGGGCTCGACGGTTTAAATCTCAATAAATTAGAAGCGCACTGGCAGGCAGAAATATTAAATGAATTTAATCCTGACAAAGCAATCATAGACTGCCCAAGCAACAACATAAAGTCTTATAAGCAGCAATTGTTAAAATTGTTGAATAATAAGAAATTTGAACTAATTCTTGAACATAAAGCAGAGCGATATCCTCTAGTTGCAGCGGCCTCGATAATTGCAAAAGTAACTGGCGACAAAGAAGTTGAACTAATAAAAAAACAAATTGGCATAGATTTCGGCTCAGGCTACATGTCCGACCCAAAGACAGTTGAGTTTTTGAAAAACAATTTTGAAAAATATCCTGAATTGTTCAGGAAAAGCTGGTTCCCTTACCAGGAATTGGTTAACAAAAAATTCCAAAAGAACTTGTTTGACTTCACTCAATTTCTGAAAGAAGAACAAAAGAACAAAAGCCACACCCTTGAAGACTTGAAAAAATTGGAAGATTTTGGCTTTCATTTTGAAAAGCCAAAGTCAGAGCATGAATTGGCAATTATGAAAGGCTCTTGCACAGTCATACTTTACAAAAATGGAAAATTATTGGTGCAGGGAAAAGAAGAAGCAAAGAAAAATGTGATGAAAATGCTGGGATTATAAAAATTTAGTTTAAGTTCCTACTTTTCCCAAATCTTGATTCATTCCGAACTTATGAAGTATTTCTCTTCTAAATTGAGTGTTATTTTCTGCTGTAAAATTTTTACCATCCACCACAGACAAAAATATATTCCATAATTCTGGGAACTCGTTTATGTTGTACCTCACTCTTCCTTCAGCATGCATTTGTCTGCCGAATTCTGTTCCAGGCAATGGCATTGTGCAGAAAAGGCTGTAATTAAACTTGGTGTAATTGCACTCTGTTTTGCCGTAAAATTCTGAAAGCCATCTTTCCATAGTTCTTCTTTCATTTGGAGTTTCCCTAGGCTCACTAGTCATTATACCCAGATTAACGTAGGGTATATTTCTATCTATAATCTCTTCAAGTGCATGGTCTTTACTGGTGCGGTTAAGTTTAGTAAGACTACTCCGTCTCAAAATTGAATCCTCTAGTGGGAATAAAAGCCTGTGCACTCCTGCATAATTTTTTTTATTACTATTATTCCAAAATAAAACATCAATTAATTCTTTTTTAGGGCTCCATTTACCTGTTTGATCAGTGCCAAGCAAGCCAAACTCAAGACCGTTTGGGAATTCCCATGCAGCTCCTCTGTTTCTTAAATAACCAAAAATTTCTTCTAAATCCCTAGGATTTCTAAGAAGTGTATTATCATCTGTAAACATAAATAATCCAACACCATTTGCCAAGTAATTATCAATTTGTCTTTTTGTGTCTTCAACACTAAGCCTGTTAAATGGAGTTTTTGCAGCATAACAAAAATGACATTCCCTGCTGCAACCCCTTTGCATCTCAATGTATGCAGCAAATCCTTTTCTTGCAACAGATTCAAGAACGCTGCCGCCTCCGCTTTCTGAAAATCTGTTTGTGTTCGCAAGTTCATTTAATCGGCCCAAATCAACAAAATGAATTTGGCCTTTTTGCGGTATTAACCTATTTGGATATTTTGCCCCTGTTCTCCTATTTCTTAAATCATCCAGAAATTGAGGAAGACTTAAATCGGCATCACCTAATCCAATGTAATCTGCCCCAGATTTAAAATAAAAATTATGGCGCTCAGGTGGAGCTGCATCTGTTCCACCTACTAATATTTTGGATTTTGGGTTATATTTTTTTAGAATTTCAATCATTTTTCTTACAGAGTTAGCTTCATAAGTAAAGTTGGCACTTAAAACATAGACATCTACATCTCTGGAAGAATGAGATACACTTTCCTCCGGATTTCCTATAAATTGCCTTGTTAAACTTTTGCCACCATAGTTTATTGGAAGGGCATATTGTTCTGTGAGTTTTTTTTGCCACTCTAATGGATTTTCTATTGACCTAGCATCAAGAAGCTCAATTGTATACTCTCCTTTTGGTAGAGTAGTAACCAAAGTTACTTGCGATTGCGGAAAAGTGTTAGTTCTAATTGGACCATAAGGCATTCCTGATTCATCTAGCAAAGCTGGGTTCGGGTTAGATACAAATGAAATTTTCATTATAGCATACAAATATTTATTATTTTTAATTACTTATAAGTAGTATCTATTTAATCATATATTTAAAATTATCCACAAATTTTTTTGTAAAACGTAAAATTTATATATACTATATTACACATTTTTATGAAAATGGTAAAAATAGACCTGAAGGACAGAAAAATAATCTACCAGCTTGCTTTGAATGCAAGGCAAAATCTTTCAAGAATTGCAAAAAAAGTTGGATTAAGCCCGCAATTGGTTGAATATAAAATAAAAAGATTGGAAAATCTTGGAGTAATAACTGGATACTACACGTGCATTGACATTTCAAAAATCGGATATTCAATTTTTAAAATTTACATCAAGCTGCAAAATCTTGACGAAAAGAAAGAAAAAGACATGATAGATGACTTAAGAAATAATCCAAATATAACGTGGGTTGCAAAATGCGATGGAGTATGGGATTTATATTTAGTAATATGGGGCAAAAATGTATTTGATTTTAATGAAATTTTTACATGGATAAATAACAAATACTCTTATTATTTCTCAAAGAAGAGCATCATAGCAAACACAAAAGTTATACAGCTGATGAGGAAGTATCTAGCACCAGCAAAAAAAGATGCTGATTACAGCAGTACAACATGGGCAGGCGAGATTTCTGAAGTAACCCTTGACAAAATAGATTTTGAAATCCTGTTAACCATTGCCCTAAATGCAAGGCTTAGTGACAGTGAATTAGCAAGAAAATTAAAAATTTCCAGAGAAGTTGTAGCTTATCATCTAAAAAAGTTAATGGATAAAAAAATTATTTATGGGTTTAAGCCTTTTTTGAATGGAGATATATTAAATTTTAAGACGTACAAAATATTTTTGACTATACAAAGCTTGACAAAAGACAGAGAAAAAGCATTAATGTCGTTTTTAAATTACCACCCTAATGTAATTGAAGTAATATACTGTATGGGAAATTGGGAATTAGAACTCGATATCGAAAGCTCAAGCATTGACATAAATCATGATTTAATAAGAGAGTTAAGAAATAAGTTTACAGACGTAATAAGAGAAGCTGAAATTTTGCATGTTTACAAAAGCTATAAGTATACTTACCTTACCGAAGGATTAAAAGAAATAAAAGAGAAACTCCAAAAGTCATGATAATTTTCATAAAAATCATATTTCACAATTCTTTTTCGAAAACTTTATATAACAAATAAACCCGAATTCTTTCAATGTACGAACTAATAAAAAAAGACATAATTGCCGTGCTTGGTGATTTGGTTGAAATTCTGAAGTCAAAGGAAGAATCAGACCTTGTGCAGATGAAGCAGCTGAGCAACCACATCATACATAATGCAAGCGTCTTTCAGGATGAAGATTCTGTGTCGGTTGCTGTTCTGATTTACTCGCTGTCAAAAATAATAGAAAGAAAGCAGATGGAAATAGATTATAGCAAAATTTTGAATATGGTGAACTCTTGCATTGCAAACCTTAAAATTAATGATGATGAAAATTTCAGGAAATCAATAAAAAATATTTTTAATTTCATAAGAACAATTGATGGAAAATTGAAGCTTTACATTCATGAAGTTATCAATCAAGCACAGATAAAAAAAGGCTGCAAATTATGCGAGCATGGCATTTCAATTGCAAGAGCAGCTGAAATTCTTGGAATTTCCCAATGGGAGCTGATGCATTATATAGGCAAAACTACAATAATCGAGAAATTCAGCGAGCCAGTTGATGCTTCATTCAGACTAAATATAGCAAGGAGATTATTCGAATGAAATCACTGATATTTGATACAGGCCCAGTAATTAGCTTAGCCACAAATAATCTTTTGTGGATTCTTGAGCCTTTAAGAAAGCAATTTAACGGGAAATTCTTCATAACAGAGTCAGTGAAAAAGGAATTGGTTGACAGGCCGCTGGAGATAAAAAAATTCAAGTTTGAAGCTATACAGGTGGAAAAACTAATTGAAAACGGCGTGCTGGAAGTAATAGACAATAGCATCATAAGAGAAGAAACGCAAAAACTTCTGAATGCAGCAAACGAAATTTTCAGCGCTTTTGATAATTATATGAGAATAGTGCAGTATGCGGAAATGTCTGTAATTGCTGCTGCTATCAATATAAATGCAGACTCTATTGTAGTTGATGAAAAAACAACAAGGTTTCTGATAGAAAATCCTAAAATGATTGTTGAAATTCTTAAAAAGACACTCCATACCTCTATACGCATAAATGAAAATAATTTAAAGGACTTCAAGAATAAGGCAAAAAATATAAAGACAATACGTTCCATAGAGCTTGTAACGGTTGCTTACGAGCATGGACTGTTAAATAATTACATAACAAAATTGCCTGATGCGAAAAGGAACTTGCTGGAGAGTGTTTTATGGGGGGTAAAACTAAACGGCTGCGCAGTATCAAAAGAGGAAATAGAGCAGATAGTGAAAATGGAGACAAGATGAAAGAGGAACAGGAATCACAGAAAAAAACTGAGGCTTCTTCGAAGCCGCAACCTAATAATAATGTCAGCCCTATTTTCTGCGTTGCCATGCTCAAGAATGGCAGCACGGTGAAGATTGAGGGAAAACTAGAAGAATTGATGCCAACGATAAGGGATGCAGACTTCAGCTGGGTCAATGTGCAGGTTGATGACTTGAAAGAAGAAGGGAGGAATGTTGCATCAATGCTTGGTTTTAAAGCCTCAGTAATTGACGAGCTTGTCTCGCAAAGATTTTCCGGCTACAATGACGAAACATCTGAACTGGGATTATTGCTGCCTGCAGTTCATGTAAGCAAGCTTGAAGTTGAAATAAATAAGCTGATAATATTAATTAAAAGCAATTTGATTGTTACAATACACGGAGAGCAGATTACAAGGCTAGTCAAATTCGCAAGATATGCAGTGACTTTTTTCAAAAAAGTTCCAAAAAACTTGGAAGATGTTGATAAAATATCAGTCGTATTAACAAGAATTCTTGATGAAAACAATGAAAGGAATTTTGATGGAATACGCTCAATACAGGAACAAGGCGAGGAAATTAGCAAATACCTTATTGAAACCCAAGGATTCAGGCAGCAGCTAGGCTCAGACATTTACAAAATGAAGCATGCCCTGATTTCTTATCTTGAAGCCTTGTGGGCAAGCTTGGATGTTATACATTACTTAAGGTATGGCGACGCTGAATTGATAACCGACGATCCAATAATTTTACAAAAAATCGGCATGCTAAGCACCGATTTGACTAGGCAGATTTCAATCAGCGAGCAGATGTCATCTGTTTTAGCATCTGGATTGGAGGTTTTGCAGAGCATTTACAATAATCAATTGACTATACTTAACAACAGAATTTCATTGCTTGCAGTCTGGCTTGCTATACTTGGAACTGCGTTTATCGTGCCGAATACAATAGCCACTGTATTTGGAACACCTATTGGCGACCATGTTGAATGGCATATCCAATTGATAATTGTTATTTTGTCAACAACTTTATCTGTTATTTTGGCATACTGGATTGTTAAGAAAAGGGCTTTAGTGCCTCCAAAGGTTGATTGATTTGGAAATTAGCCATCAAGAATCCAAGGACAATAAATCTGAATGGGTTCAAATACTGATTGTTTTATTGATAATAATATTTATAATTATATACCTTACTATAAGAGTTGGATGAGAATAATTAATTATGGCCTATTTTCATAACAACTTTTATATATTTTGCTTTATTCTTTACTTTTGGGTGGTATGTTGATTAAAGGCCAGGTTATTTCTGGGGAATTTGGAAAAATAATTGCAAGGCAAAAGTCAGGTGAACCCATTGAATTAGGGGAATTGTTGATTGCTGACTCTGGTGACGGAAAAATTTTGCTGCAGGTGTATGATTTGGTTTATGCAAGCCAGATTTCACAGCAAAATCTGGAATTAATCGCAGGCATGAAGCTTGAGGAAGAAACAGAATTTGAGCTTTTTGACCCAAATCTGAGAAATTACATGCTTGCAATGATGAAGACGCTTGTGACAATTAAGGGGAAGGACGCATTTGTAAGCAAATCATTGCCTAAATTTTTTTCTGAGGTTAGGGAAGTTAATGAGCAAGATTTGTCATTCTTAACAAAGCCGAAAAATCCGCTATTTGTGGGAAATCTGAGGTCCGGCTCGAAATTGCTTGATGTTTCAATTTATCTTGACGGAGAAAAAGTATTTTCACATCATATTTTGATTGCAGGCACAACGGGAAGAGGCAAAAGTGTATTGGTTTCTAATTTGCTGTGGAACTGTGTTGGGAGAAATTACTGCGGCATTTTGGTTTTAGATCCTCATGACGAGTATTATGGAAGAAATAAGACTGGATTAAAGGACCATCCTTATAAGGAGAATATTATATATTTTACTTCAAGGAATGCCCCAATAGGTACAAACACTTTGAGGATTAATCTCAATGTCATAAAGCCATTTCATTTTGATGGCGTTGTTGATTTCAGCGATGCGCAGAGGCAATGCTTAAATCTTTATTACAAGGAATTTGGAGACAAGTGGATTGAATCGGTAATTTTGGAAAAAGAACTAAAAATCGGAAAGGTATTCAAAGACGATACTATCGCTGTTGTCAAGAGAAGAATGCTTTATTTGCTGGATTTGGAATTTTCAGGCAATCAGCTTTTTTGCAATGGGATTTTTCAGCTCAATTCCGGATTTGCAGCAATAGGCGATATTTGCAGACATCTTGAGGAAGGAAGAATTGTTATTGTTGACACTTCAAATTTTTCCGGCTCTGTTGAATTGCTAATAGGCAGCTTGATTGCCAATGAAATTTTTAATAAGTACAGGCATTATAAGATGCTTGGCACTTTAAGCAACAAGCCAGTAATTTCTATTGTTTTAGAGGAAGCCCCAAGAGTGTTGGGAAAAGATATTCTGGAATCAGGCCCAAATATTTTTTCCACAATTGCAAGAGAGGGAAGAAAATTCAAGGTTGGATTGACTGCAATAACGCAATTGCCATCCTTAATTCCAAGGGAAATTCTGGCAAACATGAACACTAAAATAATACTTGGCATTGAGATGAAGCCTGAAAGGCAGGCAATAATTGAGAGCGCATCGCAAGACCTAAGCGAGGATGACAGGACAATTGCCTCGCTTGACATTGGAGAGGCATTGATAACCAGCAATTTTGCAAGATTTGTGACACCAATCAGCATTCCATATTTTGAGGATGTGGTTAGGAACACTTTGAAGGATAAGGAAGAAGTTATAACAGAGTTTAGAGAGCTCGGCTAGTCCTATATATACCTATATATATTAAATACTAAAATTATATATATCAATCTTACCTATATATCAAAAGGGGTGGCAATGTGGAAAATATAATGCATTTCTATGGAGAAAAGAAAAGGCGCGAACTGCCTGTGTTAATTAATACTTTTTCCAAGCCAAGATATAGGGAACCATTAAATAAGCAGCAACAGGAAAGACTTGATATATTCGTAAGGCAAATTTATAATCCAAGAATCAAGAAACTTAAGGAAGCAGAATATTTCAGAGAAGAGTGGCTGGAGCCGGAAATGGTGGCAAAAACATAATTCTAGTCCTATTATTACAATAAATTATTTAAAGAATATTAAAAGCTAATTTCTTATGCCAATTTTTGTCATTAATTTTAAGGATTATATGATGAGGCACAAGGGCGAATTAGTATACTAGTCCTATTAATAACTTTTATAAATAATCGCAGTTATTCTTTTTCTATGGGCCAGTAGCTCAGCTTGGATAGAGCGACAGATAATTATTAGTCGAACCTTCTATCTCTGGGATGCAAGCTGTAGGTCGGGGGTTCAAATCCTCCCTGGCCCGTTTTTAAAATAGAAATGTTTAAATACAAGGTTTTTCAAAAATACAATATCAATTAAAAAAGGTGATTTTGATGAATTTTTTGAACAACAAAAAGGCAATTGTGACACATCCGGCAATGCTGTTTATAATAGCGCTTGTTTTGGGCCTTGTGTTAGCTTATGTGTGGATTAAATACATTAATATACCAAATCCATATTGCTGAATTTAGATTAAAATGAAAATTTTCAAAAATCAAAGGGGATTTGTAACACATCCAGCAATGCTTTTTGTTTTTGCGCTCGTGCTTGGGCTGGTGCTGGCTTATGTATGGATAAAATATACATCTGTTCCAAACCCATTCTGTCTGGGAAGGTAATTTCCTTATTTTTAAATTAGAATTAAATAAATCTCTATAATTCCATTGCAAATGTGGCTATCATTAGGAAGATGCCTTCTATCACGAATATGACGTTATAAATAGTCTTGCTTAGCCATTTGAATTCAAACCAAGCTGATCCAATGCCAAAGCTGTGCAACAAGGGAAGCAGTCCTATTATCAAAACAACTAGAGCTATTCCAAAAGACCACCACCCAACAATGTTGCTGTTGGTTATTTCTATGATTGAATTGACAGCCAAATAGAATCCAGCGCCTGCAACAATCCAAATTACTAAAGAAACTGGTAAGTTATTCAAAAATGTAAACCTGCCAATCAAAGGCAATAAACCCAATAAAAAAATTATTGCGCCAGCTAATCCAGATATCCAATCACGCATCTGCATCATTTTCTATGACCTCTTTTTTGGGATAATTAGCTAAGTATAGGCAATGCTTTTTTTGCTATGTCTTCCTGAGCATTAATTTCAATTCTTAATGCCTGTGCAACAACATGAATCTTTTCGCCGAGCTTTTTTTCCAAATTCTCAATGTCTTTGATTCTGGCTTCTGTTGGAGTTGCAGGCATAAAATGCATCCTTATCCACTTTAAGTTTAACTTCTTCAAAATGTCAGCATTTACCATCATCGTTAGCATCATATTAAAATCTCTTTTTTTGATTTTATAAGAGTAAAGGAAAGCTCCTTCAATGTCTTTTTCAGATTCTAATACAATATCTTGAAATTTCTGAACCACTTTAGGCAAATCTTTATACCTTTTGCTAAGATTGTTGAGTATTCTTTGAAACATATTTCGTTGTTCTTCTAATTTTATTGAAAGACGTTCTAAGGCATTCACTAGCCTTTTTTCATGTTTAATATCAAACCTAAAAGCATATCTAGCAAGAATTGTCTGGCTTGTAATGGTGCTAAATTTTTGTTTAACTGCCGTCATAAAACTATCAGAATCAAATTTATGAGACTGCGCTACCAAATTCATAACTTCTTTCATTTCTTCTCTTTCTTGACCTTGTGCTTTCTGTGTCTGATTTCTTATCATTATAACAAATTTTTTGCTTAAATTTTCAAGTTCTGCTTCCATTTTTCTTAAATTAGAATTATTACTTAATTTAGGGTCTTGTTTAACCTTATTCATTATCTCATGGAAATGTCCCATAGTTTCTATAAGATGCTTTATTGCTCTTAAAATTGTTTCGTCTTCGTAAGATGAGTTGAAAGCTAGTTGTAAGCCATACTTAATTACTTCGTTTATCGCTTCAATTGCTTTAGTATCATCTTTAAGCGCTTGAGTGACCTTATGCTCGATATCAACCTTTTCAGGCAACACTTTATAAATCAGCTTATCAGCTTGCCTACTATATCTAACTACCCTTCTAGAATCCCATCGTTGCTTTACAGATAAAGCCCAATTGGACTTTAATAATGTGGAAAAATAATCAGTATAATATCCCATTCAGTGTCACCTTTTTAATTTCAGTTTTTACGTCCAACTCACTTTTTCAAGCTGGTTTTCAATATTCCTTGTTAAAATCTCAATTATTTTGGCTACTTTATCGGCTCTTTTCTTTTCATACTTTAACTTCTGTAAAAATTGTTCTAATTTAGCCTTAATCGCTTCTGCTTGTCCGCGATTTGGGCCTTGTCCTATATTTTGTAATCTATTCAAAGCCATTATAAATTTTCTAAAAGAAGATATGTCTACTCCTTCAATCTTTTCTATTTCATCCAATTTATTAAGATAAGGTTCTATTTCCCTTGTAAAATACTTTAGCTTAATCATTTCTCTGCTGGCTCCAGCAAATCGCGGTCTTGATACCATCTTTATCCCACCTTTTTGATAGACTTTAATATTACTTTGAATCCTTACACTCTTTTTTATTTAAATCTTTCTTTTTTGTTGAGCTTTTGAAAGTAGTGAAAATTATTTTTGCATTCTTTTCATGTTAAACCTGTCAAAATCTGAGTCAAAGCTGGCTATATTCTTTACATTGAAATCTTTGGCTAATATTATCGTTGTGCAGTCTGTAAAGCTCAAATTGCTGGATATTTTAAATAAGCCCCATGATTGCATGAATACTTCTTTATCAACTTTAAGCAATTCAATTGTTTCATCACCCAATAAAGCGTCGCCTATGTCCATTATTTTTTTATTGTGAATGGACCTGGCCATCATTAAAGTCATTAATTCATCAAAAATATAATCAGAAAAGTAACATCTGCCAAACTCTTTGTCCTCGATTCTGGCTCTTAATGATTGAGCGTGCTTATGGTTGAAATCTCCTGCGTCGTTCAAAGCTATAATAAAAGAAGTGTCCAAAATTAAGCTCACTTCTTCCACCCATACACCACTTCATCAACTTTAATGCTTAGCTTTCCAGCATCTTCTCCTTCATACTTAAATGGCTTTAAGTCCCAAAAACTCTTGCTTTTTGTTTTTTTTATTTTATCTATTTTATCATGAAGCCAGCTTTCTAAAGCTAAATTTATAGCTTCTCCTATAGTCAAGCCTTCTTTAACAGCCTCAACCTTCAGTTTTCTCCAATAGCCTGAGTTTACATCTCTAATTGTTATATTTGTCATCATGTAAACATGTATTACATGTCATATTTAAATCTTTCTTTTTCAATACGTAAACGGATAAATTACAAGCCAGATAACGTTTGCTGCAATCAGATATATTCCGGCTCCAAATAGGAATGCCTCATTCTGCAAATAAGGAACAATAAGGCCTGTTATATAAGGCATATTCCAGCCGCTGAAATGCGATATGAAAGCCAATGACAAAACCAAATCAGCCAAGTTATGCAATATTGAAAATACAATAAACCCAAAATGCGTTGTTAGGTCGCTGAACTCGTACATTATGTCCAGCACAATAAAAATGCAGTATACTATGAATGCAATAACATAAACGGTATTATTCAGCTTAAGGGAAAAATATCTTTCAGTGTATCCTATAAGCAAAAGCCCGCAGATTATTCCAATAATCAGGTCTTCAATCGGAACTGCTAGTTTCATTAGATGAACACTTTGATTGCAAATTTATAAATATTGTGGTAATTGTTAAAATATCCTTTTTATTGAAGAATAAGTTCCTGAATTAAAATTAAATTTCATGAATAATTTATTTTTCTGGTTTGCGAGTTGACATTGCTTGTGCGAAAGGAGATGTTGATGCACTAATCTTCCTGTCTAGGGCAAACAAATCAGCATATTCAGAAGTGCCTGTAGTCATTAGGTCAGCTATTATCTTGCCTGAAAGAAAACAATAAGGAATGCCGTTGCTCAAGGATATGTATATATTGGAATTTTTGATTTGGCCTATATAAGGATACATGTCCGGAGTTCCTGCTATCACCCCTGACCACATCTTTTGGAACCTTATTCCATGCAAATTAGGAAAATGTGCGACAAGGTATTTGTAGAATTCCTGCTTGAATTTTACTTCATTAGGTAGCCTGCTGTTGTGGGAAAAATTCTTGTCACGCCCCCCTATTAAAATTCGGCCATCATCCAGTATTGTAAAATAAGTATAAATTTCTTCTGTATCCCACATTAGATGATTAAACAGCATATTATGCTTTCTCAAAAACTCGGCAGGCAACGGCTCTGTCAGCGCAAGGTACGTCTCAACAGGCTCAACTAAATTCCTTGGTACTCCAAAATTAACAATGCTGTAGTTTGAAGCGGCGATTATTTTTTCAGCTTCAATTCTTGTGCCGTTGGATAATATAATTGCAGAGTTGTTTTTATCTATTGACACAACTTCCGTCTTTTCCATAATCCTGACTCCGTTTTTTACAAGAAAACTGTGCATTTCGTTTATAAAACCGATTGGGTACATATAGCTGGCTTTGTGTGAATAAAGAGCCCCTAAATATCCGTGCAGATTGAACCTTTTTTCAAGTTCGCTTCCTTGAATAATTTCAGCCTTGTTGCCTATAGAGCTTAGCGCACTTGCTTCCCTGCCAAAAATTTCAAGAGTCTCTTCATCTTCTGTAAGGTACAAGTAGCCTACGTTGTATTTCAGATATTTTGTCCTGGGAGCTATATCATCTGCAATCTCTTTTATCAGCTCAATCCCATATTCTGCCGAGCGCCAGTATCTCAAAGCAGTCTTTCTGCCATGATCTTTAACTTCATCAATAAAATCCGTCTCGACTGAAGCTGTAAGAAATGCAGCGGACCTTCCGGATGAGCCGGAGCCTACAGTTTCCTTCTCGAAAATTACTATATCTTTTCCCCGTACGCCAGACCTGAGTTGAAAATAAGCTATCGCAAGACCGGAAAAACCTGCGCCGATTATTGCAATTTTTACGCGTTTTGATACTTTCGCCTTAGGAGCCTTCTGTAATTCCCATGGAATATCATTCTTATATCTCAGATGTTCATGCCTGTCCTTTTTATAGGATTCAAATGCCCTAATGTCAGGTAAAATATCCTTAAAGAGTTCGATTATTCCTTCTTGAGCCTCCTCGTGCCAAAATTCAGGATTATCCTTCTTGTATTTTTTTGAAAATATTTGCTCTATTTTGTAAATCTCCCCCAATTCACGTTTTTTACCCAGGATCTTTAGAAATCTTCTGAAATCGCGGTTCTCGATAAGTTTTTCAAGCCTCTCATCAATATCTTTGATAATTCTCTGTTCCTTATCGAGATAAATATAAGCAATATCCTGCCTCAATGGCAATTCAAATTCGTACCATAGCCGCTTTATTTCTCCTAAACGCTCTATTAAAACCATTTTCAATTATAATCTTTATATGCCTATATTTAAAATTTGCTTAAATCCAATCAAAAACTTTTTATACAAACAAGATATACAGAAATTACCATTTAGGAGGTGGATTAAAATGTTTGAATTGCCAAAATTGCCATACGAATACAATGCCCTCGAGCCACATATTGACGAGTTGACAATGCGGATTCACCACACAAAGCACCATCAGGCTTATATTGACAAGCTGAATGGAGCAGTGAAGGGAACTAAATTTGAATCAATGGATGTCGATGAGCTTCTGAAAAAAATA
>JAHFQA010000016.1 GCA_023266475.1 Candidatus Woesearchaeota archaeon | reverse complement strand
GCTCCATTAACCAGAATTACATCTTCCAACATTTATATATGTAAATCAATTCCCAATATAAATTTATTCCACAACACTAGAAACAACTCTTTCACTTTTTAATTTATTAAACAATTCAAATGCTTCATCAACAGAATAATTTTCATGAACAACTGCCCTGACAGATTTTATCATCGCAACAGGATTTTCACTCTGGAAAATATTCCTGCCCATGTCAACTCCGACAGCGCCCTTGCTTATTGCATTGTAGGACATTTCCAATGCCTCTTTTTCCGGCATTTTCTTTCCACCTGCAATAACAATTGGCACAGGGCAGCCTTCAACAACTTTTTCAAAGTCCTCTGAACAGTAATATGTTTTCACCATGTGTGCTCCAATTTCAGCAGCAATTCTGCATGCTAATCCAAGATATCTTGCGTCCCTTGCCATGTCTTTGCCAACAGCAGTAATTGCAAGAACGGGCATTCCGTACTCTTCAGCTTCATTTACTAGCTTTCCAAGATTTGAAATAGTCCTGTCCTCGTTTTTTTCTCCCACAAAAATAGAAAGCCCAACACCGACAGCATTTAATTTCAAAGCTTCCTTCATTGAAGTCGTCAAATCTTCATTTGATAATTCACCCAAAACACTTGGACCGCCGGAAACTCTCAAAAAAATTGGAGTATTTGTGCTTGGATTTACACAATTTCTTAAAACTCCCCTTGTTACAAATAAAGAATCGCAATAAGGCAATAATGGAGTAACTGTTTCTCTTGGCCTTTTCAAACCAGTAGTCGGGCCTTGAAAATACCCATGGTCAACCGCCAGCATTACAGTCCTCTGGCTTTTCTGATTGAAAATTCTTGCTAGCCTGTTCTTCATCCCCCAATCCATTTTAATCAACTCTATAGCGAAAAAGCATTAATTGTTTATAAAGCTTGTTGAATTTTTCACAAACCTTTCAATCTCTTCTCTGTTCGGTTTGATAACTCCTTTTTCTGTAATTATTCCAGTCATGTATTTTGCAGGAGTTACATCAAAAGCAGGATTTTTGCCAGAACTTTGTTGTGGAGCAATCCTCACTTTTTTTATCTTATTGTTTTCGTCCAAACCAGAAATATACAATATTTCTTCGTCACTTCTTTCTTCAATTGGAATATCATCGCCAGTTATTGAATTAATATCAAAAGTTGACAAGGGAGCGGCAACATAAAATGGAATGTTGTTTTCCTTTGCAAGAACAGCCTTTTCATAAGTTCCTATCTTGTTTGCAACATCGCCGTTCATTGCAATCCTGTCAGCGCCGACAATTGCAAAATCAATCTTGCCTGTCTTCATGTAATATCCTGCTGCATTGTCTGCTATAATTGAATGATTTATTTTTTCTTGTGCCAATTCCCAAGCAGTCAAAGAAGTGCCTTGGTTTCTTGGCCTTGTCTCATCAACATAAACAAATATATTTTTTTTCTTATAATGCGCAATTCTTATAGGGGACAAAGCAGTGCCATAATCAACACAAGCAAGAGCGCCTGCATTGCAGTGTGTCAGGATATTTTGATTATTTTGGATTAAATTGTTGCCGTATACTCCAATTTGCCTGCAAAGCTCAGCACTCCAATCTGCATATTGCCGAGCGAGTTCAAAAGCTCTCATTTTCGAATTGGTAATGCTATTTTCAATAAACATTTTTGATTTGACAAAATTCAACCCGTAACTCAAATCATTTGCTGTTGGCCTTGCTGAATTCAACACATTAAAAGCCTTGTTAACATACTCATTGAAATTATCAAAATTTTCGCCTTCAAAAGCCGATGCAGCTTGCGCTAATCCATAAGCCCCTGTTGCCCCTATTGCAGGTGCTCCCCTTACAATCATCGTCTTAATTGCATTCGCAGTATCAATAAAAGTTTTTGATTGGTAAATTTCAAACTCATGCGGCAATACTCTTTGATTTATTAAGTATACAGAAGCATCCTGCATCCAGACAGTTCTGTAGTTTATGTTATTGATTAGCATTAAATTGAAGTAATGCAATACCGTTTAAAAAGATTGTTGAAGCAGTGTTATCATTTCATAGTAATTAAAAAACGAAAGATTTAAATAGTCTTAATAATTCTTATACTGATAATAAAATGCAATCAGCAACAGAATTAACACTTGAACAAAGAACGCAAACTCTAGGCCCAGATAATTTTGCAAACTTGATGCCACGATTTGAAGATGTCCATCTTATTTCAAAACTTCAATCAGAAAGATTGACGAATGAAGCATTAAGAAATCAATGGCTTTATCCGGGTGATGGATTAGGCTACGGATTAAAAGATGCTAATGTTATGCTTTACTTAACTGATTTTCCTAATAACCCTCTTATGAAAAATCCGGAAGAGGTTGCACGAGAATTAACAAGTAAAAAAAACTTCTTTTTTAATGGAGCAGACTTGGAAGCAAGAGCTACTTCACAAAAAGGCGTTGTTGCATTCAACCTGTCTTTGGATGGATTTAAAAAACATTTGCAGAGGTACGATAATGAATTTTCCTATATTGAAGTTTCTACAGCAAAACTTGCAGAAGGCAGGGAATCATTTAAACAAGAATATGGTAATGAAGTGACTGCTTTATTTGACAGACTTCATGGTGACGCCATTTACGGCACAAATGGAATTGGCGCAATGTTAAAACAAAAAGAGAAAGATACTACAAGAATTTGGCTTGTAAATCCAGATTACGTAAAATCAACTATTGCGTCAAAACAGAAAGGAACTATGGTTGCGCGGGCTTCGTATCTTGGCGGCTTCGGCGACCGTTCCGTTGTCGTTCTTGATGACTGGGACGTTGATGGCCGTGGGCACGTGCGTGGGGTAGTTAAGGAAACCGCCGAAGGCGGCGCGCAAAAAATTACACAATCTCCAGCAGTACAGACTGCTCAGCAAGTACCAATGCCTTATGATGATGCATTAAAACTAGCTGCTGAAAGATATGCTCCACCAACTTCTCCTTTGTTTCAAGTTTTTAAAGGATTTTTAGATACAGTTTATAGAAGAAAATAAATAAATTTATAAATTATCTAATTTTTATTCTGATTCCCAGCAGACTTTATCAAATAGGTAAAAATTGTTTGGGCTACATGCTTTTTTACTACCATAAGCTATTAAGAAAATCAAATAAAAGAAAATTTGAGAAAAGATTTAATCAAAAATTGGAATCATACGAAAATAAAGTAACGAGTTATGAAGATTTTCTCCAAAGCTTGCAAGGCTGGTTTGGCTATGCAATGTGGGCTGATACATACAAACTAAGAAAAAAGATTATAGGAAAAATAGAAACAGATAATCAAAAAAATTATAAATGTACGTTAAATAGTTATTAAAATGGATATTAAATCAACAATAAGGACAATTCCCAATTGGCCAAAAAAAGGAGTAATGTTTAGAGACATAACAACCTTGCTGAAGGACGCAAACGCATTTAATTATGTAATTGAAAAATTCTGCGAAAGATACCAAAATACAGATATTGATTTAGTTGCTGGGATTGAAAGCAGAGGATTTATTATTGGAGGTGCAATCGCAAGCAAATTGCACAAAGGATTCATTCCAATCAGGAAAGAAGGAAAATTGCCTTCAAAGACAGAAAGTGAGAGCTATGATTTAGAATATGGAAGGGCAACAGTTGAGATTCACGTCGATGCAATTCCAAAAGGAGCGAAAGTTTTGATTTGCGACGACCTGATTGCTACTGCGGGTACCTTGGTTGCTGCCATTAATTTAATTAAAAAACTCGGTGGGCAAATTGTTGATTGTGCAGTTATTATAGAATTACCTGATTTACACGGCAGGGAAAAAGTAGAAAAGCTAGGATATAAATTATTTTCTTTAGTGCAATTTGAGGGAGATTAACTACTTTATTTTATTGATTTTGAAGGTGAATAAATCAATTCCTCGGATCCTTCCATTCTTTCCCAAAAACAGCATCCCCTGTTGCCTTTGGAACATCCAATTTTATACCGTTGCATTCTGTAGCATCATCCAATTTTGAGATGTTTCCATCACAGTTTACAAACACCTCATCTTTACAATGAACAACATCATTTTTGCCTTCACAAACAGCAGAAGTAAACGTGCTAAACTCAAATTCTCCATTGGCTTCCTTAACGTTTGGCGCAACGGTTATTTCAAACAATCCATTTTCTATACTCGCAGCTACATAGAATAAGCCCATAACTGCAAGTGTTAATAAAAATAAAACCAACCCCCCCATAAGTATATTAGGAAATAGGTGATATATAAAGCTTTCGGTTAATAACTACTTTAAAGTAGTTAATTATAGCTTAGTCAACAAAAATTTAATAAACTAATGTAAAACTCTCGATTCATATGTTTAAAACATCAAGGCGTGAATTTGTAACAAGAGGTTTAGCGGCGGCTGTTCTATCAGCTGCAACCAGTTCAACATTTGCCCAATTTGTTATATGGGAACCTCCATCTTTAAACACCCAAAATCCGCCCTTGTTCGGAACTCAAAAACTTAAACCAATCAATTCTAAAGAACATAAACTTGAAAGATTAGTTAATACCTATAAACCTAGAAACCTCCTCCTGTACAGGCCTGATAAAAATATTAATTCAAAAGCTATTGAAATTGCGATAACTGTTTATAATCAAGGTAGTAGGACTTCTTCTGTTTATAATATACTAATTGAGTATGATGTTCAAAATCGACCATACTTGATGACTATTGCTATGAAGCCTTTCGCTGAAGTAAATGAAACAGGTGAAGTTGATAAAAAATCTTGGATAATTATGGACGACGTAGGTTTAATGGGAAGATGCAGTTACGGTTATGTACCACCATCTTTAAATGATGGTGTGGAAAAAGTTTTTGATGAACATACCAACCAGGGTTTAGAGCATAGAGATGAATTCAATAAAATATTGGATAAAAGTTTGGACCTTATAATCAAAGCTTATGAACAATAGCAATGGATATATGCACATATAAAAATATTTACTTCTCCATTATTTCCCCGTAGCCAATCAGCCTGAACCTGTTTCCAATTCTCCTTGAAATTGTGACCCTTGAGCCAGCATCAGCGCAAACTGGCAATTTTAACCTGCACTTTATCTTGTTTTTTCTAAGCTCGATAACAATTCCAACAGTCGCAGCTGAATTAACGTTTAGCATTAATGGCTCTGCAATCTTTACAGGCTCAACATCGAGCTCTTCTTTTGTTCCAACAACACGTTTAAGCAAATGTACATCTAAAATTAATTCGCTCCAGACCTTAGGAAGTTTTCCAGGATTGCCGACTAATGAGCCTGTTAATTGGTCAGATTTTACAACTGAAGGGTCTAAAGATGTCATTACTCCAATCGAGCCAGATGGTCCAACTGATTCAAGATTCAAAGAGCCCGAATTCAAGCTTATTATTTTTGTTGTTATTGGCTTCCATACCTGCTGATTTTTTTCTACAACATTCCTCCCAGGCTTAATCTCAATTGTATCGCCGATATGCAACGTTCCTTGTTTTAAGCTCCCTCCCAAAACTCCACCGACAAGGGCGTCTGGAGCAATGCCTGGCCTATTTATGTCAAAGCTTCTCGCAACCAGCATCAAAGGCTCTTTTTCCCGCTCCCTAATTGGGGTGGGAATGTATTCGTCAATAGCCTGCATTAGATTGCCAAGACCGGCTCTGTGCTGGGCAGATATTGGTATTACAGGAGCATTTTCAAATTCTGTACCTTTTAAAAATTCTTGTATCTGTTCATAATTTTTTATTGCTTGCTCTTCACTTACCAAATCAATTTTGTTCTGAACGACAATAACGTTTTTGACCCCAATAATCTGAAGAGCCATTAAATGCTCTCTTGTCTGCGGCTGGGGGCATTGCTCATTTGCTGCAACCAGCAATACAGCTCCGTCCATTATTGTTGCGCCTGCCAGCATTGTTGCCATCAATGATTCATGACCAGGAGCATCAACAAAGCTCACTTTTCTCAAAGGCTTTGTGCGAGAATTGCATATTTGGCAAGTTTCCCTTGTTGTGTATGCCTTAGGGCCATCGCATTTCTGGCATTTCCTGAATGTAACATCCGCATATCCCAATCTTATTGTAATTCCGCGCTTTAATTCCTCAGAATGAGTGTCTGTCCATTTGCCGCTTAATCTCTCAAGCAATGTTGTTTTTCCATGGTCAACATGTCCAACCATGCCAATATTAAGTACAGGCTGCCCCGGAAGCTCAGGCATTTCTTGTTGCTCTTCATCTTTCTTCTTTTTAGCCATAATTTACTTAAATTTTTATATTATTTTTGATTTTTTATTGAATTTTTAATTTCATTCGTTAATGGATTTTAATTAAAATATTTTTGCGGAAGTTATCCTTTAGATAATTCTTTTAGTGCTTCTCGCCTTAGACAATAAGGCACGCGCAGTCTATTTTTATTAAAAATAACTTCAAAAAGATATTAAAAATTCTATGCTTTCTTTTCTCCTTTATGCTCCTTTGGCTTTTCGTGCTTTTCCTCTGGCTTGTGCTCTTTGGCTTCTTTCTTCTCTTCAACTATGTGTTCTTTAATTTCTTTTTTCTCTACGGATTTATGCTCCTTTTCTGCTTTATCCTCTTTTCTTTCCTCAGCTTTGTGCTCTTTGGCCTCATTCTTGTCGTCCTTTGCTTCCTTCTTGGATTCGTCTGAAACACCAAATACTTCATTTAGCTTTTTTGAGCCCTGCTTTATTACTTTTAAGTTTATTTGAGATATTTTTTCATGTATTTTATGCCCGCACACAGTTTTCCTTCTCTTAATTCCTTTAGCGCCTCCCCTGAATCCAACTCCGCCAAGTACTGTTATTTTTTTCCTCAAGCCTAGGATTCCCCTTCTCATAGGAAACCCGCAATAGTCTGAGCCGCCTGTAATCTGGAATTCGTAGCCACTCATTTCGATACTATCACCCTTTATTGTCTCGCCTATATTTAAGCCGATGAATGGCCTTGTCAAATTATCCTTTACTTCCTTCTGATAAGTTTTTCCAGTTGATGGATCCGAAATGCACAGTTTAAAGCTGACCATAATTTAACCTCCAACATAAATTAGATAATGAAGAGAAATTTGATTTATTTAAATAGTTTATGTTGCCTATAATTTCGCAGCTGCAACGCTCGCAGTGTAGCTTGGGGCAAAACTTGAATTGTTGTTTATAAGCATAACCAGGTTTTTCATGTAATAGAAGGATATGAATACCAGTACAAAAGGAATTATATTTGTCCATGGTGCAAGCGAAAGCGCAAAAATGACAAAAGGGAACAGCATTGCAGAAAAAAACAAAAGCAAGGACAGCAATAAATTATTAAGTATTCTTTTGCATTTCTTCAGATTTCTCGAGCTGTCAACATTTGTAAGGATGACTGACATTGTGTTGTATATCTCCTTAAACCTCTTATACACAAGATTCAAGATAAACAGCATCAAGGCAAGGCTGGCCAAATAAAAAGCGTACCAGACTAAATAATGGAAATTCTGCTTGATTACAAGCGATACCCTTCTCAATAAAAAAAACGTAAAAGTTGCAATAATTGTAAGAACAAATGCAAGCTTTGACTCCGACCTTAATTTCTTGGTGAAAAAATTCTCAATCTCAGTCTGGTCAAATAATTTTCTCATGTAGCTTGATATTCTATCAAGCCTCACTCTGGATTTAATGGGAATTTTTGAGTTGAACTTTGAGTGTATGTTTTCGCTGTAGTTTATCCCTATTGACATCACAATTGCGCTGATAAATATAATGGCTGCCGTGATTGTTACCAAATCGATGCCTAATCCAAATTTTTCGCTTTCTTTTGCCACCAGCAATGAAAATTCTCCAACAGAAATCATCGCTATGCTTGAAAAAAAAGGCTGCTCGTTCTTAAAGTTTGCCAACAAGAATGTCAAAAATCCGACGGCAACAAACCTGGACACCAATACCGTGATTAACAAAGCTGTTATTAATGCAATATTTGACTGAATGCCATTGAAATCTACCAATGTGCCCATTGATATGAAAAATATGGAAGTGAATATCAATGCGTACGGATGTATGGCTTTGCCATATTCCTTTGCATTAGGCAATGATGCGATCAAGCTTCCTGCAAGAAATGCTCCTGCAGAGGGGGTTAATCCCAGAGATGCCGCAAAATAGCTGAACAGCGCGCCTATACCCAATGAAAGGAATGTCAACACCGATTCATCGCTATTATTCTTAAGGATAATGCTAATCCCAAACCTCAGAATTTTCAGCATCAAATAATATGCAAAAATCAGTATGGCAACTGAAAATATTATGTGCTCAAATGTTGACAATAGATTTGTGCTTGAATCCTTTATTCCTGAAAAAAATGTAAGGGCAAAAACTGCAATTATATCCTCTATTATCAGTACAGCAACCAGTAATGGGACTTCCTTCCTGCTAAACATATCCTTCTGCTCAAGAACTTTTACAACAACGACAGTGCTGCTGAATGACAAAATCACGCCAACAAACAAGGCAACCTTGACGCTAAATCCAAGAAGCAGCGTTGTTTGGTATCCAAAGAACAATACTATCGCAAATTTTAAAAGCCCTATTATTATAGACCTTGCCCCGAGCTTCATTATTTTGGAAACATCAAACTCCAAGCCCACAATGAATAATATTAGTATTGCTCCAAAATCAGCCATCATCCTTATCATGCTCATGTCCCGGACAAGATTCAGCGAACTTGGTCCAATGACAGCGCCTATGAACAACATTCCAAATACAGCTGGCTGTTTAAATTTAGCTGCTATTACACCTCCTATTATAGCACATAAGAATAATATTCCCAAGCTGATTAATTCTGTTGCCAACTTTAACTCACTCTGATGTTAAGGCAATAGGAAACTTCATCTATCTGCCCAACGTTTTTACTTGATTTTCTATATTGGTATACAAAAATGTATATTAATTTAATAAAATTATAAGAACTTATATTTAAACCTATCGGTTTTATATAGGTAGAATAATAAGTCAATAGTTTATTTTCAATATAGAAAATAACTAATACCATATTGTCAAAAGATTTATATCTTACCTTCTGTATTGAGAGCGTGTGGTGAAACAAAAATCATTTTGGAAAAAATATGAATTCTTGATAATTACAGCATTAACGCTGCTTGCAATTTACCTTTTTATATTTTTCAATCAAAAAGTGAATTATCTTTTGGGAAATCAGCTTATAATTTATCTAACTCCTCACCAGAAATCCCTGAGCTTGCATTATGGAGAAAAAAGCAGTGTTGAATTTGATGTGTCAATAGACAACGCAGCTTATTGCAAGGCTTCATGTTCGTACACATTTAATGACAGAAGTGCCAATGAAGTTATTGAAAAAGGTGATTTCATAATTGAGAAAGGGCAGCATTTGACTAAGATTTATGAGTTCGGTGTTAGAAGGCTTGGCTCTGGGCAAGACTTATACAGCTTTGAATCCAAATGCCGCAGCATGCGCTCTTTCTTTTGCCTTACAAAAGGCTATGAAACATCAAGATCATCTATTATTGCTGTAAACTACGATTTGACTGAAACAGAGCGGGCATTAAAAAATTTGCTTAAACATAACATAACACAGCTTCTGGAATCTCTGGATGATGCAAATACTATTCATCAACAGGTTAACCAAGAATATTTTGAGTTGGCTCATAAAATAAATCTGAACAATCTCACAAAGTCAAAAATAGAAATTGACGATACATTTGACAAATTAAGAATTTCCATTGAAAATCTTCGAAGCCTGTGGTCCACAGAAAACTACTTCAAGTTAGACCAATTATTCAATGAAAGTTATTTTGAAAATCTAAGCAACGCCAAAAATTCTATAACAGATTTAAACAGATCAATCAACAACATCGCTGGGCTGCATAATGATTTATTGGCCAATTTAGAAAGCTTATCTGGTCAGTTAATGGAATTATCAAGCTTTGCAAATATATTAAACATTGATAATGTATCTTATGGTGTAAACATTAATGCCAAAAAGTTTACAAATCTTGCTTCGGCAATAACATCAAATTCATTTGAAAATTACAGCATTCTAGTTGAAAGTGCTGATAACATTGCAAATGATCAAGCAATTATAATTGAAAAATCAAAAATCCCAGCTGGTGTCTTATTTTTTAATTCAGAATATTTTCTAAATATGGAAAGACAGTTGCTATGCAGATTGCAGCAGAACTGTAGTGGGAATATTTCCATTATAAGTTTAGCAGAAGATACAGAAGGGTTTATTGAAAGCTATCCTAATTCATCAATTCTTATCCAGAGCTGCAATAATTTAGGAGAAATGAATAAAACTTATTTCTATATCAGGAACAAAGCTATAGAATTAATCAAAAATAAAAGTATAGCCTTTCCTAATGATGATGCATTCTTAGAATTTGCAAACTATTTCAATGACAATATACTAATAGAAATAAATAATTCCAACGCAGATTCATATGAAAAAATGTTCCTAGAAAATAATATAAGCAAAGATGGTATCAATATAATTAATTCAACTCTGCCAAAATACAAAACAAGCTATAAGGAATTGAACTATAATGAATCCACCAATATTTCCCTTTACTTGCTCTCAAAGATAAATATTTCCGAAGAAGCGGCTGCTTTGCTCTCAAAATGCTCGAAACTTGAAGCATCAAAGGAAACAATTAATTTTAGTTTTGAGCCTGTGAATTTAAGTTTAATTTACAAGCCGTTATTTAGAATTGACACAAGCTTGCCAGACAATCCGCCAATTTGCTGTGTATTAAATGACTGCAAGCCTTGCTGCAATAACGAAACATGCAAAAATGACCCAAGAACATTCCCAATTATTCTGCTTCATGGTCACTCGCTGGCAAAAGGCAACTCCCCTGAATTTTCTTTGGATTCCTTCAATAAATTGCAGGAAAAATTGCAGGACGACGGCTATTTGAGTGCTGGCACAATCTCACTTTATTCAAAAAACGAGCCATTTCAGCAAGGCATTTGGGGCTTGTCAGGAAAGCCTGTAACAGTCAAGGTAAGCTATTACTATGATGCTTTCAGAAAAGATGACAAGTATATAGTAGTGCCTACAAAAAGTGAAAATATTGATACGTATTCCTTAAGGCTAAAGGATTTGATTGAGATTATCAAGGAAAGAACAGGCAAGCCAAAAGTGAACATAATTGCGCATTCTATGGGTGGCTTGGTTGCAAGAAAATACATTCAGGTATTTGATGACGAGGACGTTGATAAGCTTGTGATGATATCCACTCCAAATAAAGGAATCTCAGGAGCAATTAGCGATTATTGTGGATTTGTTGGCGAAAATCGTGAATGCCAGGACATGCAGGAAAACAGCTTGTTCTTAAATAAGCTGAATGACGAATCAAATCAGCCAAAGAATGCAAAAATTTACGCAATAGTTGGGCAGGGCTGCAAAATGAAAGCTGGAGATGGTGATGGAGTTGTCTTGACTGAAAATGAAAAATTGGAAAATGCGCGTATTTATTATGTAAACGGAAGCTGTGGTGGCTTATTTGGTGAAACTTTACATACAGAGGTATTGGATATTGAGAGGTATCCGGAGACTTATAAGATTGTAAAAGATATTCTTAAAGAATGATTGTTAAGTTCAATAATTTTTAGTGGCTAAACGACTGATAGGGGGGCATTTCTAACGGAAACGAAACGGACGAGGGGGGTTCCATTACTTCTTGCCCTTATCTTCTAACTTTTTCTTCTTTTCTGGTTCAGAAAGATAGTTTTCCTTTGATGTGATAGGACGACCTAATTCTTGCTCTGTTTCTTTTCTTGCGTTCCCAGCAATTCTTCCTCCTCTTTTGGCAGCACCTTCAACTTTCATATATCCTTGTGCATCTTCTTTTCTGGTGATTTCAGTAGAAACTCTTTCCCCTAACATTGAAAAAATCAGTTCCAAATCGTTCAT
Organism: Candidatus Woesearchaeota archaeon; assembly: GCA_023266475.1. Lineage (GTDB taxonomy): Archaea > Nanobdellota > Nanobdellia > Woesearchaeales > GW2011-AR4. The sequence continues at coordinate 14,063 of JAHFQA010000016.1, read as the reverse complement.
GTGGTCTCGCAAATTTTCTTTTTTCAGTCTTTTGAATTTCTTGTATTCGCTTGGAGTCATGCCGAAAGTGGCTTTTGAAATCTCCGCTGTGAGTATTGCATAATCTCTTTCTTCCAACACTCCTCTCTTTTTCCATTCATCTGTTAATTCATCTCTTATTGCAATACCTCTAACTCTCTTTTCAATCCAATCATCAGAATAGCCTTTCGCATTGTATATTTCCTTCATGCGTTTTTGGGCTAGTTCGGGGTTTTCAATTTCTTGCACTCTATCATAACCAACTTGAGCTAACCATTGCTTGAATGGCTCTGCCTTTTTAGAAGGAATAGACTGAATAATCCTAAAAGCGTTTTTTGTATTGACACAGTCAGTTAGATATGATTTTCCATCAGGAGACACTAATTTCAGTTGTCCGATTTTTGCGGACAACTCAAAACCTTCCTCTGTAAGTCTAGTTTTCAAGTCAGACCAGTACTTTCTAGCTCTTCCGCTTTCTGTTAATGCTTCTACAATATCAACTACCGAAAACCACCATTCATCACTAAACCAAGTTCGCCTGATTTTCTTTCCTTGGAATACTACTAATGCTTTATCTGATGGATTCATTTCTTCACATAAACCGTTCTTGTCGGGAATGGAATTTTAATTTTATTTTTGTTCAATGCATTGTAGATGGCAGTCACAGCAGATTCTTTTGCATCTATTTTATACTCAATAGACTTTACCCAGAAATGCGCCTTAAACCTCAGCGCATAATCTCCCATGTCATCAAAGATTACTCTAGGTTCTGGCTCTTTAAAAACTAACTTAAGCTTCCTTATTTCATTGAGCGCAATTTTCTTGACCTCTTCAACATCAGAGCCGTACTCAACTCCAAACTCAACTGTTGCTCTTGTAGTCGGCATCGGCTTGTGGTAATTGTAGATTTTAGAGTCTGACAATTTGCCGTTAGGTAGAATTATCAAATCCCCATCCTTGCTTCTTATTTTGGTGCTTCTTAATCCTATGTCTATTACAAATCCCTCTGTTCCATCTTCGAGCCTTATGAAATCGTCAACTGTTATGCTCCTGTCAACAATTAATGAAATTCCCCCAAAAATATTGCCCAATGTGCTCTGCAGCGCAAAAGCAACTGCAATTCCTGCAATCCCAAGGCTGGCAAGCAAGGGCCCTACTTGTACACCCCACGCTCCCAAAATAAAAATAATCCCAAGAAAGCTAATAGTTATTCTTGAAAACCTTTGGAAAAGAACTACAACTTCATCGTCAAACTTTGACTGTGTTTTTGAGGCAAATTGTTTGCCCCAGTTACTGATAATTATATCAAAAATAACAATGACAATGTAAGTTATAATCAAGATAATAAGGCTTGAGATTATTTTTTCAATTATATCCACTGCTTTTTCCGGCAGACTTTGTGGAATTATCGCGAACCTCAAGCCTATAAGGAGAAGGATTAACGATAACGGCCTGCTAGTCCTGGATACTATTAAATCATCAATTTTTGTTTTGGTCTTTTTTGTAATCTTAAGTATAAATCTCTGGGAAATAAAAACAACCAATTGTGACAGCATGTAAAAAACTGCAAGAATAATTATAGAATGCACGTACTTGTTGTCTGAAATATTGTCAAGCAGCTCCAAAACCATGAAAAATGTTTATTTCAAGAACTATTTATAATTTTCTATAATGAATTATTTTTTCTGCTCTGCAACAATAATTGTGCAGGCGCATGGGAGCTTTTTTGATGCCCTTTCCAAAGCTTGTTTTGCAACTCCCAAGTTTTCTTTATTTACGCTGACTTGGAAGATGGCTTGCCCTTTTTTGACTCTCGCAGCAAGTCCTGCAGGCTTTCCAAAAGCGTGCGCCATTCCTGAGCTGAACCTGTCTGCTCCTGCTCCAGCTGCAAGCGCATGCTCCCTCAAAACATGATATGGATATACTTTGACCTTCAGATGAAAACCATTCAATCCAAGATATGTTTCTAAAAGTTTATTTGAAGTCTGCCTTGCGCTTTCCAAAGCATTGTCTCTTATGTTAAGCTCTGATTTAGACAGCAAATTCAATGTGTACGGGAATTTTTTATTAGCATCTCCAGTGTCGAACCTAACAACCTTCACATGGGGCGTCATTCTAATGTAAGACTTAGCCTTAAACTTTGATGTTCTTGTATAGGGCCTCTTGATATTCCTGTAAGAAACAAATTTTCTTAATCTTGCCATGCTCTATGGAATTTTTCTCTGCTTTTTAAATGTTGCTAATCAAAACACAAAATTCGAAAGCTTTATAAATATGTAGTGTAAATAAGATTATTATAATATTTCCGCTGGGAAAAGAGGTGAATAAATGCATTTTAATAAAAAGGCTTCTTTAGAGATGTCAATTCAAGCCATTGTTATTGTAGTTCTTGCAATGACACTTCTTGGTCTTGGGCTTGGTTTTATAAAAGGAATGTTCAGAAATATTACTAGCACAACAGAGGATGTTTCTGAACAGATAAGACAAAGGGTTCTTGACGATTTAGTTCAAGGCGATAAAAAGATTTCATTCCCTAAGACAGAGATAGTTGTTAAAAGTGGAGAGGCTACTATATTAACAGTTGGGGTAAGAAATAAAGAAGCTGTCGATTTGATATATAGGGTGAAGTTTAATTTAATAGATCCTGATCCAACAACTGCTACTGAGCCCCTTATAAGAGATTTTGAAAAAAATTTCCAATTTAAAACCGGGGATTATACCCTACATGCAGCTGATGCAGATATAAGAAACATTAGGTTAACAATCCCTACTGGCACACCTCAACGCTCATACTTTTTGACTTTTAAAGTGGAACAAAAGAATCCAGCTACCAACCTATTTGAATCCTATGCAGAAAAAGATTTTTTCGTTGTTGTAAGAGGATAAAAAATGAAAAAAAGATTAAGCGAAGCTCAGGAATTTGAAATTATGAAATTAGTTTTGGATAAATTCCTTTGGCTTGGGTTTGGAATAATGGGCTTTGGATTATATCAGATGTATGCGAATGAAACAATCCAGATTGGTTTGTCATGGATGGTTGCAGGCGCTATTATATTGTTTTTGTTCACTTGGATGATTGTCAAGCAGTATGAGATTATAAGATAATTTTGTTCTTAGTTTTTCTATGTTTTTGTTTGCAATGTATAGGCAAGGCTGAGCTGTATGGAAGAAAAGCTAGGCTGGGCACTATTTATAGTGCGAAGCACGAATTTAATTATTTTTATTTAATATTTATAGAATGTTTTTGTTGAAATTATCGTTCAGCTATTTCGTTTTGTGCTTCTTGCCTTTCACATTGTGGCAATTCAAGAAATTCAAATCAATAGTGATTAATTTCAGTAAAAATGATTTTCCAATAAAATAAACAAAAATAAAATATAAAACAAGAATTCATTTTTCACAACCTTTATATACAACCTAAAATACAGGGATGATAGTAATGAATCATGATGAGCCGCATTTTGAAAAAAAGCTGCAAAGGTTTTCTGTTGTCAATCAATGCCCTAGATGCAAAAAATTAAGCTTATCGGTGAAGAATAATACAATACACTGTGAAAATTGCGGCTACCAGGAAAATTTGCCGTCATTAAGGTGAAATATGGGTACACAATTTCGAGATCAAAGAGTTGGTGTTTTTGTTGATGTGCAGAATATGTACTACTCGGCAAAAAACTTGTACAATGCAAAGGTTAATTTTGCGCAAATACTGAAGAGCGCTGTAGGCAACAGAAGCCTGATAAGGTCAATTGCCTATGTCATAAAAGCAGATGTAAAAGAGGAGCAGAATTTCTTTGACGCATTGGAAAAGATAGGATTTGAAGTAAAGGCAAAAGACCTTCAGATTTTTGCAGGGGGGGCAAAAAAAGGTGACTGGGATATTGGATTGGCAATGGACACAATTGAGCTTGCGCCAAAGCTTGACACTATAGTAATTGTAAGCGGCGACGGCGACTATGTTCCATTAATTCATCACTTAAGGCGTGCTTTAGGCTGCAGGATTGAAGTCATTGCCTTCGGAAAATCAGGCTCTGCAATGTTAAAAGAGGAATGTGACTTGTTCACAGACTTAGACATGGACAAGAGAAGATATCTTATATTTAGGTAAAAACTAAAATTTTAAATATTAAGCAATGGTATCTCTACTAAAATGCTGGACGTCACAAAAGAAACCTTTGATAAAGAAGTCTTAAGCAGCAAATTGCCAGTTCTGGTTGATTTCTGGGCCCCTTGGTGCGACCCTTGCAGGATTGTAGGGCCTGTCCTGGATAAATTGTCAAGCGAGTACACAAACAAACTGAAATGCACGAAGCTAAATGTTGACGACAACCAGGAGATTTCAGCAAAGTTTGATGTACGAGGGATACCTTGCATGATAGTTTTTAGCGAAGGAAAGGAGTTGGATAGGATTATAGGAGCATACCCTGAGGAAACCTTAAGAAGAAAAATAGATTTGATCCTGGCAAAAGCTTGAATTAGTTACTTACAGGTAGTTAACAACCGAAAGATTTAAAAAGGGCAGAGAGGTTGAAAAATGAAGCACTTAAACCCGTTTGTAGAGCTGGAAAATAAAGCGCCTGATTTTGAATTTGAAGCTGTTATTCTGGAAAGAAATAACAGAGAGGCTGAATTGCTTATTAAAAAAGGCTACAAGATTAAAAAATCTATATGGAACGGGCATATAGCATCTTGAAGTAATTTAATTATAGCAAATCACACTAATATCCGTAACTTTTTATTGTGATTTGCTTATTAGGAAATAACAAATGTATCCGAAAATTAAAGTTATTTCCTATAATTGAGAGAAATGTAAGATGTATCATGCAAAATTGTGGGATGAGGACAAGTGGAATATTCACTCAAGTACTTATAATCCCGCAAAATACGGCAGCATATTCAAAGACGACAAAAAAGAGGAAAAGAAATACCATGAGCAAAAATACGGCCCAGGAGAAAAAGATGTATCGAGCGATTATATAAGGCCAGAGGACCACAGAGAAAGGGATGAAAAGAAAAGCGAAGATATTTTTGACAGCCCTGATGAAGAAAAAAAAGATCTCAACATAAGAGAAGAGGAAATTCCAATTAAAGCTGCCAAGCAGGTTTTTGCAGAATCTATTAAAGAGCGGAATAAAATAACCAAGAAGAAGGATGTAAATTCAATCGAGGAAGCCATTAAGAAAGCAATTGAAGAAGAAAAGAAGCTGATTATTATGGATAGTTAATGTTAGCAATATGGGATATCCAACAATATCAAAGTTGCTGCTAATTCTGGTTTTGCCTTTTTTGATTGTTCTATTTATCTTAAACTTTACAGGCTTTGACGATTTGTTTTACCAGCAGAAATTTTCAGAGTACAGTGTTCAAAAGAATATTCCCGAGGCAATATCGCTGCATGCAAAGGTAATGAATTTCATTAAAGGGGCATCTACTGAACCGCCAAGCGAATTCAACGAAAGGGAAAAGCAGCATCTTTGGGATGTAAAAAAAATAGTAAGTATTTCAACAATTATGCTTTATGTTTTTATAGTATTATTTATTGTGCTGCTGATAATTTCGGCATTTATATTAAAGGTCAATAATATCATAATAAACTTTGTCGGCAAAGTTCTTATTTTCGGGGGATTTTTGACGCTTATTCTTGCAGCAGCTTTGTTTTTCTTTATAAATTCTGACTTTCCAGCGGCTTTTGAGTCATTTCATCAATTATTTTTTGCAAAAGGAACTTACACCTTTGATCCTGCAAAAGAAATTATAGTCAGGCTTTATCCAGAACAATTATTCATGGACCTTGGGATTAAAATATCAAAATATACCATCGCAGCATCAGTTATTATTGTCATAATTGGTTTTTACTTTCTGATTGGTTCAAAAAGCAAAAAGAATAAAAACTTACAAAAATTAAAAAAGTGAACACAAGCATTAAAAAATGCATTCAGCTCTTAATGTAAAAATGATAAAATTAATTGTAGCAAACTGGAAGATGAACAAGACTGTTGAAGAGTCGTGCTTATTAGCCAATGAATTGAAAAATCTGCTGAAGAATGAAAAAAATGTTGACATTGCTGTCTGCCCGGCATTTACAAGCCTGCATCCTGTTTCCAAAGAATTAAAAGGAAGCAATATAAAATTAGGTGCGCAAAATATGCACTTTGAGAATTCTGGTGCATACACAGGCGAGGTGTCTCCTTCAATGATAAAGGATCTTGGCTGTGAATTTGTCATCATTGGGCATTCTGAAAGAAGGGAAAGCTTCAACGAAGATGATTCTTTGATAAATAAAAAATTGGCTGCTGCTTTAAGAAATGGTTTGAAGCCGATCTTATGCATAGGAGAAAATTGGGAACAAAGATTAAATGAGGAAACTGAAGATATTCTTGAATATCAATTGTTAAAATGTCTTAGTGGAATTGAAAGTATTAAGGATTTAGTTATAGCATACGAGCCGATATGGGCAATCAGCAAAGGAAATCCAAATCAGAAGGCAGCTACAAAAGCAGACGCTGAAGAAAGCCATTTATTCATAAGGAAAGTCATTAGCGGCATCTATGAAGAAGAAACTGCGAAAAATGTCAGGATTATTTACGGCGGCTCATTGAAACCTGAAAACGCAAAGGAGCTGCTTTCAATGCCAAATATCAATGGTGGCTTGGTTGGAAATGCCTCATTGAATGCCAAAAGTTTTGCTGAGATTGTAAAGGCGGCAAAATAATTAAGGAACATCAACATATAATTTTTGAATCTGGGCATACGTAACAGCATCGCTTGGAATTGTAATATTAACATTGAATATGTAAGTTCCAGGAACAGCACTTGCCGGAACTTGTATGCCTATTCCCAAATTTCTTTCCTCATTCTTTTCAATAGTAACTGGCCTTGACTGCGGGATTACTACTAATGGATTTTCTATATTGGTAATTTCAGTCTTGTCCTTCTTGTATCCGAGCAGATTTGATGATGGTGGCTTTATTTCCACCAAGAATTCTTTTTGGTCATCAAGAACATTTATTAATTTCAAACCGAAAACAGCAAACTTCTTTCTTGGTATTGTCTTCCTGTCCTCTCCAATGCAAACCCTGTCAGAGCCTTCACATATTAAGCTTCCTATTTTCTCGTCAAGCTCGCTTAAGGTCAAGCTCTGCAAATCAGTTGCCTTGTCATAAAGGTTGTAGATAAACCTAACACCAAATCCAAATATTATTATCGAGATAATCAGAGTTACAATGAAGTTAAGTGATAACTCTATTCCCCTTTTGCTTTGCATTTTACAGGAGTTGCTACAATCAAACTTATATAAATAGGTTGTGGAAATCAAAAATCAAATGAGAAATGTTTATATAAACCAAAATAAATAATTAGAAAAAACAGAGGTGATAGCCATGTTATCTAATTGCAACTACAATAAAACAAAGCTTCTTTACAAAATTTCTAAGATTGCTGCATTTATTGAAAAGAATGCAATAAGAGATGCTGAAAAAGACAACCATCCGCTATGCGCAGAGGAATACAAAGAGCTTAAAAATGATTTGGAAAGGCACTTGGAAAAACTAAGAATGGCTGTTGAGGGTTTGTCGAGGGAAAGCAAGTTTGAATAGACCTTTTCAGAAAAACTTTTAAAGAATCATTAAATCTATTAAATCTCCGGGCCCATAGCTCAGGCTGGTTAGAGCGCCGAGTTTGGAAAGAATATCTGAATGCGCAAGTCTTATATGAAATTTTTGGACACAATGCAAAAATCCAAAAATTCTCGAGGCCAGCCGGAGGTCTGGAGTTCAAATCTCCGTGGGCCCATTTTTTACAACGATTATTTTTTTTATTGGAATATTTTAATGTCAGCACCAGAACAACAAATATTGCAATAAGGTTGAGTGCCTGTATCGATATAAAGATTATGTCCTTGATGTCTAATACATAAACTAATACAATAACGCCCGTTACAAACCACAAAATCCATGCACCTAAGCTGATTCCTTTAGAGCTGCGCTCTTTAATCATATGGATAATCTGAGGTACATATGCCAAAATTCCTATAACTCCAGCCACGAGCGCAAGTAATTCAATTATTCTAAGCATTTTTTTGTTTTATTATTGTTTTTGTTCAATCAGTCTTGAGAAGTATATAAAAAACTATTGTCAAAATCATTAAATTTAAAAACAATATAAAAAAACTGGCTTTGGCTACAATTTGCTCCCGTAGTGTAGTCCGGTCTGAAGAAAATCTACAATATGTTGTTGTTTCTTTGGGGACAACCAATCATTTCGGATTTTCGATCCGAAGACCTGGGTTCGAATTATGAAAGGCAAAATATTTCGTTACGAAAGTCCCGGCGGGAGCATCCTTTTCATTTGTCGACGACAAAAAGAATTTTAGGGTGGAGCATTACACAAATTTGTTGGGTTCTCCACACAAGCAACTAATTTTATTATTTCTTTTATCAGAAATATACTTTAATTTTGTATTGGCGTACCTTCAACCCTTATAGGTATTTTGCCATTAACTGGCTCTCCTGTCTTGTATATTTCGGCATCACTGAGTTTTCTGTAAATTACTTTTGTGAAAGGCACTGGGTCGCGTGCAGTATTTTTAAATGTTGTTTCCAGTTTTCCATCGGTAAGACGCCATGTGATTATTAAAGATTCCCCTTCTATGATTAGTTTGTCCCCGCTTACTGTGTAGGGCTTGTAGCTGGAACAATCAAACGAGTACTTTCCGGTATGAAAAGCGTTGTCTGAACCAGAGCCCGCCCTGCACACTTGCCCGTCTTTGAACTCAGTGAAATCAAGGGCGCTAGTCTTTCTTTCCTCTATCTTTTGAGTTTGGAAGTTTAAGGTAAATGCTTTTTCAGCTCTCCAAAGCCCTATCAGTTGAGAGGCATCTTGCTGTGAAGCACCCACTCCAGTTTTTGATGTAGATTCTTTTGACGCACACCACCTATAAGAACTATTACAACTAACAAAATTGCAAATGTTGGAATAAATTTTTGTTTCATCTTATGGAGTTGAGAATATTCCACCAGAATCTTCTCCTGCAGCATAAATCTTGCCATTTACCCCTACAAGTGCATTAATTCTTTTATGTCCAAGTCCCATTATGGATGCAATGTATGTAGGCGCCGTTGCAATACTCGACCACGTTGCAGTTTTATCAGCTGACTTGTAAAGCGTCATCTCCCAGCAAGGAGAGAATGATGTTGACCAAATTGTGCCATCTAAATCTTCTATTAATGAGAATTCAAAAAGATTCCCAAATTGCATTGTAGGGTTGGAATAAGGAAGTGCACCTGTTTTTGTCCATGTTATGCCATTATCACTTGACATGAAAGAGTATAAATATCTATCAAGTCGGCTTTGATAAGAATCAGCTATTCCAGCTGAGGAGTCAGCAATGAAATATATATTCCCGTCGCGTGCCTTTAAGAATGGAATAATTACGTTAGACGGACCGGTGCTCAATACTTTAGTTAAAATACCATTTGTGTACCGATAAATGTCTCCATTCAATATGGTAAATATCAGACTGTCATCATTAGCTTCGACAAAGTCATACGAGGTGCTAAAATTCAAATCTAACTGAATCCTAAAGAGAAATTGCCATGTAGCGCCGCTGTCAGTGCTTTTATATACCTCTGGAAAAACCCTAGGTACGAGAGCGAGGATTGAGCCATCTTTTGATTGAAGAACGTCTGATACACTTATTACAGAATAACTTGTGATAAATTGATCTGAAATTATTGACCACGTTAAACCTCCGTCGCTGCTTTTCCAAAGAAAAGTACCAGTCACATAAAGACTGCCGTCAGATGCTTCCTTTATGTATCTCACATAGGCATAACCAGTTGCATCATACGGCAGCTCAACTCCTGCCCAAGTTCTACCGCTATCAGTTGATTTGTATACTACAGGAACAGGCAAATAATAACTGCCGCCCCACTCACTTGGTATTGATTTAAGCTTATAACCAGCTGCATACAATGCTCCACTTTTGGATTGGAGTAATGACGCGATATGGGGGCTGCTATAATAATTATTCCAATCCGTTTCCACACTACCAACAAATAATAGATACGGCAAAGCTGGGCAATTTACTACATTAGACGATGGCTGTGAATCAATGCATTGCCCTTCAAACTTTCTGAGAAATGTCCTACTTTTTCCATCGTAGCAATATTGGTACCTTTCTGCACTACATTTAGGGGTATTTGCAGCTAGCTCTCCACTCTCTTTTAGCGCAGCACTTTTCAAACATGCGGCGAATGATTTCTCTGCGCCTTTTGTTTCGAGTAAAATGAATTTTTTGCCAGTTTTCTTATCGTAGCACGGGCGTGTAGAAGATGAAACGCAATCCTGCTTCGAAAATAACGATGTTAATGAGAATGATGTTGTTATTTCACTCTCTTTATCTAAAGGAACAGTTTTTTTAGCAAACTCAAACTTCTCTGAAAAAACAAGAACTAGTCCAACAATAGCCACAATCGCAACTATCCCAAGAATTCCATAATTTGTCTTATCTTTTATTTCGTTGATTTTTATGCCTCTTTTTTATCATCTTTGGTTTGATCGTTTATTAAGTTTTTGATTTTATGCAATTTTGTTATTTAACTTGCAGAAAATGTTAGAGTAGAGTTAACCTCGTTTTTTCCACAATCCATAACTTTACATGTAGCAGTATACATACCTGCTGTTGGTACTGTGTAAGTAAATATCCTCGTGCCAGATTGCAGAAATCCAGTGCCTCCTTGAAATGCATTGCTCTCTGCACTGCTAACATCAATATATAGCTCGCAAATACTCCAGTAGTCAGTTGCATCACAAATTAAAGTTACTTGACTTCCCACTGTAACAGATGCAGAACTAGTGGTAAATGAGGTTATTTTTGGATTTTCTGTGTCAGCTGGTTTTTCTCTTGTTCCGGAAATTTTTACATAAATTCCTCTTCCTGGACTATACTCAATAATTAGCTTATTTTCTTCAATTTTCCATTTATAAACATAACCGTAGTTCTCTCCTTCAAAAGTTATTATGCTGCCATTTACTTTATAAGGCTTATATTCATTACAGTGAAAATTATCAAGAGCCTCTTCTAATGTATTTAGCTCTGGCACTTTTCTCATTGCCCACATGCTGCACATCTTGCCATCCTTAAATTCCTGATAAGGAATTCTTGTAACTGTTTCTTTATCTTCTTTCCAAACTCCCGGCGGATTTACCCACATGTAGGCAGTTTCTATTTTCCATAGACCGTTTAATAGACTTGGATCTTGTACAGACATTTCTGTCTCTTGTTTAGATTGAGTACTGATTGTTGTTTTATTTTCAGATTTAGTACATCCTATTAGAAATATTATGAGTAATAATATTAACGTTGACGTTAAATTTTTCATATTAAACATCCGTATTTTAGTATCAAGTTGTCGTAGCTGACTGTGCTTGGGTTGGTGACTGCATCGCTATTAAGACTTTCCAAGTACCTTGATGCTGAACCATAATAAACTGACTTTCTTGGACTCTTTGAGTTGCTTTTTCAGTCATGCTAAAGGAAACAATCTTTGCATTTTTCAAAATAGGTAGATTTAAATTAGAAAACTGCGGCAAACTTGTATCTAAGTCCTTAGTGCCTAATATTTTATAGCTTGCTATCGGTGTTCTTTGAACAGATTCTTTCATATTTTGCTTAAATTCTTGGCTTAGAGGATTTCCCTTTTCGTCGATGAAATTTGAAAAAGCTACATCAACATTGCCTTTTACAATGTTGTCCAAAATAACCTTCATAGTATCTTCAGGAGAAGGTTGCTTTGAGCAACTTATAAAAAAAATCATAGCCACTAAAACAGGCACTACAATAAACTTTTTCATATTAGGCCTCTTTTTTATTTGAGATTTACTTAATTAAACTTTGTGTATAAATAATTTTCTTTTTATTCAACTATTTTTTCTTATCCGCAGATTTTGTTTATACACGTCAAACCTTGCTTGCAGTCGAAACTAAAGAAGCATGCATCGCCAGCATTTCCTTCACTGCATTTATGATTAACACATTTTTGACTTTTGCAATCAAAGACGCCAAAGCATTCATCACCAAAATTACCCTCGCTGCATTTGTTATTGATGCATATTTTGCTTTTGCAGTCAGAAAATGAGGAGCATGCTTCGCCAATCTCTGCATAATCTTCTCTGCATTTATCACCTATGCATTTCAACCCCTCCTTACAATCTCTTACTGGAAATCTGCAAGGATCACCAGGTTTGCCTTCAGTGCATATACCCTTGACGCAGAAATTTGTAATACAGTCAGAAGATGTGAAACATTCTTTTCCTTTACCAACCTTTTGTGATATCGATGAGAATGTCTCGGATGCGCTAATTTCCACTGCCTTTTTTGCCTCTTCTGGCAGTTCTATTATTATGGGTTTATTGTGCTCATAAATTTTCGTGTTCATGGTCATGTCCATCTTGATTGAAGTTTGATTTTTTGGTTCAATAAGTATTCTTATCATTGATTTTGATACAAGGAACGAGTCCTCTTGTATCCAAAATTTTACCGTAAAATCCTTAACAAGTTCATCAACATTTGGACCTTGAGGGAGCTGAGGTTTCTGGGCACCCTGTTCAAGAGGCTTAAAAGATTTTTCAAATAATTTTTTCTTATCCGGTATAATATTTATTACATAATTTGACTTGCCATCTACATTTTCTTGGCCTAATATTTCAATTTGAGAATCTTGCAGCAAATCAATAATGTCTTTGTACTGGTTTTGGGTTGCGAAGGCATTTGCTTTTGCTGTTTGTTTTAGCCATTGACCTTGCGCTTGCATATATGCCACATTGTCGAGAAAATAGGTAGTAAATTTTTGTTCCTTGCCAGCTGCTTTTGATTTTACATCAAATACAATCTTCCTATTTTCTAGATCAACACTACCCTTCAATGTCATTTCCATTGCAACACTTTGCCTAGAACCAAAGATACTAATATCCATATTCATTTTTATATCAGAATCAGTTTTATACGTCTTTATAGATTGTGCAGATGCTAAAACATTTTTAATCAATTCTTCTTTTGAAATCTGTTTTTCACAACCAGAAAAAAGTAAAACACATACCAAAGCTATCGAAATAAGAGTTATTTTATTCATTATATTCTATTCATTTTGTCACAATTTTATATCCTGCATAATCATCCAAGCTAAACTCTTTTTTTTCTAAGCCATTGAAGGTTAGGCTACCATAACTGCCTTCTTCAGCCACTACATCCATTAATATGTAAGGTTTTTCAGGTGATAGGTATATCTCCCCTGGTGACGTTTCTCCTTTAGTAATCATAACAAGTTTGTAAACAGAGTATCCATTCCGTGTCAATTTATTGTCTATTTTAAGTGTAACCGACCCCGAAGATGGTTGAGAGACGGTTGTAGATTTCTTACTAAATAACTCGTCCAAGTTCAATGTGTAGGCTTCTTTCATCAAAAACAACCAAAATGGAAGTACTATGATGTTAGAAATTTCTCCTCCCTGATATTCCTTCAGCCCTTTATACTCAAAATTTCCCTGTCGAATTTCACTTTCTGTAAGAGGCTGCGTTAATTTTAAGCTTAAATCGCTTTTGGTAATTTTATAGCCAATAAAAGCTGCTGCTTTTTCTCCATCTTTGGTTGCCTTAATTACAAATATTCCTTTCCATGAATCAAAAGAGTCTTCTGTAGCATATAAAGAAAAGTCAGCAGGCGGAGAGTATTGAGAACTAATAGTAGAATAATCATACCTGTAGCCCTTTTCAAGCTTAAATTCTTTAGCTGTTTGAAAAATCCCAGTTTTTGTTTCTTTTGATGCAGATTCTTTTGAACTACAACTACTTAATAAAACAACAACTAAAATTATAACTATCCCAAGAATTCCATAATTTGTTCTATTTTTTATTTTAGTGATTTTTATGCCTCTTTTTTGAATTTAAATTGAATATTATTACCATTGAATGTCGTGTATAAATAATTTTCGATTTTTAACTGATTATGGCGGGCAATGTAAATATATCTGGCTCGATATTTGTTGAGAAT
>JAHFQA010000015.1 GCA_023266475.1 Candidatus Woesearchaeota archaeon | reverse complement strand
TTTGAAATGTCTCCTTTGCTGCCCTTGAACATTTTGACCATTTTTTTGGATTGCCTATACTGCTTTACAAGCTCTCTGATTTCGCTGACTGGAATTCCTGAGCCTTTAGAAACTCTCTCGATTCTTGAGCCGTCGATAATTTCAGGGTCTTCAAGCTCTTCTTTTGTCATTGATGACATTGCAATTTTCCATTTTTTTAATTTGCCCTCTTGAGTCTGAAGCATTTCCTTAGGTAATTTTAATTGGCTGAATCCCGGAATCATTTCGACAATATTGCTTAACGGACCCATTTTTGACATTGCTTCCATTTGCTCGTACAAGTCAATCAAATTAAATTCGCCTTTTAAAAATCGCTTGCCGAGGTCTTCTGCATCCTCCACAGTAATTACTTCTCTGGCTTTATCAAGCAAGGCTTCCAAATCTCCCATTCCAAGAAGCCTTCCGACAAAACCGCTCGGGTTAAACTGCTCCAAGTCGTCTATTTTCTCTCCAATGCCGATGAATTTTATAGGAGCACCGGAAACAGAACAAGCAGTTAAGGCTCCGCCGCCTTTTGCAGTTCCGTCCATCTTTGAGACAATGACTCCTGTAATGTTGCAGCTCTTGTGAAACTGTTCTGCTTGCTTTTGAGCAGCTTGGCCTATGTCAGCAGAAATAACTAGCAATGCCTCATTTGGTTTAATTTCTTTGTTTACTTCCTCAATTTCAGTTATTAATTCATGTGACAATGCATCTCTTCCTGCAGTGTCAATAATCAGAACATCAAAATTTTTGTATGTATCTTCAAACTCCTTCCATATTTCAACTGCGTCTTTTACCTTTTTGTTAATAAAAAAAGGAACATTTGCATTTTTCCCAACTTGAGCTATCTGGTCCATTGCAGCTGGGCGATGAATGTCTAGCCCAATCAACGCAACCTTATGCCCTCGTTTTGTGAAATACCTTGCAAGCTTTCCTGAAGTAGTTGTTTTTCCTGAGCCAAACAGGCCGACAAGCATTATCTTAAAAGGCTTATGCCTGATTTCTATCTTATGCTGCTCTTTGCCCAGAAAATTTACAAGCTCCTCGTAAACAATGTTAATGATTTGCTCTTTTTTTGTGAGACCTTTCGGTGCTTCTTCCTCTAAAGCGCGTTTTTTTATTTTCTCTGTCAAATCAAAAACTAATTTAACATTTACATCAGCCTGCAGCAAAGCCCTTTGAATGTCTTTTATCAACTCGTTTATCAGCTTTTCATCTACAAAAAGGGATTTTGCAATCTTCTGCAAGGTGTTTTTTAATGAATCTCCAAGTTTTTCGAGGACCATAATTGAAAAGTTATGATTTTTTGTTTATAAATATATATGTTTCATTAAAACTTTTTCAGGTAATCAATAACTTCCAACTAATTCAAACCTATCGAAACCTATTTATAAAAGGCTTATTTGATATCTTATTATGGCAAACAAAAACTTCCTGCTATTATCAATGGAAGATGATAAAATCAAGAAGATTTCAAATGTGATTAGCAATGATTCCTGCAGAAGGATTTTGGATTATTTGTCGATAAAAGAGGCAACCGAATCAGAGCTTTCAGAAAAATTAGAAATTCCGATATCAACAGTTCATTATAATCTGCAGCAATTGATGGAAACAGGATTAATTACAGCCGAAGAATTTCATTATAGCAGGAAAGGAAAGGAAGTAAACCATTACAGGCTGGCTAACAAATACATAATAATAGCGCCAAAAAAAACGTTTGGAATAAAGCAAAAATTAAGAAGCATTCTTCCAGTTGCATTGATTGCTGCTGGTGCTGCGGGAGTTATACAATTGTACAATACATATTTTTCAAACTTTAGTGAAACACATAGCCAAAGCTTAATGGCAGCTAAATCTTTTGCTGAAGGTGTAGCATCTGATAATGCTCAATCTGCTTTAAGTACCGCAGCGCCAATGACAAATCAGGCAATTCAAACATCAATTCCAAATTTGGCAATATGGTTTTTATTTGGAGCATTGTTCGCAATTTTGATTTACTTGATTTTGAGTTATTACAAAATGGAGATAGACTGATAACTTCAGCTTGGTTTGAAACCATAAACAAATATTTATAAGTAATCAACTTTACTGTTTCAAGAGGCAAAATGAAAAACAAAAATTCCACAGCAAAATTCTTGGTATTAGCAATTTTGTTAATCAGCGTTTTAATCATTTCATGCAAGCCCGAAGTTCCACCTGCTGGAACAGCACCAAACAAATTTGATATGCGGGCAACACAGCAATTGAAAAAATTCACATCTGCTCAGGAAGTCAGGGATTTCTTAAACAATGTTGCTTTTAATGCAGTTGAAAATCAGGCATATTATGGCTCGTTAGGAATTGAGAAAAGATCATTGTCAAAAACGTCAGTATCTATTGCAGAAAGTGCAGCTCCTCAGGCAGCAGCTGCAGATGCTGGAACTACAGCAGGCGAATATTCGCAGACAAATATCCAAGTTGCTGGAGTTGATGAGGCAGATTTTGTAAAGAATGATGGAAAATATATTTACACCGTAACACAAAATAAGCTTGTAATTGTTGATGCTTATCCAGCTGAAAATGCTAAGACGATTTCTGAAACAAAGATAGAAGGCAGGCCAATAAATATGTTTGTGAATAAGGACAGGTTGGTTGTTTTTGCAGAAGGCAATGACGAAGTGCCAGTAATCGCCCAATATGATTTTGTTCCAAGGCCAAGATATACTGCTAAGACGCATATTTTCGTATACGATATTGCTGACAGATCAAATCCAAAACTATTGAAAGACTATAACCTAAATGGAAACTACTTTGAGGCAAGAATGATAGGTGATTTTGTTTATTTTATAGTGAGGGACAGCGTTTACTATTACAATAATGTTGTCGATGTTCCTGTAATAAAAGCATCTTCTAAAACAATTGTTAAGCCAGAAATTTATTATTTTGATAATCCCGAATACAATTACAATTTCAATACAGTAGCCTCATTTAATATGCTTGACGACCAAGAAAAGGTTAATGCGAAGACATTTATGATGGGATATTCAAATGTAGTTTACGTTTCGAAGAACAATATCTACATTACATACCAAAAAAACTTCCCCTTCAGCTATTATGAACAAAACAATGAGGAGAGATTTTACAATGTAGTTGTTCCTTTATTTCCAACAGATGCGCAAAATAAAATAAATGAAATAAAAAATGATGCCGGGCTTACTTCCTATGGAAAGTGGGACAAAATCTCGTCAGTTCTTGAGGAAATGTACAACAAAATGGAAAAGGGTGACAGGCAAGAGCTTATTGAAAAAATAGAACAGGCAATAGAGGAATATGAGGCAAAGCTCGAGATTGAAAGAAGAAAAACTGTAATACATAAAATAAAAATTAATGATGGAAACATAGATTATGGCACAAAAGGTGAAATTCCTGGATATTTGCTAAATCAGTTTTCAATGGATGAAAATGAAGAATATTTTAGAGTTGCAACTACAACAGAGTTTTATGGAAGAGTCCCAATTTTAACGGCACAAACTTTTGTTGCAGGAGAACCATCAATAAGTGAAGCAAAAGCTGCTGTTTCCGGCATCGCAATTGAATCCAAGATAATGAGGCCAATTCCACAATTAGGATTTTCTATGTACAATAATGTGTATGTCCTGGATAAAAATTTGAAAATTGTTGGCAAAATAGAAGCTATTGCTCCGGATGAAAGGATTTATTCAACAAGATTTATTGGCGACAGGCTCTACATGGTTACATTCAAAAGAGTTGATCCTTTGTTTGTTATAGACTTGTCAAACCCAAAAAATCCAGAAATACTTGGAAAATTGAAAATACCTGGATTTTCAGATTATTTGCATCCTTATGATGAGAATCATATCATTGGCGTTGGTAAGGAAACTGATACAAATGAGTGGGGCGGCATATCAACGCAGGGAGTGAAGCTTGCATTATTTGATGTTTCAGATGTAAAAAATCCAAAGCAGCTTGACAAATACGAAATCGGCGAGGCTGGAACTGATTCAGAAGCGTTAAGGGACCACAAGGCATTTTTGTTTGACAAGAAAAAAAATGTTTTGGTCATTCCAGTTACAGAAGTTGAAAGCAAGCCGTATTATGACGAAAAACTGGGCTATTACAAACAAAGATTCTGGCAGGGCGCTTATGTATTTGGATTGACGCCTGAAGATGGCTTTAAGCTAAAGGGAAAAATCACCCACAATGAAGGCGATGAAGACCAGAATTGGTATTACTATGGCTCGCCAAATGCAGTCCGAAGAGCATTGTTCATGGATGATGCCCTATACACAATTTCAGGAATTAAAATAAAAGCCAATGACATTAATAATATTGGTAAAGAAATCAAGGAAATTAAATTGCCATATGAGAAAGAAGTTTACTATCCTGGGCCTATTGTATATTAGATTGATTTTACTTTTTTAAATGAAATGAACTGGAAGGAATTTTTTAAACCTACTAAAAGGAAATTTATTATATCTATACTTGCAGTGCTTATTTTATATGGATTGATTTATTTCCTGACCAGTGGTGTGGCTTGCAATTGTGTTGGTCAAGGACCTGCATGCACGGATTATTTTTATTTGCGTCTTCTTAAATTCTGTCATTGCGGTTGTACAAATCTTAGCACAATATTTTACGAATATTTCTGGATTTTGTTTGTGCCTTTCATTGTTTCTTATTTTAATGTTTCCTTAATTGACTATAGGAAAAACAGGAATATATGATAAAATTTTTTAAATCATAGGATTTAACTTAATTTTGATTTTTCATTAAAAATCATAGTATTTGATTTGGGTTAAAATCCTCATAACCTCGCACATTTCCATCACGGTCTAAATAAAACATTCTATAAAACTCAACTCTATTTCCTTTTGGAATAATGACATAAAGCTTAAATTTGGCAGTATTCTACTCTGGCTTGCATATTTCCAAAATGCTTTCCAAGTCTACAGGCACAAGCATGCGCACTTTCTTATTGACTTTAGTTTGATCTGTTTCAATTAAAGGTGGAACTCCAATAAAATATTCTACGGTTATTTTGCCTTTTCCAACGTGACTCATATCTATTATTTCCATGTTGATCAAAAAAATAACTCAATTTATAAAATTGACTTTTAATTTATCAAATCTCAACCTTAATCTTTTTTTCTCCAATATTTTTTAATATTTTCTTTATTAATTCATCAATTTTTACATCAAAATAAACTTTGTTATCCAATGTTCTGACTGCAACTGTTTCATTTTTTTCTTCCTTTTCGCCAACAGTCAATATCAATGGAATTTTCTGAGCTTGGGCTTCCCTTACTTTGTAGCTAACACTTTCAGTCCTAGAATCCAGCTCTGTTCTTAAATTATGTCTGTCAAATTGCTCCTTGATTTTTTTTGCGTATTTTTCAAACCTATCGGCAACAGTTAAAATCCTAATTTGAACAGGTGCAATCCACAGTGGGAATTTTCCTGCGTAATGCTCAATAAGAAATGCAATAAACCTTTCATGTGTCGAAAGCGGAGCGCGATGTATGACATAGACTTCATTGTTTTCCTTGTTTTCTTTATCGGCATATTTCAAATCAAATTTTTTCTTTGCTGCAAAGTCGAGCTGTATGGTTGACATCGTTTCTTCTCTGCCAGTTACTGCTTTAAATTGTATGTCAACTTTAACTGCATAAAATGCCGCTTCGCCTTTTGCCTCAACAAACTTGACATTATTTCTTTTGAGCACAGTTCTTATTACACCCTCGGCAAATTCCCAATTTTCTGGCTCGTTGATGAATTTATCTTTGTTTTCAGTATCCCATGTAGACAATCTGAAATAATAATCCTCCAATCCAAATATCTTGTAATAATTAATAAGAAGCTTAATCACATTCTCAAACTCAACTTCTATCTGGTCCTTCCTGCAGTAAATATGGGCATCATTCATTGAGAGCATTCTTACTCTCAACAAACCTGCGAGAGTTCCAGACAGTTCATTTCTGTAGCATACGCCGTATTCAGAAATTCTTAATGGAAGCTCTCTATAGCTTCTTGACTTGTGGCTGAAAATCAAATGGTGGAGTGGGCAGTTCATTGGCTTTAGGTAATAATTGCCGTCGTCAAGAGTCATCTCTGGGTACATTGAATCAGCAAAATATGGCAAATGTCCTGATTTAAGGTATAATTCTTTTTTTGCAAGATTTGGAGTTGTTACTCTTTGATAACCTGCTTTCTTTTCTGTTTCAATTGCAAAATTTTCAATTTCCCTCTTTATTATTTCGCCCTTTGGCAGCCAAATTGGAAGCCCTTTGCCTACTAACTCATGAGTCATGAAAAGCTCCATTTCCCTGCCGATTTTTTTGTGGTCTCTCTTTTCAGCCTCTTCCTGCATTTTCAAATAGTCATCAAGTTCCTTCTTTGTCGGAAATGCAAGCCCATAAATTCTTGTTAGCTGCGGGTTTTTTGAATTACCTCGCCAATAGGCACCTGCAAGATGTGTAAGCTTAAATGAGTCGGGCTTGATTATTTTCATGCTTGAGAGATGGCCGCCTTTGCACAAGTCCCAGTAATTCCCAGATTTGTAAAAGCTTACTTTCTTTCTTTCCTTTGAAAATTCATCAATGAGCTCGTGCTTGAATTGATTGTTTGGAAATTCCCTTTTCGCTTCAGAAGCGCTTAGTTCATGCCTTTCAAACTTGTCCCATTTTGGAAGAATCTCGCGCATTTTCTGTTCTATCTTTGGCAAATCTTCTTCTGATATAGGTTTTGAAAATTCAAAATCAAAATAAAATCCGTTTTCAATTGCAGGCCCAATTGTCCTTTTTGTATTGGGAAACATTTCTAAAACAGCAGCTGCTAAAAGATGGGCAACGCTGTGCCTTAATGCTTCAATGCCTTCCTTGTCCTGCAAGGTTAAAATTTGAACAGAAGAATCTTCATTAATTGGACTTGATAAGTCTGCAGCCATTCCGTTTATTCTTGCCAATACAGCATCCTGGCCGAGCCTTTTTCCTATATCAAAAGCTATTTCCCCTGCTGTAATCCCCTTCTTGTATTCCCTTGCGCTTCCGTCAGGCAAAGTGATTTTTATAGATAACATTTCGTAGAATGATTTCCGATTTGTTTAAATATTTTATTGATTTTATTAGTCTCGATTTTGTTTGAACGAAACATTTATATATATTAATATTTGTAGTACTAAATGGATAAGTATTTTTATTAAAAATATTACTTTTATTAAAATGGAACCCAAGTTTATAGGCAAGGCAAAGCTTACAAAGCAGGGCCAATTAACGCTGCCGCAGGAAGCAAGGCACGACCTTAATCTGGACGCGAGCTCAGAAGTTTTCTGGTATGAGTACAACAATAATCTTATTTTAGTCAAAGACTTGGTGAACCCAAACGAGCTGATTGATTTGGTATTTACTAAAAAGAAAAAGAAGTAAAGTTTTTTAATATTATTAAAATATGAATTAATGAAAAAGACGTAAAATGCGCTAAGAGAGAAACAAATACATGAAATAAAAAATTAAATTCACCTTAATTAAAACGTAACTAAACTGATAATGAAGGAATCAATTAATAAAGAATTAAAACACATTAAGGATCAAGCATTAACTAAAAAACAATAGAATCAAAATTTTAGAAATTAAAAATACAAAATTAAGCAAACAAAATGGTTGCGTTACCCTTTCAGAGGCCTTTTGGTTTGTGGGCGCTTGCAGCTGTAGCAGTATTTATCATACTATACTTAAGGAGGCCTAAGCCACAGGACAAAGTTATACCTTCACTCATGTTTATCCTACAGGATAACAAGAGGTCAAGGCAATATTCATTTTTTCAAAAATTAATGACAAATCTGCTGTTTTTATTGCAGCTGCTTTCCATTTTAGGGTTGTCTTTGGTTGCCGCTGCGCCATTTGTAAAATTGAAGTATGATGTAACTTTAGAGAATACTGTTATAATTCTGGATGTGAGCGCTTCAATGCAGTCAAGGGAAAACGGCATTTCCAGATTTGATAAGGCGATTGACTTGGCAAAAAAAGCTGTGAGCGGCAAAAACAGCATTATACTTGCAGAGAACACCCCATTAATCGCGCTAGAAAATGAAAACAGCCAGATTGCACTGGATGTACTTTCAAAAATAAATTCAAAGGCAACAACAACAAATATTGGGGATTCGCTACTTCTCGCAAAGGATATTTTGGGAGACAAGCCTGGAAGAATAATTGTATTTAGTGATTTTCTGCCTACAGAAGGGCCTGACATAAGCGTTGTGAGGACGACTTTGTCTTCAGAGGAAAAGCTAGTGGATTTTGTAGATGTTTCAAATAATGCAAGGAATGTTGGCATAGTAAAGCTTGAAGTTGCAAAATATAATACTAAAGTTTATGTCAAGAATTACAACAAGGAAACTGAGCAAAGAAACTTAAAAATAGTAAAGGACGGCAAGGCTATAACTCAAACCAAAGTCAGCATAGCCCCAAATTCAATTGAAAACTTTATTTTTGACACTCCTTCAGGCATTTCGAGCATAGAACTTGAGCCTAAAGATGATTTAACAGTTGATGATGTTGCCTATGTTGCAACTCCGCCAAAAATCAAAAACTCCGTCCTGCTCGTGACAAAAGAAGATACTAGCAATCTTAAGCTTGCGCTGGAAGCCGCAAAAGACATTGAATTAAATGTAGTCAAGCCTCCAATACTGACCATCAACACAAAAAAAGAAAAAATTGACCCGTACAAGCATGACGTAATAATTATTTATAATGTTGACAAGAAAGACATTGTGCCTGGAACTTTTGAGGACATGGCGTCCTATGCTGACAAGGGCGGCAATGTTGTTGTAGCTGCACAGGAGGATATTAAGGATCTTAATTTAAAGGGGCTGCTGACTGTTGAAATAAAAAATAAAATTAACAAGCCGACGAAAGTTTGCGTTGAAACAACAAACCAGGTGACCAAGCAATTTGAGAAAGAAAGGTGCTTTACTGCAGCAGGCTCTTATTTCGGCGCCGAGCTGAATAAAGGCACAATATCATTCGCATCTGCTGATGACAAGAGCCCTTTGATTGTCTACGGGGAGAAAAAGAAAGGAAAGGTTGTTTATTACGGGATTTTGGACGATGCAAGCGATTTTAAGACATTGCCTTCTTATCCCATATTCTGGAATTCATTGATTAACTTTATGGTGGGCGCAGAAGACATAAAGGATTTCAACTACAAGACTGGAAAAATAGCGACATTCGGCGAGCAAAAGGTGAAAACACCATCATCGAGCCTTACAACTTCAAAGCTTCTAATGGACGAAGTTGGCATCTATGAGTTTGATAACAAAAAATTTGCAGTTAATCTTCTGGATGAGAGGGAATCCGATATAGGCTTGGATGCAAAGATTGAGAAGCAGGAAGAGCGCAGGAAATTGCTAGAGAGGGAAAGCAAAGAGCATGACTTTAATTTGGAAACTCCAATTCTATTGGTGGTTTTTATATTTATGCTCCTGGAGTTTTTTTACATAAAAAGAAGAGGAGACTTATGAGCTACATCATTCCGGACTACACAAAAATATACTGTATGTCAAAGTATTGCGTAAAATACTCTTACTTATTGATAGCAATAGTTCCTGTGCTGCTGCTGCTTTATTGGTTTACGCGAAAGACATTTGTTAAATTTAACAACAGGTTCGAGCTTGAGGCCTATGTAAAATCAAAAAAAGTAGACAGAAGAATTATCTTAACGTTAAGGAGCATTTCTGTCACTCTCCTGCTTATAGCAATAGCATCTCCGTTTATCCTTGAGGCCAAAACTGTGCCTGGCGACCCAAGATTGACGATACTTGTTGACAATTCAAGTTCAATGACCCTCTATAGCTCTAATATCGCTTACGACCTTTACAAGAAATTGGAAGGAGTCATCCCTGTCAATGTAAGGACAATTGCCAATGGAGAAGTTTCGTCGATTGGCAACGGGATTTTAAATAATATAGAAGGGAGCGATAATGTGATGGTAATAAGCGATGGCGTTAACAACGAAGGCAAGCTTCTCGGCGACATAATGCTTTTTGCATCCAATATTAACTCATCTGTCAGCACATTGAAGATGGAGCCTGTGAAGAATGATGTTGGCGTAATAATTGAAGGACCTCCGGAAGTTATTAAAGATACAGAGGGCGATTTTGTGGTCAAGGTTTCAGTTGTAGGCAGCAGCATACCCTATACACTGCAGGTTGCTGAAGACGATACTAATTTAATATTTGAAGAGCAGGCATCAACGTCAAAGCAATTTGCTTTTTCAAGGAAATTTTCTGAGGGAGAGTACCATAAGTTAACGGCAAAATTGCTTGGTGTTGGAAACGATGATTACTTTCAAAACAATAATGTATTCTATAAAAGCGTGAAGATTGTTCCAAGGCCAAAAATACTTTATATTGCAGAAAGGAAGTCACCCTTGGAAACAAAGTTAAATGATATTTATTCTGTTGACGTGAAAGATTCATTGCCAAATGATTTATCAACTTATATGGCAGTAATATTTGATGATATCAGGGTGTCAAAAATAAATCCCTATATGGATTTGCTCAGCGATTATGTTTCAAACGGGAATGGAATAATTTTTATCGGCGGTGAAAACTCTTTTGACAGGGGTGGCTATAAGGGGACATTGCTCGAAACTTTGCTGCCTATAAAAATTGGAGCTGGAGAGGAGCAAAATAAAAGCGACATAAACATTGTGCTTGTTATAGATATTTCCCAAGGCACTGAAGATTATGTCAATGTCGAAAAGGCCCTTGCGTTGAGTGTTTTGGACAGTCTGAGCGAGAAAAATAATGTAGGCGCTGTTGCATTTGGCTACACACCTTGCCAAGCTTTCAGCTTGATGGAGCCAAAGCCGCTCAAGGAAATCAAAAAAGAATTGTCTGAAAAAATTAAGCGCTTGAAATTTGACGGGCAGTCCTGCTTCGATACAGGAATCCAAGGAGGATTTCAAATGCTGAGCAAAGTTGGCGGCAGCAAGAATATTATATTCATCAGCGATGGCAAGACAACATACAACAAGCTTAGGGATGATACTCTAAATATGGTCAGGACTGTTAATGCAAAGGGAGCGAAAGTATTTGTTGTCGGGGTTGGCACTGAAACAGACAGCCTTGCGACTGAGAATAACCTATTCCTTGCTAATATGGCTGCTTTGGGCGAAGGGGTTTATTACAAAGCCGACGCATCAAATAAGCTAAAGGTTCAATTTGGTGATAAGGATGAAAAAAAAGGGGATGAATTTTACAATACACTTGTGCCTATTGACACGACGCATTTCATAACACTTGGGATGGATGACATGTCTGCAACTATTTCAGGGTATAACTATGCAGTCCCAAAGCCAGCCGCGCGAATGCTTGTTACTACACATAAGAACATACCTATACTTGTTGTGTGGCGATTTGGGTTAGGAAGAGTTGTCAGCTTAACAACCGACGACGGATTGAAATGGGCAGGCGAACTTTTGACAAAGCAGAATTCAAAATTAATCACAAAGAGCATAAACTGGGCTATTGGGGACTTAGGAAGGAAAAAATCTTATGATGTTACAATACGAGACACTGTATTGGGCAAATCCACAAGCGTTAATGTTATCTCTAAAGACATGCCAAGCAGCGAGTGGCTCGCATTTGCAAAGATAGATACAAATCTTTATTCGTCATTATATGTCCCAAAGGAGACTGGCGTCAAGGAAATTTTAGGAGCAGTTTTTGCAGTAAATTACAATGATGAATATGCAAACCTTGGCATAAATCCTGAATTCACGACACTGGTTGAAAAAACAGGCGGCAAGGTTTTTGACCCGACTGATACAAAAGGAATAATTGAATTTGTCAAGGCTAAATCGAAAAGAATAAAAATTGACTCAACAGATTACCGTTGGCCTTTTGCGATAATAGCAATGATTTTGTTTTTGATTGAAATTGCATTCAGGAGGTACAGGGAAAACGTGCAGAAGTAAAAATACAGAAATATGTGCAGTTAAACTAAACATTTAATAACAAGGAAAGAAAAAATTAAATTGAAAAACATAAACTGATGAGCATATTAAGTGTTTTTGTCATAAATAGCATAGCAAAAACCAAACAATGGAAAAATAATAAGGTAATAAATAGAACTAAAATTTAATAACGCCTGAAAAATAGGCAAAGCTCAATTAGCAAAATTTAAAAAGAAAATTATTAACAATAAAAAAAGCATTATGGGAAATTAAAATGGCAGTAATGAGGAGGGATGTAAATTTAGGATTGCTCTTGCTTATAGTTGCGGCACTTTTGATGTTCAGCGGCTTTACAGTCTATTACCAATCAACTTTCAAAAATCTTTCAAAAACATATCAAAATGAATTGCAGCAGCTCGACAAGGTAACTAAAGACCTTGAATCCAAGAGAAACCTTCTTAATGACACGAGCATACAACTCCAGTTAAAGCAGCAGAAAGAAGAAGACTTAAGCAGTAAATTCACAGATGTAAGGTCTCAAAAGGAACAGCTTGAATCCGACAAGAAAAAGCTTGAGGTGGAATTAACCAGCACGAAATCCACTTTGGCTTCGACTTCAGCTGAGTTGGAAAATAGAAAAGTCGAGCTGGCTAAGACCTTGCAGCTTGTGGAAGACCTTAACCGACAGGTTGTAAATTTGAAATCAGATGTTGACAGGCTTAAGAGTGATCTCGATGATAGGAATAAAAGAATTGCTTGTTTAAAATCAAATGGAGGAACATCTGAAACATGCTGAAATGCAAAGGTGAATTTTTTAGATGAAACAATTTCCAAGCGTAATAAAGGAAATTAACAGGACTTTGAACGAATTGATTCTCTTTGAGAATATTGTAAACACAACTTTGGTTTTTTTGATTTTTTACTTTACTTTTTCAGTTCTTGACTTTAAGCCATTGTATGCATTAATTCCTGCATCAGTTTATCTCGGATATTACTCCTACCGAAGCTTCAAGTCCTACAAGCCAGGAATAGTAGAGAGCAAATATGCCCCCCTTAGGGAAAAATTGAGGACTGCAGCAGATAATGTAGGCTTGAGCAATCCTATTGTTGATGAGCTGGAATATGAAGTTACAAATGAAATGAAGAATGTAGGCTTGTCAATGTTTATCAATCCCAAAGTGCTGTCTTACAAGATTCTTGCAGTTATGCTTTTGTCTTTTATGATAATTTTTGCAACAACCTTGAATTTAAAGCTTCTGGAATTTGCCAAGCAAAAAGTTCCTGACATTTTTGACACAAGAGGCTTGAAAGGTGTAGGAAATTTTGTAGCGACTAAATTAAATACAACTGATGATATTTATGGCAAGGAAGATGTTGCGAAGCTCGGAGACAAAGAGCTCAATATAAGGATAAAGCCCGTTGACTTCAAAGTAAACGTTAAGGAAGAAGGTGAATCTCAAAGGCAGAAATTTGACACAGTGTTTCCTCAGGACGCTGTTGTTAAGGAAACAGTTGCTTATGAAGAGAACATTCCGCAGGAGCAGCAGGAACTCGTGAAGAATTACTTCAAGAAATTGGCTGAAGGATAAAAATAAATATGGTTAAATAAAAGACCTAAATTGAATTAACAAAAACAGAGTAAAAACAAAAAATAATTTTAATATTTAAAAAAAATTGTTTAATGCGTTAAGAAAGAAACAAAAAAATCAAGAAAAGAAATAACACCCATTTAAACAAAAATATTCACTAAACCAGTAATGGAAATCCAATAACAATTGAACATTAAACACGATTCAATAAAAATAAATGAAAAATAAAATTATTTTAAAGAAATAAAAAGAATATTAAACTAAAAATAATAAAAAACTTTGAGGTGAATTTTGATGAAAAATTACAAGCAGATTTTTGACGAGCTGATTAAAGAGACAGGCAAAGTAATTATCGGGCAGGAAGAGGTAATTGAGCAGATTCTAACAGCGATTTTGTGCGACGGAAATGCGCTGCTGGAAGGTTATCCTGGACTGGCAAAAACCTTGACTGTAAGGACTCTTTCGCAGCTGATGGACTTGAAATTCAGCCGAATACAGAATACGCCTGATTTGATGCCTTCTGATATTACAGGAACATACATTATTGAGGAGGTTTCAGGAAAGCGGCAATTTAAGTTCCAGCCAGGGCCAATATTTGCAAACGTTGTTTTGGCAGATGAAATCAACAGGGCGACGCCCAAAACCCAGTCTGCTTTACTCGAGGCAATGCAGGAAAAGCAGGTTACTGTTGGCACAAATACATTTAAGCTTGACTTGCCGTTTTTCGTGCTGGCAACCCAAAATCCGATTGAGCAGGAAGGAACATACCCTTTGCCAGAGGCGCAGGCGGATAGATTCTTGCTCAAGATTAAAGTTGTTTATCCTACGTACGAACAGGAACTGCAAATTGTTGACAGATTTGCAGCTGAAACTAAAGACGCAAAGCTTAAGGTCATGCTCAACAAAAACCACCTGATTACTTTGCAGGGCTTGACAAGGCAAGTTCCCATTGCAAATGATATAAAGCAACGAGCTGTAAAAATTGTTCTGGCAACAAGGACTAACAAGGAGACTATACAATATGGGGCCTCACCAAGGGCGTCAATCGGGCTGATTCTGGCTGCAAAGGCAAGGGCACTAATTCAGGGGAGGAATCATGTAAGCAACGATGACTTAAATGTGCTTGCTTATCCGGTTCTAAGGCACCGAATTATTCTTAATTTTGAAGCCGAAAGGAAGGGAATGTCTGTTGATGATGCAGTAAAGAGCATTTTGGATAAAGTTAAATAGTTTTTTGCAGTATTTTTTAATTTTTATTTTATAATTAAAACAATGGCAAAGATGTCTAATGCTTCATGTCAGCTGATAATAGACACATTAAAACATGAAAATTACATAAATAAAAACATAAACAAAAATAATATTGAAAAAATAAAATCAAAGGAAGAAATAAAATTATCATCAATAATATACTTACAATTCCAACTGATATAAATAAATAGTCTAAAAATTACGCTTAAAAAATAAAAACAATAACGATTGAACATTTACAATAAAGAATAAAATAATACTAAAATTAAAATAATATGAATTAAAATGATTGACACTTCGTTTCTTGACCAATTGAAAAGGTTTAATCTTGTCATTAACAAGAGAGTGACCTCAAATCTTACTGGTCCACGCAAGTCAAAAGCTGCCGGAAGGGGATTGACGTTTAAGGACTATAGAATTTATGCCCCTGGAGATGATATAAGGCTCATTGATTGGAGGGTTTTTGCAAGAACGGATAACTATTACATTAAGGTACATGAAGAGGAAAGAAACCTTACGGTTCACTTAATCGTAGACAAGAGCGCTTCTATGGAATTTGGCAAGCCGATAAGCAAGTTTGATTATGCGTCAATGATTATTGTTGGCTTTGCTTACCTGGCGTTAAAGGACAATGAGAAATTTCAATTCTCAACTTTCGCTGACACTCTTGAAATTTTCCAGCCGAAAAGGGGAATGAGCCACCTAGCTGCCATGGTCCAGCACATGAACTCTATCAAGCCAAAGGGATATTCAAAGCTGCTTGACACAATTAGGCAATACAAGAAGGTTATTGGCACAAAATCTATGCTTGTTATTGCATCGGATTTTCTCGTAAACATAGAAGAGATAAGGGAAGCATTTTATTTGCTTGGCGACCATGAAATCAAAATTATACAGGTGCTTGACAGGGTTGAGAAAGAGTTAAAATTTGAAGGCGATATGAAGCTTATTGACAGCGAAACCAAGGGAATGCTGAGAACTTTCATAAGCCCAAGAATGAGAATGGAATACCAGCAGCAGCTTGACAATCATTGCGCAAAAATAGAAGAGGTTTGCAACAAATTAAACATTGATTATAATCTTGCGATAACTGATACGCCGTTATTTGATACTTTTTACAAAATTCTTGGGAGGTAACCTTTTTATTTTAATGGATTGCTGGAAATTAGAATTTTGTAGAAAGTCATGAACGAGGCGAGATTATTTTTTATAAGATATTTGGGAGAAGAAATTTTAAGAAATAAAAAATATGGTTCACATTGAGCTTATTGCCTTCCACCAAAATGAACCCCATTATGTTGTTTGCAATGATAAGGCATGCCCGTATGAGCTTTGTATAAATAATCATATACTCCCTCAGATAATTCTCTTATGAAATCAGAGCGCCTTCTTGTCCAACTTCCAGCCCCCTTTCTGTTTCTTGCATGAGGTTTTGTTTTATCTTCAATTATCACATTAACTATATAGGGGTGGCTGTCGCCTTTATTGCCTTTCATTATTAAAATGCCACTATCAGCGACAAGCCCGTAAACTGTGCCTGTTTTGTTAAGCACTCTAGTTCCTTTCGGAATGCATGTTCCATCAAAAAGCCTGTCTTTTTTCGGAAGATTAAGGATTCTTCTCATTTCCGCTGAATAAGGGAGGTTATTATGCCACATTTGATTATAAAATATGCTCAAGTCATGAGTGGATGTTATATTTCTGTAAGTCCTTCCCTGCGGGGGTATGTACTCGACAACTTTTGTTTCATTGAAGAAGGGGTAGTAAGTTGCCAATATATTCTGAATTCTTGATGGTCCTCCAAGGAACTTCATAAGATTGTTAGTTGCTATGTTGCTGCTATGCTGAATTGAATTTTCCAATAATTGTTTAATCCTAGGCGTATAATTGATTTGTTGGCTTTTAATCTGATGAAACATTGCCAGCATTACAAAATCCTTGATTGTTGAGGCAGCCATCCTTTTTTTATCTTCATTAATGCTTGCGTATTTGTTATTTTTAGTTATATCATATACTGTAACACTTATTTCATCTGTCTGTTTCAGAAATCCTGATGCTCTTTTTTCTTTGATGAATGCATCCATTCTTGCTTCAAGAGGAGAATTTACAGGGGCAGTAGAAGTTCTAACTCCAGAATTTTGTGGCTGTGATGTATTTTTTTGTTTATTCTGCCGTCCAATTACCCGTTGCCCATTTGTATACTTAAATGCACCAAATCCCGTCAAAAATTTCCCAAAAGCATAGCCGAGAAATTTTCTTCTTGCAGGGCTTTCAGGAAACTCTAATTTTGAATCATGAACTGTATCCTCTAGCTCTGCCATATTTTTTGATCTAATAAGTTATACTATTTAAATCTTTCTATTCTTAGTAATTTAGTAGTAGTAACATAAACTAATAATTTTACCCTCCAACCTTAAACCCATAACTATATTTTGGAGAATTTGCAATTATTGCTTTCAATTGAGCAATCCTTTTCTTAATCTCTTCCTTGTTTTTATGGCTTAATTCAACTGCTTTCTCGTAATTCTTGAGTGCGTTTTCATAGTCTCCTTTCTTGTCCAAGGCAATACCCAGATTATAGAAGCCAATTGTGTTTCTGGGGTTGAGTTTTATTCCAATTTCAAGTACTTGTGCTGCTTTGTTTAAGTTGCCAAGCTTTTCAAGAACTGCGCCTAGGCTATTATATATAGTGTATTTGTTTGCATTTAATTCCAATGCTTTCAGCAGATTGTCATAGGCTTCTTTCAGCATGCCTTTTCTAAAATAACAAACCCCAAGATTTTGGAATACCTCACTGCTTTCCTTTACCTTCAGAGATTCAGAATAATTTTTTATTGCTTCGTCGTAATTTTTCTGCTGTTCATTTACAATGCCGAGCTCGTAAAGGGCCATGCTGTGCCTTGGGTTTAGCTCAATTGCTTTTCTGAATGATTTAACAGCTTCAGTATAATTATTGTTTTCTTTGTACAAAACACCCAATTCAAAATAAGATGAAGCGTCTTGCTTTTGGTTAACTTTCTTTTTGCAAAGTTCGAGATAAAACTCCTTTTTCTTCTTCACAATTCCAGAATCTGCGTTTCCATAATGGTTTATTGCAATATTAGTAGCAGCAATTTTCCCTTTTTTCTCTTCTATAGACGGTTCTACTAGCTCATGAACAACGCCCTCAAATTTGAAGCCTTTGTGGTTTTTGAAGAGCCTGACAATATGAGAACCGTACCAGCCGGAATAATCTTTGCCTTTATTTTGGTTTTTCTCGCTTACAAACCCTGCAACTGAAGTTTCATTTGAGTAATTTTTCTGCAGGAAAAGAAAGCCATCGGTTTCTTTGTCGAAAACTAAATCTTTTATCGAGGCCGAGCCTTCCTTATCAAGCACTTCGTCTGCATCCAGCACAAGAATCCAGTCTTTTGTTGCGTGTTTAATACTTTCATTCCTTGCAGCTGAAAAATCATCAGTCCACTTGAAGTCAAAGATTTTCGCGCCAAGCTTTTTTGCAGTCTCTTTTGTCTTGTCTGTGCTTCCTGTGTCAACAATTATTATTTCGTCTACTATATCTTTGACTGAATCTATGCATTGCTCCAAGTAATTTTCCTCATTCTTTGTTATCATGCATAGCGATATAGTTGTCTTTGCCATAGTTACAGATTTTTATTTCGGTATTTAAATATTATTAGTTTATTTTTCAATGAGTCTTGTAAATTGAATATTGTATTCTGATAGAGTCAGTATTTGAAGTATTCCAAGATTGAATACAATTGGGGCCAATGCAAAACTTAATAAAATTAACTGTAAAAGTATTTATTTTCATATATAAAACAAAGGAAATATATACTAAAAAATATATGTTTTAGTATGTAATAATACCAAAAGCTTTAAATATGGATATTAATAATAGGTTTGATTAAGAACGCTTCATAAGAGGTGTTGCTACATAGTATAATATTTAATGACGATATTATGCTAATAAAAATAAACAAAAAAACACTTGGAGGTGTTTATAAGATGAGATTTCAAAAAGCTATAAAGAGGATGATTGCATTAGGTACAGGCGCTGTGATGCTAGGTTCAATGGCAGGTTCGGCATTTGCAGCAGCAGATTTGATGAATTACCCTTCACCTTTCGTGAAAGACGGTAAATTCAGTGGTGTTCTAATTGTTGGTGACAAAGCAGCTGCAGAAGATGTTATCGGAATTTCTGATGTTATTGCAAGTTTGCAGTTCGCAGCAACAAAGAAAGTGGCTTCAAGTTCAGGAGGCGCTGTTACAGTTGAAGGCGATGCATGGAAAGTCGGAACAGGTTCCAAAAGGCTGGAACTAAGTGAGGATTTAACTGTAGGCGGAATCAACAGAGAAATTTTCAGCAACATAACCACTTTTATCCAGAAAGGAGACTTAAAAGCATTGGACTCTGGAAGCGCAACAAACGGAAAAGGAACTGCACCTTATAACCAATATTTATATCTATTAGGCCCATTGGCACAAAATAACATGGACTCTGGTTATGTTATATATAGTCAAAATGATGAGGATACAACAGCAGACTTCTTGTATTTTAAATCAGGAAGGGAACTTGGTAGGTATGTGCTTGAATTCACAACTAATCTGGAAAGCGATGTTGATGATTCAGCAGGAGCATCCTCTACAACAGGATTGTTCTTAACTGACTTCCAGAATGTAGACGTGACAATGCTTGGGAAGAAGTATTCCATTGTAACTGCTAAAAGAATCTCAACAGTCGGTTCAAATGTTGAATTGACTTTAATGGGTGGCTCGGGGAAAGACACACTTACTGAGAAGCAGACCAAGACATACACTGTTGTTGGCAAAGATTATGAGGTAACTTTAAGTTATGTAGATTCAACATCTGCACAGCTTACTGTAAACGGCCAGACAACAAGAAAGATGAACAAAGGAGACACAGACAAGCTAGCAGACGGAACAAATGTAGGAATTTCTGAAATCTTGTTCCAGAACTTTGCCGGTGGTATCCACAGCGCAACTTTCTTCATCGGAGCTCAAAAGCTTGTTTTGAAGGACACAGATGTTAACAATGTTGCTATTGGTGAAACTGCGATTAAGGTTGATGACAGGTCAATAAGCAATGCAATTGCTACAATTGAAGGTTCTGACACAAACTCAACTTATAAGATTAGTAGAATTTCAGTTAATATGACCGCAG
The DNA here is from genome assembly GCA_023266475.1 of Candidatus Woesearchaeota archaeon. GTDB lineage: Archaea > Nanobdellota > Nanobdellia > Woesearchaeales > GW2011-AR4. The sequence continues at coordinate 6,316 of JAHFQA010000015.1, read as the reverse complement.
ATGATAACCTTTTCGTTCCAGCTGGCGGAAAATTAAGCGAGGCAATTAAGAAAGCGAGTTCAAGTTCTAAGCCGGAAGTTTTGTTTACACGAAATTGGGATGTGGAATACAGAGGATTATCGAAAGAATCCACAGATACAGTTAAGGTTAGAACAAGTGGCTCGAGCCAATACAACCTTGAGTTTACAAATGGAGATGGTAATAAGGCAGTTTTGCCAATTGCAAGGGGACCAACCGGATCTCAGCTGATGATGGGTGATACAAGCAGCAGAGTACTTGTAAACAAGGAAAACAGGACAATTAACAAGGATGACTACTTTATTTTGTCAGATAGCACAGCTGGCCGTAAGAGAGGAGAAAGGCCAACATATGCTATGCAATACAAAGGTGCTGACAAGGTAACAAATGACAACCCTGTTTTAAGGTTTAGAAACCTTGGCTCAGGTGATATTGAGCAGCCATTTAGTAACTCTACTGCAACCACCATATTGGGACCTGATGGAGCCAATACATTTACAAAGTTGGCAACATTGAAAGTGGGTGGATCTGATTTTATTGTGTACTCAACTGCTGGAATTAAAACAAACGACTTCGCAATTGCAGTTGACCTGAATGCAGATGGCTCAATTATATCAACAGGCGGGCCATCTCAAAACGCAACCGAACCAGTAATAATTACCACCAAGAGTGGTATGGAAATAAACGTTACAAACGAGACAGGAACAGTTGGAAGTGTGCAGGCGGATATTGTGTTCATATCTTTCAGGATTCCAGATGAAAGCAGGGATAATAATGCTAGGGACAGCGTAGAAACACTACCTGCAACAGTTTTGGGATGGAATATTACAGCATCTTCAGCCAAAGTACAAATGGCTCAGGATACAACATCTGCCCTAGGTCAGGCAGGAGGGCACAAGAGAATCAACTTGAGAACCCCAAGCGGTAAATCAAACATTGCATATGGCTATGATAGCTATGGTAGTTCCTATACATACGAAACACCAACAAACGACCCTGCAATGATAACCATTGAAGTGCCAACAAAGCAGAGAGTGCCTTTGGTTTACATAACTTCCCAAGGTGCTTCGTTTTCAGAATCCGGAGTAAAAACTTCCGACCCTGTAACTGTGCAAAGAATAGAAGTGGGAGCTGCAAAGCTAGCATCAGAAGTATCTGATGTAAAGGGACAAAATACAATCCTTGTAGGTGGACCATGTGCAAACGCAGCAGCTGCAACAGTTATGGGAAATCCAGCTGATTGTACTGCAGGATTCGTACCAGGAGAAGGTAAGATCCAGTTGTTTGAGCATGCAAACGGCAATGTAGCAATGCTAGTAGCAGGATACTCAGCTGTTGATACAAGAAATGCAGCAGCAGTAGTAGCTAACTATGGTGACTACAAAGCTAGCTTGAAGGGCACAAAAGTGACTGTCAAGAAAGTGAATAACCAATTAACAGTTGCTGCACCATCAAGCACAGCTTAAGGGTTTAAACCCTTTATTTTTTCTTTTTTATATTTTCTTGTTCTAATAGAGGATTCAATATTTGTTATTTCAGAAATTTTATTAATGGGTTACAACCCCAAATTTAAAGTAAAGTCAATTGGATTAGATATTTAATTCAATAATTCTCCTAAGAAAATGTTATGCTTTGTTCTTTTAATCCTTAACTTAACCTTTTCACCTATTTCTCTGTAGCAGTTTGGCACAGAAATCAGTCTTTCTTGTGCTACCGCAAGCTTTTCGTTGCCTATTCTCCCAGGCAATACTATCTCTGCCTCTATTATTTGGCCTTTTTTGAAGGGCTTAGGGACTTCTGGCAAATCTTCAACATTAAACGCAGATTTGTTAAAAATAAGCTTTATATTGTGCTTTGTCGATAATTCGCTCATTTTTGTGTAGAATTGCTCCATGGAAACAGTCTCAATAGGATTCCTGCCAAACCTGTAATTTAATAAGTTTTGTATCCCAATCGGCGGGCAGTTTTTGCCAGCACCAATTTCATCTGCAAATTTTGCCAGTTTTGGAAGCTCTTCATCATTAAAGCCAGGCACCCATACAGGGGCTATTATCAAGTCCATTTTAGTTGGTATATATCTGGCTAATTCAATTACTTTGCTTAAATTATACGGATGGCCAGCAAACTTCTGGGCTTTTTCAGGATCTAAGGCATTTAATGATAAATTGATTCTTGTCAATCCGGCATCTGCGAGTTCATCAACATATTGCTTGCTCAATAAAGTGCCATTTGTATCTATAGAGCTTCTTTTAACACCCTTAATTGACATAATATCTCTCACAAGATCAATCATATCAGCGTATAATGTTGGCTCGCCTTGCGCATTTATATGGGCGTCAATATTGTCGCTTTTTTTGAATTCGACAATCTTCCTTAATTCGTTGACTATGTAATCTTTCTCAACGACAAAATCAGTTTTTCTTTTTGAAAATGGCCCCTCGTCAACAGAGCAGAAAATACAGCTTATGTTGCAGCTTGTAATTGGCTTTACTTCAATTATATTTGTTCCCCTGTCAATTAAGCCAAAATAGTTTGTTCCAATCAATGGAATTCCAGATGACTGGTGGATGTAAATTGTTGTTTTATTGTTCAGCTTATTTTTCAGATGCTTAAATGAGTTATACAAAAGAAAATCAAATTTTTTCCTTGCGCTGTTTTCAGATATTTTTTCAAATGTTATGGAATTCTTGTTAATTTCAAATGGCGCGATCTTCTGGAGTTTGCTGTTTTCCAGGTAAAAATAAAACATCCTAAGGAAATTAACCTTTATTTTATTGCTTTCTTTCTCAAATCTTAAATCCTTAAATACAAGCTCTGCCATAATTACATGTATGTAATGTGTTTTTAAAAAGGTATTGGCTTATAGAGATACAATAAAAACATATTTAAAGAACTTGGTATCCATTTACAATTGGGGTGAAATCTTGCAGGAAGTAGTTATTACTTACGAAACTCTGTTTGAGCTTTTGAAGAGGGAAAGGGAACGAGCCGATTTGCAGAAGCTTGAGCCAAGCTTTTACAGCGATACAATCAGCTATATAAAAGATAAGAAAAAGATTCTCGAAGCCAAAAGCGATTCGCTTTTTACCGTCGAGGAAAAAAAGAAAACAGAGAGGCAGTTAGACAACATATATAAAATTCTCAAGGAACTATATGAAAGGAGAGAAAAGAAAATAATCAGCTTGGCTCTTGACAAAAGCAGGACAAAATCCAACCTTATAGATACAACTGCTTTGATGAAGGAAGAAAAGGTTTTCTTTGATGCAATGACAAACATTTTAGATACTTACAGAGATGAAATTCTCAACAGCGTTCTCAACGAGAAAATGCCATTTATGCAGGCATTGTCAGTTACTAAGCCATCTATGGAATTCAAGACGGCATTAGAGCTAAAAAAACCCACTAAGCTGGTGAGATTTTTAAGCCACATTCCAAAGTTTGTAGGGCCAGAATTGGAAGAGTACGGGCCTTTTGAAGAAGAAGATATTGCAAACCTGCCTGCAGAAGTTGCAGATGTCCTAATAAACAAAAGCAAAGCTGAAGAGATTAAGGAAGAATAAACTATTTATTATGATATTAAAAAGAAATTTAGCAAAATGCAACCTATGTAACATAAATGAATATGTTTTCTTGATTAAAAAATTTAAATATTGGGATTTATGTGTTGGAAATTATCAGCATACTCTTGGAAGCCTCGTTATTGTTCTTAAAAAACATAAAGAATTATTTTCCGATTTAAATAAAAATGATATTATTGAAATGCTGAGTATTGTAAAAACCGGTCAGAAAATTTTGACTAAAAAATTCAATCCGGATTGGTTTAACGTACAGCAAAATGGAAATTGGGAACATCATTTACATGTCCACATTACGCCCCGATACAAAAAACATAGAACATTTGAAAGAAGAACTTTTATTGATAAATCTTTTGGGCAGCCTGTCCAATACACAAACAAATCAGAAAAAATAAAATATTTGAAAAAATTAACTGATATTTTGAAAGAAAATTTATAATTTTTCGACTACAAAATATCCCCCTTAGAAACCTTTTTAAACCGCTTTGAAATCCAGACTCTTATGAAGATGCCTAAACTGGTCAACAGGTATTGCCCGTACTGCAAGAAACATACAGAACACACTGTTACAATTACTAAGAAGAAAAACCCGAGCAGCCTGACCTATGGCTCAAAAGTAAGGGCAAGAAAAAGAGGAAGAGCGCGCGGAAAGGGAAATCTTGGAAGGTACTCAAAGCCAGCAATCAGCAAGTTCAAAATGACAGGCAAAAAGCCGACAAAGAAAACTGATTTGAGGTATGAATGCAAAATCTGCAAAAAAATGCATGTCCAAAGGCAGGGCTTTAGGACAAAGAAACTGGAGTTTAAGTAAATAATTGGTTCTCTGTTTTATTTTGTTATTGTTAAAATAGTTTATTGAATTTTATCATTACAAGCTATTTTTTACTTATTTAATTAATATTTTTTTGAATTTTTAGTTGTTGAATTCCACCTTTTGTCAAGCGCAAGAAGAACAAAAATGTAAAATTTGTTGGAATATTAAAAAATTCAATCCGTTCGCTTCGCTCACATATTTTAGTGCTCAGCCTCGCTGTTTGAGTTGCGTGCGAGAACGCATCGAGTTGCTTGCGAGGAAAGCACGCAAGCTCGCTTTCCAATTTGAGCACGCTCGCGTTCAACTCATACGCACGGCTTCGCCAATTTATTGCATTAAAAAATAATCCCTTCAACACCAGTATACCAGAAAATATCCTGTTGTTGCATCAAAAAATTCCCTGTATGGCTTGCATCTTGATTCTGCGTACTGCCGGAACTGAAGTATCTGGTGCAGGCCCCTGCCTTTCCTGTAAATGATGTAAGACAAATTAGCCTTATTCAGCTCACCTTCAAAAATGTAAAAATTGCTTAATCCTGAAGTGAACCTCATCTCGTTTGAATCAATGTAATTCAAGGCAATGCTTTTGTTCGTGAGCAATGCAAGTAATGGAACTGTTCCATCATCTCCAAATAAATTCTGGCTTGGCTTTGTTGTTGAAACAATATTTGCCATCTGGCCCAAAGGCTGGAATTCAAGAAACCCGAATTTTTCAAGAAAAACTATATCTGGCAAAAGATTCCATAAAAAAATCGAAATTAAAATAAATATAATAAGGATTTTTATCGGCTTTGGAAAACTTATTTTCCTAATCAGTTCAACGACGCTATAACCTCCAATAATTGCCATGAAAGGAAATGCTATGCTGAAATAAAACTCCGCCGGGACATTCAGCACCAATAAAAATGCAAGATATCCAAATATGACAAAGTAAAAAATCTGGAATCGCTTCTTGTTTTTTATAAATATAGAAGACAAAAATGAGGCTATGACAACCCAGTCTTCTGTGATTATATGCTGATACACAATGCTTCTCTGGTTTGGAAGCATCGGCTTTAAAAAATGATACTTAACCACATCGTCAGTAAAATAATGCCCAAACACTATTGTTATAATGGCAATTGCTGAACCAAAAATCAGCAAAAAGCCCGCAATCATATACAAAAAATCTCTTGGTTTTTTCTCAATGGATTTTTTTATAAATACAAATAGAAAAACTGCAATCATGGGAACTAATGCATAAAATCTCGCCAATCCGGCAAGCCCAGCAAAAATTCCCCCGATGAAATATCTTTTTGTGAATATTAAATAAAATCCCGCCATGGTGAGCATCAGAGACAAGTTTATTCCTAGCGCAAATGTTGCCTTGAACATTATCTCGAAAGAAAACAAGAAAAGAACCAATGATAAAAATGAGATTAAATTGGCATTGGCATCATTGAAATGATCCTTAAAGACCCCCAAGGATGTTTTGTAGAGTAAAAAAGACGCTATAATAAGTGAAATAAGCTCAGCTGACTTGAAAATCACAAAATTGACGCCAAAAATTTTTATAATAACTGCTAAAATTATTATTTGCAGCGGAGGATGCGCCAGGAAAAAGTTCCTGTAAGGCAATTGCCCGTCAGCAACAGACTTTGCCATATAAAAATAGACATTTTCATCGCCGGGCGCAACTATAAACAAGCCCCTAAACTCTATGGCAGCAAATATCAAGGCAACTATCAAAAAAACAATCCAGTTTGATTTAGTCAGCTTCATTTGAATATGTTTTGATTAACCATTTATAATTTTATTCTCGTAGGCAAGAATACTACACAGTTTCTGTGTAGATGAATTGCCTTGCCTAAAGTTTTTCTACTTTCTTAATAAAAAATTGAGCGTGCAACGAATTTTTGGCACGCTCAAT